>CALUIB010000019.1 GCA_944320595.1 uncultured Muribaculaceae bacterium | reverse complement strand
TCGGGATGACAAGATTCGAACTTGCGACCACTCGCCCCCCAGACGAGTACTCTAAACCGGACTGAGCTACATCCCGAGTTGTTTTTTGATATAAAGGCAGCTTTTTAAAACTGCTTTCGTATCATTCAAATTTCAAATGAACTATTCTTCGTTTTGAGCCTCTTGTCGGATTCGAACCAACGACCCCGAGATTACAAATCACGTGCTCTGGCCAACTGAGCTAAAGAGGCAGATGGGCAAGCTGACTACATCGCGCCGCTACGACCTGCTACCCTTGCTTCGGTCAAGACCTGGGGGAATTCACCGGGAGCATGCCGTGTAGGACTTACCCGGGTGCAAAGGTACGCATATTTTTTATTCCGGCAAGCGATTTCCGAGAAAAATCGCAATTATTTCCGTAATTTTGTACCCACATACATTTAAAGATATGCTTAAAGAACTGAAAAATAAGGTATTGTCGGGCTACAAAATTTCGACCGACGAAGCCTGTAAAATAGCGCACTGGCACGATGTAGATGAATTGTGTGATGCTGCCGGAGAAATTTGCCGCCACTTTTGCGGCAACCGCATCGACACGTGTTCCATTATCAATGCTCGCAGCGGACGTTGTGGGGAAGATTGCAAATGGTGTGCACAGTCGGCACGGTTTCACACCGGGGTTGAGGAATACCAGTCGGCGAGCCTTGCCGACACGCTCGCACTCGCCCGTTATAATGACAGCCGTGGCATACGCCGTTTTTCGTTGGTGACAAGCGGCCGCAAGGTGGCCAATCGCGATATGGAACATTTCTGCGAGATATACCGACATCTTGGCCGCGAGACTGGGCTGCAGCTGTGTGCGTCGATGGGGCTTATAGGTGAGGAGGCCATGAAGATGCTGCGCGAGGCAGGCGTGACACGCTACCATTGCAACCTTGAGGCGGCTCCGTCGTTCTTCCCCTCGCTGTGTTCAACCCACACCACCGCCGACAAGATTGCAACCCTGCGCCTTGCTAAGCGCATGGGCATGACGGTGTGCTCGGGTGGCATCATCGGCATGGGCGAAACCATGGAGCAGCGCGTGGAACTTGCCATGACGTTGCGCGAAATAGACGTGGATTCCGTACCGATTAATATACTTGTTCCCATCCCCGGCACTCCCATGCAGGATATGCCGCCAATAAGCGAGGATGAAATTATGCGCACCGTGGCAATGTTCCGCTTTGTGCTGCCAGGCAAGTTCCTGCGTTTTGCCGGCGGCAGGGCGCGGTTGAGCGATGCCGCCGAGCGCAGAATACTGACGGGCGGGATGAACGGTGTAATCATGGGTGATATGCTCACCACTATCGGGAATCGTATCGACGAAGACCGCGAGCTGTTCCGTTCGCTCGGGCTTGAACCGGCATAAAGCTTGCCGTATTGGAATGATATATGTAAATGTGCGTTATAAAATAAGGAGACGGAGGCGCACTGTTATGAAGGCAACAATGACACTCCGATAAGCCTTTTGAAAAAGAGGTAAAGCGCCTGTCAAAAAAATATGCGTCATTAAAACAAGGTTTGTCAAAACTGCGAGATGACATCTTGGCCAATCCTTGCCTTGGTGGCGGGTTGAGGAAAATACGTATGGCATCGCCTCAAAGGGGAAGGGCAAAAGCGGCGGTGCAAGGGTGATTACCTTCACGGTAATTGTGTCGGTGGAAGAAACCGAGATAAACCTGTTGTACATATACGACAAGGCCGAACGGCAGGCAATCTCAAAATAGGAGATTGAAATGCTGCTGAAGAAGAACGGATTGTTGTAAAATGCCGCCAGTGAAATATATGTGCATATTTTTCCGCGGCGCAAAGTGGATTAGGTCGAGAATTATTGCTAATTTTGCAACTTAAAATGTTTAACACAAAAGACTAAAGGTGGAAACAAAGTACATATTTGTTACCGGCGGCGTGGTTTCCTCGTTAGGGAAGGGAATTATCTCGTCGTCGTTGGCACGACTGTTGCTGTCGCGCGGTTTTAGAGTTACAATCCAAAAGTTTGACCCGTATATCAATATCGACCCGGGCACGCTCAACCCATACGAACACGGCGAGTGCTACGTCACTGCCGACGGGCACGAGGCCGACCTCGACCTGGGCCATTACGAGCGGTTCACCAACATACAGACGTCGCGCGCCAACAACATAACCACAGGACGCATCTACCAAAGCGTCATCGACAAGGAACGCCGCGGCGACTACCTTGGCAAGACAGTGCAGATAATTCCGCACATCACCGACGAGATAAAGCGCAACGTGAAACTGCTGGGTAACACCGGCAAATACGACTTCGTGATTACCGAAATCGGTGGCACGGTGGGCGACATAGAGTCGCTGCCGTTCCTTGAGGCCGTGCGTCAGCTAAAGTGGGAACTCGGGCAAAACTGCCTTGTGGTGCACCTCACCTATGTGCCATTTATCAATGCGGCGAAGGAACTGAAGACCAAGCCCACGCAACACTCGGTGAAACAGCTGCAGGAAGTGGGAATACAGCCCGACATATTGGTTCTGCGCACCGAACACGACATACCGATGTCGATGCGCAAGAAAGTGGCCTTGTTCTGCAACGTGTCGCCCGATGCCGTGATACAGTCGATTGACGCCCCCACCATTTATGCGGTGCCGTTGACCATGCATGGACAACATCTCGACGAAATAGTTCTGAAAAAGACAAACACTCCCTACAGTGGCGAACCCGACTTGACCAAGTGGAACGAATTCCTTGCCAAAATAGAAAATGCAAAGGAAACGGTGACCATAGGCTTGGTGGGCAAATACGTGGAATTGCAGGATGCCTACAAGTCGATTTCTGAATCGCTGTTCCAAGCTGCCACCTACAACGACCATAAGCTCAACCTACAATACATCAGCTCGGAAAAGCTAAATGATGGCAACGTGGAGGAAGCGTTGCGCGGAATGGATGGCGTGATAATAGCCCCTGGATTCGGGCAACGCGGCATCGAGGGTAAATTCGTGGCACTGAAGTGGTGCCGTGAGCATGATATGCCCACATTTGGCATCTGCCTGGGTATGCAGTGCATGGTGATAGAATTTGCCCGCAACGTGCTGGGGCTGGCCGAGGCCAACAGTACCGAAATGGACACCAAGACCCCCTACAACGTAATCGACTTGATGGAAGAACAGAAAAGCATCTCGTCGATGGGTGGCACCATGCGGCTTGGCGCATATCAGTGCAGGCTGCTCAGTGGCTCGAAAGTGGCAAAGGCATACGGTACTACCGACATTATGGAGCGCCATCGCCATCGGTTTGAATTCAACAATGAATACCGCGCCCAATTCGAGGCCGCAGGAATGCACTGCGTGGGTGAGAACCCCGAGGCGCACCTTGTGGAAGTGGTGGAACTCGAAGGCAAGAAGTGGTACATAGGCACACAATACCATCCCGAATACAGCAGCACGGTGCTGAATCCGCACCCATTGTTCATGGACTTCGTGCGTGTGGCCATCGAGAACAAGAAAAACAAGTAAAAACATATATATTCTATTTTTTGAACAGAAATGGATAAGAACGCGATTATCGGAATGCTGCTGATGGGCGTGGTGATTTTCGGTTTCATGTGGCTCAACCAGCCTTCGGAGGCCGAACTGGCCCAACGCCGGGCAGCAGCCGAGCAGGCTGCCACCGAGGCTGCCATGCAACAAGCCGAGGCCGGAGCCGCATTTGGCGTGACCGACACCATCACGGCTGCCGAAATAGCCACGTTAAAGTCCACCGTCATGCAATTCGGCCATGCCGCCGGTGAAGGCGAGAAGGCCGTTTACACGCTCATCAACGGTGGCGTGTCGGTGACACTGCAAAATGGAGAATTGTCGGGTAGCATCACGCTCGACGGCGGTTCGATGGGCAGCCTCTCTGAGGCTCTTGCCACCACTACTGCCAATGTGGCGTTCCACAACCGCCTTGTGGCACAGGTGAGGACGCTTATCAACGATTATACTCGCAACGGCTCATTTGCCAACTTCTTGAACGGGCGTGACTCGACAATCGTTCTCGAAAACGAGGTGCTGCGCGTGGAAGTGTCGTCGCTCGGTGGGCAAATATCGAGTGTCACGCTGAAAGATTACAACGACCATAAGGACTTCAACGTGGACGATGTGAACCCGGTAAAGCTGTTTGACGCTGAAACCAACAGTTACAGTTTCATACTCAACACCAATTCACAGCGTTTCGACACCAAGGACTTCTACTTCACGCCTGTGCAACTTAACGACAGCACGGTGCTGATGCAGCTCGATCTGGGCGGTGGCAGCAAGTTCGGAATACGTTACACATTGCCGGCTGGCCGCTACGACGTGGCTATGGATGTGCTGCAAGAAGGCATGGACAAGGTGATACCCACCAATATTCCCAACCTTGACTTCGCATGGAGGCAGAAGATGTCGCGCCATGAATCGGGGCGTATGTTTGAAGAACGCAATAGCGGACTTTACTACAAATATTCGGGAGGAGACGTGGATTACCTGAGCGAAACGAGCAACGATGACGAGCAAATGCAAGACAAGTTGAAGTGGGTTGGTTTCAAGAACCAGTTCTTCTCAAGCATACTCATCTGCAAGTCTTATTTCAACGGTGCCGACTTTGAAAGCCGTGTCATTCCCACCGAGGATCCTGACAACCGCAACTTCTTGAAGACTATGAGCATGGAGAGCTCGCTCGACTACAATTCGACCGACCCCATGCCGGCTCAGTTCAATTTCTACTTCGGCCCCAACCTTTATCCGCTGCTTTCTTCGTATGATGAACTGGTTTCGCCCGACGAGGATTTGAAACTGACCAAGGTGATACCGCTCGGCTGGCCGCTGTTCAGGTGGATTAACACTGGGTTCATTATCCCCGTGTTCAACTTCTTAGGCAGCTTTATACCAAGCTACGGGCTGATAATCCTCATCATGACCATACTGATAAAGCTAATCTTGTGGCCGCTGGCACACAAGAGCTACAAGTCGCAGGCTCGGATGCGTTTCCTCGCTCCCGACATCAAAGCGCTCAACGACAAGTACCCCGACAAGGAGCAGGCCATGCAAAAGCAGCAAAAGATGATGGAACTTTACCGTCAGGCCGGAGCCAACCCCATGAGCGGATGCTTGCCCCTGTTGTTGCAGATGCCTATCTTGGTGGCCATGTTTACATTCTTCCCCTCATGCATCGAGCTGCGCGGACAGTCGTTCTTGTGGGTGAAAGACCTTTCGGCTCCCGATGCCATAGTGAGCTGGGATGCGCAGATACCGTTCATCACCAACTATTTCGGCAACCACATAAGCCTATTCTGCTTGTTGATGACCGTTGTCAACATCATCTACACACGCATCAATATGCAAAATCAGGCAGGCAGCCAGTCGATGCCGGGAATGAAGATGATGGCCTACTTGATGCCTGTGATGTTCCTTGTGTTCTTCAACAACTATGCGGCTGGACTTAGCTATTACTACTTCGTGTCGCTGCTCATCACCATACTGCAAACCTACGGTTACCGCCACTTCGTGAGCGAGAGCAAGATGCGAGCCATGATGGCCGAGGCAGCTCGCAAGCCCAAGAAGAAAAGCGGTTTCATGGCACGCTTGGAAGAGGCGCAACGCCAACAGCAAGCCATGCTTGCCGAGCAGCAACGCCGCAAGAACAACAACGGCAAAGGCCGCCACTAAGATAATAGTAGAGACGCGATTAATCGCGTCTCTATAAACCTACAATAGATTATATACGATTAAAACAAAATCATATTATGGCATTAGTCAATGAACATTTCTTGAAACTGAAAAGCAACTATCTGTTCTCGGATATTGCCAAGAAAGTTGAAAAATATAAGAACGAGAATCCCGACAAGAAGATAATCCGCTTAGGGATAGGCGACGTGACACGCCCACTGCCCGCAGCGAGCATCGAGGCCATGCATCGCGCCGTCGATGACTTCACTCGCACCGAGACGTTCCATGGCTACGGCCCGGAACAGGGCTATGACTTCCTGCGCGAGGCCATCGTGAAAAACGATTTCGAGCCGCGCGGCGTGAAGATTGCAGCCGATGAGGTATTCGTGAGCGACGGGGCAAAGAGCGACACCGGCAACATTGGTGAAATACTGGACCGCGACTGCAACTTCGGCGTGACCGACCCCGTATATCCAGTTTATATCGACAGCAATGTGATGTGCGGCCGCGCAGGCGACATGATGCCCGATGGGAAGTGGAGCAATGTCACATACTTCCCATGTACTGCCGAGAATGACTTCAACCCGGCACTGCCACAGGGGCAGGTTGACATAATATACCTGTGCTACCCCAATAACCCAACAGGCACCACACTTACCCGTGAACAGCTGAAACGGTGGGTTGACTATGCAATCGAGCATAAGTCAGTAATAATATTCGATGCTGCATACGAGGCTTTTATCAGCCGCCCCGAAGTGCCCCATTCGATATATGAGATAGAGGGTGCAAAGCGTGTGGCAATAGAAATACGCAGTTTCTCGAAGACTGCCGGTTTCACTGGTGTGCGTTGCGGCTATACTGTGGTTCCCAAGGAATTGATAGCCGTCACCCGTGATGGACGTGAAGTGCAGCTTAACGGATTGTGGAACCGCCGCCAGTGTACTAAGTTCAATGGCGCAAGCTACATCACCCAGTGCGGTGCAGCAGCCATCTACACTCCCGAAGGAAAAGCCCAAGTGATTGATACCATCAATTACTATAAGGAAAACGCCAGCATGATGCGTTCAGGGCTTGAGGCCGCAGGTTTCACCGTGTATGGCGGTATAGATGCGCCTTACATTTGGTTAAAGACTCCGTGCGGAATGGGTTCGTGGGAATTTTTCGACCGTCTGTTGCATGAAGTTAATGTGGTGGGCACTCCAGGCGTAGGTTTCGGCCCGAGCGGAGAAGGCTACTTCCGCCTCACTGCCTTCGGACAGCACGATGCCACTGCCGAGGCCATGGAACGCATTCGCAACTGGAAACTTTAAACAAAACCTACTGCGCGTATGGAAACAAAAACAATAAGCATAGCCGACCTTGAGGCCATCGACGAGGCCGCACGGGAATTTGCCGCCGAAATGGGCGACTACACCGTGTTTGCCTTCTATGGCGAGATGGGTGCTGGAAAGACTACCTTCATCAGCGCACTGTGCCGTGTGCTCGGGGTGGTGGAGGATGTGACCAACTCGCCCTCGTTCTCAATCATCAACGAGTATCGCAGCGACACCACCGCCGAACTCATATACCACTTCGACTGCTACCGCCTGCAAGACGAGCGTGAGGCCGAAGACATAGGTGTGGAAGACTACTTCGACAGCGGAGCGTTGTGCCTTATCGAATGGCCCGAGCGCATCGAGAACCTGTTGCCCGACGATACTGTCACTGTGCGTATAGTAGAAAATCCCGACAGCCACGCTCGCACTCTCACGATGGAATTCCCCGAAGACTGATGGCACGATATATCAACATCAAGGAGACAGCCTCCACCAACACTTACCTTGCCCGAATGGCCGCCATGCTGCCGTCGGGCACGGTGATTTATACGCACCACCAGTCGGCTGGCCGCGGACAGCGCGGCAATTCATGGGAGGCTGAGCCGGGCAAGAACCTCACGTTCTCGCTGCTTGTCAAGAATGCGCCGGTGGCACCCGCGGCTCAGTTTGGCATAAGCGAGGCAGCATCGTTGGCCATAGTCGATTTCCTGTCGCAGTATTCCACGGGGTTCAGCATAAAGTGGCCGAACGACATTTACCACGGCGACCGCAAGATATGCGGCATACTCATAGAGCACTCGCTGTGTGGCAACAGCATACGCCACACCATAATAGGGGCGGGCATTAACATCAACCAAGACGTGTTCCTGAGCGATGCGCCCAATCCTGTTTCGCTAAAGCAAATAATCGGGTGTGAAACCGACCTCGACTCAGCATTGCGCGGCGTGTGCAGCCGCATCGAGGCTCAAGTGGCCGCACTTGGTACTGCCGACGGAGCGACAAGGCTGCACAGCCGCTACCTTGCCACCCTGTATCGGCACGATGGCTGTATGCACGAATTTGCCCTGCCCGGCGGCGGCCATTTCATGGCACGCATAGCAGGCGTAGCTCCAGCGGGCACGCTGATGCTTGAACACGCCGATGGCTCTTGCCACGATTATGCCTTCAAAGAAGTGCAATTCGTGATATAAGCCGGCACTACGATAAAATAGCGAGAGGTGTTCCGCTCTCTTCTGCACTGTGCAGAAGGCTGTGGGGAACACCTCTCGTTTGTATTATGTGCTATGCGTTTACAGCAGGGTTGCAGGGTTGAGGTTGGCAGCCTCGATGTCCTTGAAGTAGCGGTAGGTCGAAACCTTCAGCTCCATTACTGCATCTTCGTCGGCCACGATTATTGCCTTGGGGTGCATCTGCAATGCGCTGATGGTTGACATGTGCGATACGCCGCCTTCCACGCCGGCCTGCAATGCACGAGCCTTGTTATAACCGTTTACAATCAGCAACACACTCTGAGCGTCCATTATGGTACCCACGCCCACTGTGAGGGCAGTCTTTGGCACCTTGTTAACGTCGTTGTCGAAGAAACGCGAGTTAGCGATTATGGTGTCTTGAGTCAGCGTCTTTTCGCGTGTGCGCGATGTGAGCGATGAGCACGGCTCGTTGAAGGCAATGTGTCCGTCGGGGCCTACGCCGCCAAGGAACAGGCGTATGCCGCCATACGAGCGTATCTTCTCTTCATAACGTGCGCATTCTTCCTCCTTGCACGGTGCATTGCCGTTGAGCAGGTTCACGTTTTCACGCTTGATGTTGATGTGGCTGAAGAAATTGTTCCACATAAACGAGTGGTAGCTTTGCGGGTGTTCCTCGGGAAGATTACAGTATTCGTCCATGTTGAAAGTCACCACGTTCTCAAACGACACCTTGCCTGCCGCGCACAGCTCGGCGAGCTTGCGGTACATTCCCAGTGGCGAGCTGCCAGTGGGGCATCCAAGCACAAACGGGCGGTCGGCAGTGGGGGCAAAATCGTTGATTTGGCGTGCCACATAATTGGCTGCCCACTCCGAAACGGTGGCATAGTCGGGTTCAATGATAAGTCTCATAATTAAGTTTTATAGGTTTTTAGAAAATGTTGTTATGTATCTCACAAAATTACAGAATCCGCCGGAATAATGGAATAAAATCACGACATATTTCAAAAGATGAAAATTTTACCCCATTTTATTTTGCATTTTCAATAATAATGCCTACCTTTGTGCCGCCTTACAAAAGAAAGCCCGGGTGGCGAAATGGCAGACGCGCTGGTTTCAGGTACCAGTGGAGTAACATCCGTATCGGTTCGACTCCGATCTCGGGCACACAAAAAAGTACCGAAGGCCCCTTGCTGAATTGCAGGGGGCTTTTTATTTTATTCACATTCTCGCTTATGGCCGCAAAATATTCACGCGCTTTTTGGACGGCAAACGCCGCCGAACTGTTTGAACGCATGGCATACTATGCCGTTTTCATCGTTATCACACTTTACCTGTCAAATACGCTCGGATTTTCCGACATCGAGGCAAGCATAATTTCGGGACTGTTCTCGGGTGGGTTGTACCTGCTGCCGATGTTCACCGGTGCATTTGCCGACAAGATAGGCTACCGAAAATCGCTTTTGGTGGCATTTGCCCTGCTTGCCGTAGGGTATGCCTTGATGTGGATGCTGCCGCTTGTGCTTGAAGGCGAAGGACTTGTGAAATATGGCGAACAGACGGTGTTCACAGGCTTGCGCGAAAGCGGCGAGCGTTACCTTATAGTGCCTGCAATGCTGGTGGTGATGGTGGGCGGCTCGTTCATAAAGTCGATAATTTTGGCATCGGTAGCCCGCGAAACTATATCCGAGACACGGGCCAAGGGTTACTCAATCTTTTACATGATGGTCAACATAGGGTCGTTCATCGGCAAGAGCGTCATCGACCCCATGCGCTCTGTGCTGGGCGACATGGCATACATACATATAAACCTGTTTTCGGCAATACTGTGCGTAGTGGCATTCATCGCAATAGCATTATTCTTCCACTCGGCACACACCGACGGTGAAGGAAAAAACGTTCGCGAAGTGCTGCACGGGCTGTGCAAGGTGTTTACTAATGGTCGGCTGCTTGTACTGATATTGATTGTGACAGGATTTTGGATGGTGCAGCAGCAGCTTTACGCCACCATGCCGAAGTATGTGATACGCCTTGCAGGCGAAACCGCCCGACCGGGCTGGATTGCCAATGTCAACCCGCTCGTGGTGGTGCTGGCGGTCAACATTGTCACCCGGTTCATGGCTCGGCGCAAGGCTCTCACGTCGATTACGGTGGGAATGTTCCTAATTCCACTTTCAGCTCTTGTGATGGCATCGGGCAACCTGTTTCACGGCGACCTGCTCGGGTTCCACCCCATCACTGTGATGATGGTGGCAGGCATAGTGTTGCAGGCCCTTGCCGAATGTTTCATTTCGCCGCGCTACTTGGAATACTTCTCGCTGCAAGCTCCAAAGGGCGAAGAGGGGCTATACCTCGGTTTCAGCCACCTCGATTCGTTCCTTTCGTCGATACTCGGGTTCGGGATGTCGGGCATACTGCTCTCGCACTACTGCCCCGACCCGGCACTGTTCCCCACGCACGAGGCATGGCAGGCAGCTGCGGCCAATGCGCACCACATTTGGTACTGGTTTGCCGCCGTCGGCTTGCTATCGGCTCTTGCCTTGATAATATATGCGAAATTTGCCCAAAAATCCAATTCCAAAAATTAAGCTCAGTTCTCTATGAAACAATCATTTGTTGACGAAGAATCTTGTATAAAAATATCCAACCGGGCTGCTCTCCTCGCCTTAATGGACGAATGCCGGAAAAGCGGGAACAGGGTATTGAAAAATTTGGACCTTTCGGAGATTGACGATTGCAATTCTCTTGATTTCACTGGATATACGCTGGAAAACATCATGTTCAGCAAATTCACCATGGAAAGGAGCGAAAAGAAACTGCTATACAACTTGTCGTTTTTGGGGGCAACTTTAAAAAACGTGGGATTTCCGCAAGCCCGATTGGTGCAATGTAATTTCGACAAGTTCAACAGGAATTCAATAAGGGCGCAGCAAGAAGAAACAGGGTGTCCGACAACCGACATTGCAGGCATCGATGACAAGGAAACTGAACTGTGCAATGTGAATTTCTTCTTCTGCGACTTGGAATATTGCCGTTTCAGAGGGACTATTATGAAATTGGCAGACTTCAGATATTCCCACATTACCGATTGCACCATGAGCGAATGCAACATCACTCTCGGCGATTTCTATTTTTGTGGGTTTCATGGTGCTACTAATTTCGTCGGCAGCATATTTGACAGTTGCAGCTTTACTTGTGCCACATTTGAAAACGCCTGTATCCGCATGAAAAGTTTCCCGAATGGGATAGTGCAAGAAAATGTGGAAGCATACCACGAGCAAATAATACACGGCAAGAACTGGTATAAGTACAACCCATGCGGCTACCACAGCAGCATGAACCACGCCGCAGAGGAAGACGATTCACTGGAAAGCCGTATAAACCTTGCAAAAGAAGCAGCCGATTTCTATACGGAGCTGAGCGGAATGTATGCCGGAAAAGGCTTGAACCGTGACTCTAACGAGGCTTACCGCAAAGCGAAACTGAATGAACTGAAATTCTACAAACTTAGTTTAGAGCAGGATAACCTGAGCAGGAAGGAAAGGCGCAGGCTGCGCCGCAGTATTGCCAAAATACGGTTTATCCAATGCTTAGGATTTGGGTATAAATGGCTGGCTACTGTTGCATGGATTGCAGGAATAATATTGTTCTGCTCAATCATTGGATGGCTAGTTTCTGAAGTAACAATTATCGATGGGTTGGTAGCGAGTCTCAAGAATTCGTTGTCGCTCAACGATGGCTTTATCAAAATGGCTTCATTTTTAGTAGCATTTTTTGAAAGTGCAGTATGTATCTTGCTCATAGGATTTTTAGGATTTATAATCGCAAACAATGTTCGCAACAACAATTAACTGCATAAAATAATGTTGCAATAACGTAGCTGCGGCTCGGCAATGCTGAAAAAATCAGCAAGCTGTTTTTTTTTTGCAATTGCGCTCGCCTTGCACTACCTTTGCGGTGGTTTTTAAAAGATTAGGATTATGACCGAATTACCGAGTGATGTAATGATGCTGCTTAGCTATGTGAATATGAAATTGCGCGACCAGTATGGGTCGCTCGACGAGATGTGCAGCGATATGCAAATCGACCGCCGGTGGCTCGAAGACCGCCTTGGCAGTGTGGGATTTGTGTATAACAAGGCTCAGAACAAATTTTGGTGATTATCGGCGCAGTCGCTTGCGCAGCATAGCGCAGCCAGCGATTGTGGCAACCACGGCTATGGCGGCAGTGAGCGGCCACAACCCCGTGTTCATGGTGATGATTGCCGCCACGGCGACCGTGGTGGCATAAAGTGACACTATTAGAGTGGAGCGGTGCAGCGTGAGTCGGAAAACACGGAAGTAAACCACGCCGACGATGATGGTGTAAATGGCATACCACACGGCGTATGCCCAGCCAAGGCCGGTCAGCCCGGCGATGTTATAGAATGTGATGTTGAGTGCAAGCCCTATGGCTGTGCTTGCGATTTCAGTCAGGATATAGATTTTCCCTTTCCCCCGGGCGATTATCACGTAGGCCATGCACCACGATATGGCTTGGAACACTATGCCAATGCTGGCGTAGGTGATGAACGGGATAATGGCATTGAAATCGGCTGAATACAGAATGTTTACGACTAATTGCCTCGACAGGATGAATACTGCCACTATGGCGGCGAGCACTGTAAGGGTGATGTTGATTTCCTGGCTCACGAAGAGGCGTGTGCGCCAGCGGCTTTGGCACACACTGGCAAGTCGTGGATAATATTCGGTACCTATGGCCGTGAATATGAGCCCGGCATAACGATGAATGAGCGTGTAGCCAGCTTGGTAATGCCCCACGGCAGCCGTGCCCGAGGCATGGTTGAGGTAGGCAATGAAGATGTATGAGCTAAGCATCGAGAGGAATGTGCCGAGCGTCATGAAAATGCCAAGCCTGACGAAGCCTGCGCCGCGCGACACCACCTGGGAGGCGGTGAGCCGTACCGTGATGTCGGCATAGTCCTTGTTGCGGAACTTCCATGCGAAGAATGCCGCTGCTGCCACGTATGCTATTATCGACAGCACTATGCTCTGGGCGCGCATGAAGTAGAATAGCGGCACCGAGACGACAAGCCCCACGGCGGCACTGTACACGCCCACCTGGGCGAGTCGCCGCAGCTGCCGTGTGCCTTGCAGTATTGATTGTTCGCAATTGACAATGGCAGTAAGCATCACCGCCACCGATAGTGCGACGAAGCCTAATGAATGGTTGTTGTCGCCGAATGTCCACCGGCTGAGCAGCGGTGCGGCTGCAAGCATTAGCAGTGCTGCCATTACGCCTAATGCCCACGTCCAGCGTCGCACCACGCCTATTATTTCGGCTATGCAGCGGCGGTTGCCGTGTTCCACCTCGATGGATATGTCGCGCACGCTGCTGCTGCGTATGCCAAGGTTGGCTACGGTGTTAATCATGTCGATGGCCGAGTTGTAGATGCCAAACAGCCCTATCCCCACCGGGCCTATCCACACGGCCACGAGCTTGGTGCGTACTATCGAACACAGAATGGTAAGCACCTGCACACCACCGAAGACGCTCATTGCCTTGATGATTTGCCGCGATATTGCGTTTCTGCCTTGTCCCATCGGATTGGTATGTGCGTTATTTCACCCACTGCTGTGGGTCGAGTTTGTCGCGTTCCTTGCGCACCTCGAAGTGGAGTATGGTGCGTCCGCCGTCGTCGGGGTCGGAGTAGATTTTGCCTATGGCTTGTCCGGCCTTGAGCGTGTCGCCCTTGCGCACGTATATTTCGCTCAGGTTGACGTATATCGACAGGTATTTGCCGTGGCGCACCATCACCACAGTGTGGTAGCCGTCTTGAGGGAACACGGCCGACACTTTGCCGTCGAATATGGCACGAGCCGATGCGCCGGGCTGCGCCTCGATGTCGATGCCGTTGTTGTTGACCTTGACGTATTTCAAGTCGGGATGCCGGTGTTGTCCGAATGTACCCACAATCTTGTATTTGCCGGTTACCGGGAATAGCAGGCGGCCCTTGTTGCTTTCAAATGAGCCACGGAATGTGCGTTCGGGCTTGGGCATCGACGACGGGGCTTTGCCTATGAGGTCCGACGGTTCGGGTGTCTTTTCTTCGGGCTTTGCCGGTTTTGGTTCCTCGGCAATTTCTTCCTTTTGCTGTTTGTCTTCTTGCTTGCGCTGTGTTTCGGCCTCGGCTCGTGCTTGTTCTTCGGCCTTGCGGCGTTTCTCTTCCTCGGCTTGCCTGCGCTGCTCCTCGGCAATCAGCCGGTCGAGTGTGCGGTCGAGCGCGTCGGCTTGTCGCTGCTGTTCGGCAAGTGTGGAACGCAGTTGCTTGTCTTGCTTGCGCAGCCGTGTTATCACGTTGTTTTGTTGCGACTTTTGCCCTTCCAGGTCGAGCTTGGCACGTTGCTGGGCTGTGAGGTTCTTTGTTTTTTGCGCTTTCAGTTCTTCGAGCCTTTGCTTTTCTGTCTCAAGCAATTGCAACTGTTCGTCTATTTTGTCGGCGTTGCGCTTGCGCCATTTTTGGAATTGTTTCAAGTACCGCATACGCCGGTATGCCTCGTGGAACGACCCCGACGAGAATACAAACATCAGCCGGTCGAACGACGATGAATGCGAGTGCATTTTCCTTACTGCTGAGGCGTATGAGCGGCGCAGCTTGGCAAGTTCCTGGTTTATTGCCGTTATCGAGTCGTTGACGGTTGCGGTTTGGGCGTTGATGCTGTCGAGCTGTGCGCGCAATCCTGCGATAAGCGACTGCTGTGCCGTGATGTCGGCTTCTATCGAGCGCAAAGAGTTCAGTTGCCGTGTGATTTCCTTTTTGTTGCTGTCGATTTTCGATGAAGTGCGCTTAATTTCTTCCTGTTTCTCTTTCTTCTGCCGTTGCACGTCGGTCATGGAAGTCTGGGCCATGGCCGAGGCTGCGTATAAGGAAAAGATTATTGATATGTAAATCAGCCAGTGTCTCATTTTCGGGTCGTTTTTGTGCGGATTGGGGAATAGGTTAGAGTTCGTTTCCGAGTTGTGTCAGTAGCGATTGCGCGTCGGCTCGTTTGTAGCTTGGTGGAATTGAAAGCCGGTCATCGAGAGGGCTATCCCACTTTATGCTTGCCGGTGAATAGTCGGCTTGCAGGGCTAATTGCGTGCCCTGCATTTGCGATATTATGGCAATCGATGTAGCCACTATGCCGCCCTTTTCGGTGTCGATATATCCCGAATAGCCCACATTGCATGAGGCAAGGCCGGTGCTGGTGATTGCCGACACGGTGCCGAGCAGATTGTAGCGGTCGAAAGCGAATGTGAATGTGGCGAGGCTGTCGTCGGCCACGGTTGTTGCCGCGAAACCGCCGTTGCCGGCAGCCATGGCCATTGCCGGAGTGGAACCTGCATTGAAGGTGCGGCATAGCAACAACTGCTGTAGCTCGCCGAGCGTGACCGGGATGCCTGCGGTGAACAGGGATATTTCGTCGGCCACATAGCATTTGTTGATTTTGTCGATTACGTATAGGCTGTCGCGGGTGATGAATATCTTGCCGCCCTCTATCCCCATGCCGCCGCGCAGCGAGATGTATATGTACCTGTCGTGCGCCATGCGCATTTGCATCGATGCCGACAGGCTCTCGCGGCTCGATACGGTAAAACGCCCCTTTGCCGTGAACGTCTGCCACTGGCTGTAACTGCCGGTGACCGATGCCAGCCGCTCCTCGGCACTGCGGTTGTCGGCTCTCGGCACCACGTCGCGGTATCCTGGCGATGTGGTACGGCAAGCTGTGAACAGCAGTATCACTGCAAGCAGCATGGTGGGCAATATTTGTTTTGGTCGGCAGGGCATGGTGTGCGTTTACGCTATTCGTTAAAATAAGTCTTGTATTCCACTTTCCGCCGCAGTATTTCCGACTCTGGGTCGAGTTCAAGTGCCTTTTCCCAGTTTTCCACGGCTTGGTCAAACTGTCCGTTCATGAATAGTATGTCGCCATAGTGTTCAAGTATCTCGGCATTGTCTTCCTTGCAATTTTTTATGGCCTTTTCTATGTAGGCAAGAGCCAGCGAGTATTCTTTTTTTCGGAAGAATACCCATGCGTATGTGTCGAGCACGGTGGGGCTTTCGGGGCTTAGGCTTACGGCCTTGGCACTGAGTTGCTCGGCGCGGTCAAGCTCCATATCCCTCACGGCGAGGAAATAGGCGAAATTGTTGAGCGTTAGGTCGTTGTCGGGGAACAGGCGCAGCGACTTCTCATAGCAGTCGTATGCCTGGGTGGTGTCGCCGAGTGCGCTGTATGCGTCGGCCATGCCGCAAATGAGGCGCGAGCATAGCATATAGTCGGTGGAGTCGGCTATTTCAAGTGCCTTTTGGTAAGTGGCTATGGCCTTGTCATATTCCTTCATTTGAAAGTATGCCGGGGCTATGTTTTGGTACAGCTCTATGCTGTCGGGGTTGTATTCCAGTGCCTTTTGCGCTGCTTCCAGTGCCTTGGGGTAATCTTCGGCTATGAGGTTGAACATCATCAGCAGGTTCCAGTTCTCGGCGTTTGACGGGTCGATGTCGGTGACATATTCCATCTGCTCGGCGGCCTTCTTGTAGTCGTGCAGCGTGGCGAAGTAGCGGCTATATAGCTTGTGGATTTCGCTCTCGTGTGGGTGCTGCCTTATCAGCACCTTGAACAGGTTGTCGATGCGTTGCGACGAGTCGCGTTCGGCGAGCAGCTGCTGTATGTAGTCGGTGAGCACTGCCACCTTGTTGTTGATGTCAAGGTCTTTGCTTATCAGGGCTTGGTATATTTGCTTGTCATATTCCACCGAGTCGCCCTCGTTGTAGTATATTTGCGCCTTGGTCAGGTATGTCATGCCGTTTTCGGGGTCGAGCTGCTGTGCGCGGTCGATGTAGTGTAGTGCGCTGTCTTGGTTGCCCACCTGCATGAATATGTTGCCAAGCAACAGGTTGTAGGTGGCATTGTTGGGAGCCGAAAGCAAGAGGTTGCGCCCTTCGCCTATGGTGCCAGCTGTGTCGTTGAGTGCCATGTAGAAATTGATTTTGCGCAACGACAGTTGTAGCGACTTGCCTTCGGTCGATTCAAGGTAGTCGTAAGTGGCTATTGCCTCGCGGAAGTGCCTCCCGCGGGCGTATGCGTCGGCAAGCCTCCCGCGGGCTTCAAGTTTGTCGGGGAACAGTTTCACAAGTGTGTCAAGAGCCGAGATTGCCTCGTCGTTGTGGCCCAGTCGGCTTGCCACGTTGGCATATACGAGCGATTCGTCGTAGTCGGTTGGCACGGCATCGAAATGCTCTTTCATCAAGCGATACCCTTCCTCGGCGATGTCGCGGTTTGAATTGTCCATAGTCACGTAGCAGAATCCCAAGTAGTATGATATTACGCTGTTGCTTGGGTCGAGCTGGTGTGCGTGGCGCAGCAGCTCGAAGAAAGCATCGATGCTGTCGTGCTCACGTTGCCGCAGGGCTTCGAGGAATATATAGTCGGCCTTTCGGCAGTTGGCGCCGGTAGGGGTATCTTTTTTTGATGCTTTCGATGTGGCTGGCGGCATTATTGCCGTCAATGCCAATAGTGCTATTATGCCGAAAATAAATTTTTTCACCTGTGCTTATTGTTTTGTTCAAACGTGCAAATTAAATACATTTTCGGGAAGTGGCTTTCAATTTTTTATTAAAAATGTATAAGTGCCATGCGTCGTGTCATAATATGAACGAGAACTTGGGCGACACCGCGCAACCTATGCTTTCCTTGAACTCGCATAGTCCGTGGTTGGGTGTGCCGTCAACGGTAGATGGCCCTATGTCGAGGATTTTCAGCCCCTGCCCGTGGTAGTGTGCAAATATGTCGTGGGCAAGGCGGTTCATGGTGCGCAGGTGGGAATATTCCTTCAGGTCGCCCCAGTATATCACCTGTGCCACACTTGTGGCCACGTGGAACACCTGTGCCGCGGCGATGTCGCGCCCACGGTGCGTCATTACGAAGAAGTCGGCTTTTAATATGGCGGCGGTGTCTTTTACTGCCTGTAGCGTCATGCGCAGTGGGTAGCCGTGTTCCTCGCGGTTGGCTTTGATTACGCCGTATGCGCGTTCTATGTCGCTGTCGGTGTTGCCGAGCCGGGTTAGCGTCAGGTCTTCGTTCATGGCTTGATGCAGATTCTTGCGTGCGTTTCGCTCTATGACGGTTTCGTAATGTGCGAACTGTTGCAAGTCGAAGTGGTAGTTGAGGTCGATGCGCTGCATTGTGCCGCGGCGTTGCAGCACGTTTGCCCATTTCGACAGCTGCGAGCAGTCGTAGGCAAGCGGCGGCAATGTTATGTGCACTGGCCTGCCGTCGGCGTATGCCTTCAGCAGTTCCGCGGCCTCTTCCATATATGTGAGCCGTTGCTGCCGTGGCGAGGAAAACCCTCCGAATGGGGCCGAGAACGGGCTGTGCAGCCCGTCGGCCTTTTCGCCGAGGATTATCCCGAACCGTGTTTTAGTGTCGGCCAGTATCAAGTAATGCAGTTCCGTGGCCTTGTCGCGGTTCAGTTCGGAAAATTCCACCGAGTTGAATACGTGCGGCGGTGTTGGCAGTAGTTGGCTGTATTCAGCCGGGGTTACTTCGGTAATCAGCATGGCTGGACTGGGGTTATTTCACGCCTGTGTGGCCGAAACCGCCGCTGCCGCGTTCAGTCTCGTCGAGTGTTTCCACTTGTACCCATTCGGCGCGGCTGTAACGTGAAATCACCATTTGGCACACTCGCTCGCCGGGGTTGATGGTGAATGGCTCGTTCGACAGGTTCACAAGTATCACTTTTATCTCACCGCGGTAGTCAGCGTCGATGGTGCCGGGCGAGTTCAGTACCGTTATGCCGTGCTTGGCGGCCAGCCCGCTGCGAGGGCGTATTTGGCATTCATATCCTTGCGGCAGGGCTATGCGCAGCCCGGTGGGTATCATGGCTCGTTGCAGGGGGGCAAGCACCACAGGCTCGTCGAGCGCAGCCCGCAAGTCCATTCCCGCGCTCCCTTCGGTTTCGTAGGCTGGCAGCGGATTGCCCGAGCCGTTTATTATGTTCACAGTGATTTTCTCCATTGTAGCGATATTTTTCATGATGCGAAGTTACTCAAATATCGCCACAATGGAAAATTTCACGGCAGCGGAGTGGGCTTTTTAGCCTTGTTTACTGAATTAGCCCAATTGGCCGTTAAGCTTATGCTTGTTGCTCGGGGTTCTTGGTGTAGGCCGAGAACTCGCAGCCGAATTGCTCGACGAGCATATTGTCCATGTCATCGGCACGGAGGGCGAAGTTGACGATGTTTTGGCGTATAGCGTCCTCGTACTCGTCGGTGATGTCCGACAGGTGTATGCGGTACATAAGGTAGATTTGCCTCCCTTCGATGCCCATCTTGTAGGGGGTGAAGTCGGTGCTGAGCATATAGTCGAGTACACGTTCCACGTCTTTCTTGGGCAGCAGGTTGATGGGTGCCACCATGAAAAGGTAGGCACCGTTGCACACGAATATGCGTATTTCGGAACTTCCCTTGTGGAAGAGCCAAGCCTCGTATCCGTCGCGAGCCAAGATGGGGTTGATGCCCATTTGCTCGATTGCGCTTTCGCAGAACTCGGCAAGTGGCGAGCGGTGGCGTTCCTCGAACACCCCTTCGGGCAGCTGTTCGCCGCACGACGGGCAATATTCGTTGGGTTCGGAGATTAGTTCGTCGCAGCTTTCGCATTGCACTTGGTAGCGGTCGCGTTCCAGCCCGTCGATACTGTCAAGCACCTTGCGCAGGTACTCGACGCGTATGCCGAACCCCATGTTGTCGGCATCGGTGAACTTGCTCACGGTTATGCCCACCACCTCGTCGCGGTCGTTGATTATGGGGCCGCCCGAGTTGCCCGGGTTCACGGCGGCATCGGTCTGTATGTAGTATTGGCCGCCCATCAGCTGCTTGGGTGCCGACACAGTGCCTTCGGTCACGGTGAAAGGCATCCCGTAAGGGTATCCGGCTACCCTTATCTTGCCGCCTATGGCAAGCGAGTCGTCGTCGGCAAGGCTGAGCGAAGGCAGTTGCGAGAAGTCGTTATCGACGGCAAGCAGCGCGATGTCGAGCGCGGCGTTCACCAGCACCACCCGTGCCAGGTAGGGATTGCGGTTGGCATCGTGGATGGCCACCGAGTGGAAACCTTCCACCACGTGGTAGTTCGTGACAAACAGGTCGCACGACTTCAAGTAGAAACAGCTGCCCGAACCGCCGGCGTGTGTCACTTTGAATACTAAGCTATATATGTTGTTTTCCATTATGGTTGTTCTTAATTAAAAAGGTTGCTCATCATTTTTTGTTGCATCTCGCCTGCAAGGCGCATATATTCGGCCATGTCGCCGCGAGCCATTGCCTCGGTCATCTTTTGTTGCAGTTCGGCCATGTCGGCACCGCTCATCTGCTCCATCATCTTCTTTTGCATCTCGGCTGCTGCGGTGGAGGCTTGCTGCATCATTTTTGCAGCCTCGGGGGCGGTTTCTTGCAGTGTGGCGGTGGCTGCTGCGGTGAGGTCGCCTTCCATTATATTATCAAGAGCCTCGTAGAGCGGTTCGCAGGCTTGCTCCACGGGCAGGTTGCCTGCGGCTTTCAGTGCCTGGCTGATTATGGTGCTTACGTCGGATGGCATATCGTTGTAGTAATATGCCTCGTAGAAGATGTACAGCATTCTCACTGCGGCACGTTCGTAGTCGTCTTGCTGCATGGCGGCTGTGGCCTCCTCATACACGCTCTTGAACACTTCTTGCAGGTTCTGCAACGACGCGCTGCGGCGGTTCGACACCAATTTGTCAACGAAGTACAGGTCTTCGGCCAATTTCTCGCGCGGCGTGGCGAGCAATTTCTTCAGGTAGTCGGTGCCTTTCGATACGAGTTCCTCCACCGGCAGGTCGGCATCCATGTCGTTGATAGCCTTTTCAAGGTCGTTGCAGAATTGCCCTTGTGGGTTGGCGAAGTATGCAATTTGGTAGAGGGTGGTGTCGAGCACGTTCCACGAGTAGCCGTATGCCCGCATCGAGTTGTATTCGGCAAGTGCGTCGAGCGTGGCACGGCCCAAGGCTTGTAGCCCGTCATGCACGCCAGCGACGGTCTCGGCAGGGTATGGCGTGATTTGCGGCTCGTAGCAGCGTGTGGCGCCGAATTTGGTGCAAAATTCGTCGTCGTAGCGGTCGCCCACGTAGCAGATGTTTTGTAGTACGCCATATATCTTGTGTGGATGGCTTTGGGCCAACGGGCATACGTAGCGCATCTTCAGGCTGTCGCCCTGCTTGACGAATCCGGCCAGCAGCAGGCGGTTGATGTTGAGGTCGGCCACTTGCCGCAGCATTGCCACCCGGCCTTTTTCGGGGAGCTGCAGGAAGTCGGCTTCGATGCGCAATTCCTCGTCTGCGATGTATATGTTCACCACTATCGAGCCATGCGGAATATGGAATTCTGTGCCCTGCTCGTTGCCGCAGCGTGTGCGCAGGTCTTCGCCAAGGTAGTCGAGCAGGCGGTGGAATGCCTCGATGTATTTTTTCTCGTCATAGAGTTCCACGCTCTGTTCGTATATTTCCCTGTGGACTTGTTGCCGCTTGGTATGTTCCACGGGAACAATGAAAGGCAGTGTATTTTTCATTATGGTCGGTGTGTTAATGGTAATTAAAAATCTGCTCCTAAGGTACGAATTATGCCGTATAATTCATAGTGAGCCGCACTTAAATTGCGTTAAACCACAAAAAATAGGAGGACGGTGGGCTGGCGTGTGAAAATCCAGGAATTTTTCGTATATTCGCCGGTAGGTTATAAAATTTCTATATTGTTATGAAAAAGTTCTTGCTGATGCTGGTTGCCGTTTTGGCTTGCATGACACCGATGCGGGCTGCCGACGAGGAGAAGTTAGTGGCCTTGACGTTTGACGACGGGCCTAATGCCACCACTACCGTGAAAGTGCTTGACGTGCTGAAGGAGAATGATGCAGTGGCCACATTCTTCTTGTGCGGAAAGGATATAGATGCTACCACGCGCGAGGTGATGAAACGTGCCGTGGCGCAGGGGTGCGAACTTGAAAACCACTCGCGCTCGCACTCGCACATGAGCGAAATGACTGCCGACAAGATGCGCATGGAGGTGAATTTCACTTCCCATGTAATAAGGCAGGTGTCGGGGCGTATGCCGCAATTCTTCCGTGCACCTTATTTGGACATCAACGACTTGATGTATGAAACCATCGGCCTGACGTTTATCGGCGGTTTCAACGTGGAGGACTGGAACCCACAGGTGACGGCTGCCGACCGTAGCCGCGAGGTGCTGGCACGGGTGAAGGATGGCGACATAATATTGCTGCACGACTTCGAGGGGAATGATGCCACTGCCGAGGCATTGAAAACCATCATTCCGGGATTGAAGGAAAAGGGCTACAAACTTGTGACCGTGAGCCAGCTTTTCAAGCTGAAGGGTGTGACGCCGGTGGCGAATGCGAAAATCACTTACAATAATGTATATGACAAGTAACGCAGGCCGCCGAATGGAATGGGACCGCTTGATATGCGGCAAGCGGCTCGGGCTTGAGCATTACAAGGACAACAAGGAGACGATACGCAGCGACTTCCAGCGCGACTACGACCGGCTGGTGTTCTCCTCGCCGTTCCGCCGCTTGCAGAACAAGACGCAGGTGTTCCCGTTGCCGGGGAGCATCTTCGTGCATAACCGCCTTACACACAGCCTTGAAGTGTCGAGTGTGGGCAAGTCGCTTGCGAGCGAGGTGGCGCGGCGGCTGCGCGAGAAGTATGCTGGCGAGCCGTGGGTGAAGAAGTTCCACAACATAGAGGAGATAGTTGCCGCAGCCTGCCTTGCGCACGACCTTGGCAACCCGCCGTTCGGTCACTCGGGCGAGAAGTCGATAGGCTCGTTTTTCAGCGAGGGCGACGGGTTGAAGTTCAAGGAACACCTCACCCCGCAGCAGTGGGATGACTTGATACACTTCGAGGGGAACGCCAATTCCTTCCGCCTGCTTGCGCACCAGTTCAAGGGTCGCCGCCCTGGAGGCTTTGCCATGACCTACTCGATGCTTGCGTCGATAGTCAAGTACCCGTTCTCATCGTCGAAGTGCGGCGAGAAGGGGAAATTCGGTTTCTTCACCACCGAAAAGGAGCTGTTTGAACGGGTGGCCGACGAAGTGGGGCTTATAAAGATAGAGGAGGAGCGTTATTGCCGCCATCCGCTTGTGTACTTAATGGAGGCCGCCGACGATATATGCTACCAGATAATGGACATAGAAGATGCCCACAAGCTGAAGATACTAAACACCCGTGATGTGATTGACCTGCTGCTCGGATTTTTCGACGGCGAACGCAAGGCGCACATCGAGCAAGTGATGTCGCACGTTGACGACAAGAACGAGAAAATCGTGTATCTGCGTTCGTGCATCATAGGCGTGCTGGTGAACGAGTGCTGCAACATATTCGTGGAACACGAGGAGGAGATGCTGCGTGGAACATTCCAAGGGTGCCTAATCGACCACCTTTCGACTCGCTCGCGGCAGGCATACCAGCGATGCAGCGACACGGCTTACGCCAAGATTTACCGTGCCAGCGACGTGGTTGACATCGACCTTGCCGGGCACCAAATCATCACCGAGCTGCTGCGCAAGCTCACCGAGGCAGTATTGTACCCCGACAGGATGTATTCGCAGCTGTTGCTTAGCAAGTTCCCGCAGCAATACGATGTGTATGCGCCAACGCTTTTCGAGAAGATACAGGCCGTCATCGACCACATAAGCGGCATGACCGACGTGTATGCCCTCGACCTGTACCGCAAGCTAAATGGCATGAGCCTGCCTGCTGTGTAGAGGTGCAAAATTTTTGCGTCTCGTTATATTAATGTATAGTGCAGAAGTTGTTATGAAATTGTAATACTTGTGTAAAACTGTTGTTATTTCGCCCCTCTACTTTTGCAGCGAAATTTACAGAATACAGTTACGACACAGTATGAGATTGACGTTTTTAGCAGGTGCTTTGCTCGCTACCATAGCGACAGCCAACGCTTATAAGGTGGAAGGTATAGTGACCGACGCGGCGACGGGGGAGACCCTTGTTGGGGCGGTGGTCTCTTGCAAGGAGCTGCCCGGCGTGGGTACTACCACGGGGCTTGACGGTTCTTACGTTATAGATATACCCAATGGCAAGGCAGCCACGCTCGTGTGGCACTATGTGAGCTATCAGGACTACGAGGCCGCAGTTGACGGGCAGATTACCATTGACGTGGCCATGAAGCCCGAGAGCAACGTGCTGGGTGAGGTGGCCGTGATAGGTAGTGCCAATCGCCGTAGTGATGCCAATGCGCGGATGGTGGAGCGCACCTCGGCCAATATATTAAATATAATGAGTGCCAACAGTATTGAAGTTTCGCCCGACCTTGACGTTGCCGGAGTGCTGCAACGGATGTCGGGGGTGGTGCTCGACAAAGGGAGCAGCGACAACCAGCAGTATGCCATACTGCGCGGCATGGACAAGCGTTACAATTATACGCTCGTCAATGGTGTGAAAATCCCCAGCCCCGACGATGCCAACCGCTATGTGCCACTTAACATATTTCCGAGCGACCTGCTCGACCGCCTTGAGGTTACAAAGTCGCTGACCGCCGACATGGAGGGCGACGCAACTGGTGGCGTGGTGAACATGGTGATGAAGAACGCCCCGTCGCGTTTCACGTTCAATGTCAATGTGGCTGCGGGCTACAACACGTCGAACATAGAACATAAGTTTACAGGGTTCGACCACGGCAATATCACCACCGAGTCGCCACGCGAGGCTTTTGGAACAGAATATGCGGCTACGCTCGGCGATTTCAAGAAGGGAACAACCACGCTCGACTATTTTCACCCAATGCCCGACATTGTGGCCGGGTTGACCGTGGGTAGCCGCCTTTTCGACAACCGTTTCGGGTTCATCTTTGCAGGTAGCTTGCAGAATAACTACCGCACCAAGAACAGCCTGTTCTTCACCGACAATATGTACCAGCGCGAGACTACGGTGCGCCTAAGCGATATGCGTGAGCGCACTTACTCGGAGCAGCAATTGCAGACGGGCTTGCACTTGAAACTCGATTATACATTCAATGTGAATAACGACATCGAGTGGTATAATGCCTTCTTCAGCAACATCTCGAATCAGGTGCGCGAAAGTGCCGAGACCAACCTGTCGCTTAATTACGATCCCGAGAACGGCGATATGCTGCAAACGCTTGAGACGCGTGCCCGGCAGACTAAGCAACGCATATTTGCATCGACCCTGACGGGACATCACAATAACTTGATTTTCGACGGGTTTGGCATAGACTGGACTGCCGAATATGCCGACGCACGTTATAACCGCCCCGACAACACTTACACCAACCTTGAAAATCTGGTGCAAAGTCATGAGTCGGTGGTGACTGCCGACAATGCGCAGCGCCGTTTTGAGCATAATTCCGACCGCGACATTGCCGGGTACTTGAACTTGAAGTACGACCGCAAGGTGGGTCGTTTCGACTTGAATGTGAAAGTGGGCGGTATGTACCGCGACAAGTCGCGCGAAAATACCCACATCACTTATAATTTTACTCCGGGAGGGTCGAGCCGCCCGGTAATGGGAGAGGATTTCAATACAATCGACCAGATAGAATGGGAGGTTACCACACCGCATGGTAGTGTGGGGCCGCTCAACTACACCGCCAGCGAGAATATAGGAGCCGTGTATGGCCAGGTGAAATTGGGCCGTGCCAAGTGGCACGTGATTGCCGGTGTGCGAGCCGAACACACCGACCAGTCATACTCGATGACATACCCCACGGTAAGCAACGACCCGAATAACAGCCAGCGTTACTGGGATGTGCTGCCGTCGGTGCACGTGAAGTATTCTCCAAAGGACGACATGAACTTGCGAGCATCTTATTTCAAGTCGATTAATCGCCCGGGATTCTTCGAGATTGTGCCTTACACTATTATCAACGAGGATTACTTGGAATTTGGTAACAATGAGCTGAAACGTGCCCAAATCGACAATGTTGACTTGCGATGGGAATGGTACCCGAGCGCGAGCGAGGAGTTCATGGCCGGGATATTCTACAAGCATCTCACCGACCCTATCGAATATGTGAGCCGCACTATACAGCGGCAGATAGGCTACGGCCCCGACAATGTGGGCAATGCCTCGAATTACGGCGTGGAAATCGACATCATAAAATACTTCCGTAACTTCGGCATAAAGGCCAATTACACTTATACGCACTCTAAGATAACAACTACGAAGATACTCTACAGCCAGGATGCCGACGGCAACACCGTGAGGCAAGACGTGGAGCAGTCGCGCCCGTTGCTTGGACAGGCTCCCCATGTGGCCAACCTCACGCTTATGTACAAGGACACACGCTATGGCTGGGATGTGCAGTTGGCCGGCAGCTACACGGGCGAGAAAATTGGCATTGTATCGCAATACCTCGACTCCGATTATTGGGACAAGGGCGAGTTCACGCTCGATGCCTCGGTGGAGAAAAGCTTCAAGTGCGGCGTGACCATCTTCGGCAAGGGAACGAATTTGCTCAATACCAAGTCGGAACGATATATAAAGACGCATAACGACTACAACAACAGTTTTCCCGGTCAGGACCCGGGCAGTGGCAAGACGCTGATACGCCGCGACAGCCGCGGAGTGGGGCTGCTGGTGGGAGTTAGGTTTAAATTATGAAGACAATAGAGAAGAAAAATATTTTAATCCACAAATTAAATTTAGAATAAAGATGAAACGTAAATTCTACAGTGTTTTTGCAGTAGTTGCGCTGTTGTCGCTTGCTGCTTGTAGCGAAGACGAACCTGCCATCGAGGGTGAAGTTCCCGGCGGCGACGAACCGGGTGTTGTAGTTCCCGGCGGCGACGATAGCGTTTATCCCGCATCGGCCATCGTGTGGGGCAAGGACTCGACGGTAGTCCTCACCGACCACTTTGTTATTCCCGAAGGTCAAGCTTTGTATGTCGAGGAGGGTGTGACTGTGGTTGCCAGCAACACTGCCGTTAAGCCCGAAATTGTGGCACTTGGTAGTATGTATTGCATGGGTACGGCCGAAAATCCCATCACTTTCACCGTGGAAGAAGGCTCTAAGAGCGACCGTTTCTCGCGCAACTGGGGCGGTATCATCTGTGGCTTTAATTGCCCGGAGTTGTACTTGAACTATGTGACCATAGAATATGGCGGCGCACAAACCACTGAAAATTCACAGTCGTTCATCAACCATCTGTTCAAGTCGGAGACTGGCGAAGGTGTGCCTGCCGTGCATTTCTGCAACCCTGCCGGACGCATGATTATTACTAATTGCACTCTGATGAACAATGCCGAGGACCAGATTTATATCACTGGTGGCGAGTCGATTGTTGCTCACAACCGCTTTATCAGCAACGGTTACGACGGCGGCGATGCCATCAACTACAAGTCGGAGTGTACCGTAGATGCTGCCTACAACCTCATTTATGATGCCAACACCAACGGTTTCAAATTGTCGAACACCGATATGCAGAACAAGATGACGCACATCGTTGCCTACAATAACACGCTTGTCAACGACGGTTGGCGCCGTCCAGGCATCAAGGGTGGTTCTATTTGGCTCGAAGAGAACATCTATGCCGAGGTTTACAACAACCTTGTTTATGACTGCCGCTGGGGCTTGAAGCACGACACCGAGCTGCCCGAGGACAGTCGTTCGGTAATCACGCCAAACTTCTATTTTGCATCTACTCAGGAAGGTGTTGACCAAATGCAGGCTAACGATGCAGAAGGCATACTGGTGGGTGCCGACGACAAGCGCAGTGCAACGCCTGGCGACAACGACCCGATGTTTGTCAACTTCACTCAACAGAGCGACATCAACATCAACGTGGGTTCCAACGAGGCCGGTGCTCCCGCCACTTGGAACAACGCTTGGGACTTCCATTTGCAGGCTGGTTCGCCCGCGCTCATTGGCGGACGCACCGACTTCACGCCCAACTTTGCCACTACTGGTATCACCATGCAGGGCCTTGCAGGCATAGTTGAGAACAACACGTTCACTTCGCCTGCACCGGCTGAATACTTCGGCGCTTTTGGACAAGGCGAATAATAATTGATAATTATTATTGGGATTGCTCCATCTATATCTTGGATGTGGCGGTGGAGCAATCCTTTTTTTATGGCTAAAAAACAATCATTTACAGAATGAAACGACTTATATATATTTTGATGGCCGTGCTTGCCTTCACCGGCAGCACAGTGATGGCGCAGGTTAAATTCCAAAAGCCTGAAATTCCGGCTAATTCCACTTCTATTTACATTGCCAACGACCTGGGTCGCAACGGTTATTTCGAGCAGAAGACGGTGGCCGAGCTTATGGGGTGGATGGCCGATGTGGTTGACCCGGAATTTGTGGCCGCTATCGGCGACGTGCACCACTTCGAGGGTGTGGCAAGCGTGAACGACCCCCTGTGGATGACAAACTTCGAGCTTATTTATTCTCATCCCGACTTGATGCTCGATTGGTATCCATTGTTGGGCAACCACGAGTACCGCGGCAACACGCAGGCCGTGCTCGATTATGGGCAGGTGAGCCGCCGCTGGGTGATGCCTGGCCGCTACTATGCCGTGGAAAAGGAGGTAGAGGACGGCAATGAAAAGATACTCTATGTGTTCATCGACACAGCTCCGCTCATCGACAAGTATCGCCGCGACACCGAGGATTATCCCGATGCAGGCAAGCAATCGATTGCAGCCGAGCTTGAATGGCTTGAATCGACACTTGCCGCAAGCACTGCCAAGTGGAAAGTGGTGATGGGGCATCATCCCATCTATGCCGATACCGACAAGAACGATAGCGAGCGTACCGACATGCAACGCCGTGTGCAGCCGTTGCTCGACAAGTATGGCGTGGATGCCTACATTTGCGGCCATATTCACAACTTCCAGCACATTCAGGCTGCTGGGAGCAAGGTGCAATACTTCGTCAACTCGTCGGGTTCGCTTGCCCGCGACGTAAAGCCAATCGATGGGACTCAATTTTGCAGCGGCGATGAAGGTTTCATGGTACTTTCCACCGCCGACAATCTGATGCGTTTCTTCCTCGTCAACTACAAGGGCGAAATCATCTACCAGTACGACATAAAGAAGTAATCATTCTTTCACTGCCACATAAAAACAGGAACGCTCAGTTGACGGCGTTCCTGTTTCTTTATATTGTTGCCCGTAATTTTTGCGGGGTGACGGAAAAAGTGATTTTTGTTGGCAGTGTGGGAGTAATGGCATAATTTTGCATTGCCGTTTTTTGCGGCTTTAAGTTTTTTTGTGGAATGATTTATGAATAAGGTACTGGAGAAGATAAAGGGGAGTCCGCACGTGGCCGAGGGAACGGCATACGCTATATTGTTTACCATGGGCTTGTGCCACTTGCTCAACGACATGATACAGTCGGTGATTCCGGCCATATACCCGTTGCTGAAGGACTGTTATGGGTTTACGTTTGCGCAGATAGGTGTCATCACGCTCGTGTTCCAGCTCACCTCGTCGGTGTTGCAGCCTTTCATGGGACAGTATGCCGACCGTCGGCCGCGGCCCTACTCGCTCTCGTTAGGAATGTGTTTTACCCTTGTCGGCTTGGTCGCGCTTGCCTTTGCCCCCAATTTCGGGCTGATTTTGCTTTCGGTGGCGTTGATAGGCTGCGGCTCGTCGGTGTTCCACCCCGAGGCGTCGCGCGTGGCGCAGCTGGCATCGGGTGGGCGCAAGAGCCTTGCGCAGTCGATATTCCAGGTGGGCGGCAATGGTGGTAGCGCGTTTGGCCCGTTGCTTGCGGCACTTATAGTAATCCCTTACGGCCAGCACGCCGTGGGTTGGTTTGCTTTGGCGGCCATGCTTGCCTCGCTGCTGCTTTTCAGAGTCGGCGGTTGGTATAGCCTTGTGCTTGCAAGTCAACGTGCAGGTCGCCGTGCCATGCAGGCCGTGGCGGCGGCAACCCTGCCGCGGCGCACGGTGAGGGTGGCGATGTGGATATTGGTGCTGATGATATTTTCAAAGTATTTCTTCAATGCCTGCATGACGAGCTATTTTACTTTTTACCTCATGGAGAAGTTTGACATTACGGTGCAGCAGTCGCAATACTGCCTGTTTGCTTATTTGGCGGCATTTGCGGCCGGCACGTTGATGGGTGGTTTCTTCGGCGATCGCTACGGGCGGAAGTACGTGATTATATTCTCGATACTCGGTGCAGCACCGTTCACGCTTGCCATGCCATACGTCGGGCTTGCCTTGACCATCGTCATGGCAGTGCTTTCGGGACTGATAATAGCATCGGCGTTTTCGGCCATTGTGGTGTATGCCACCGATCTTATGCCCGACAAGGTGGGCATGGTGGCCGGCATATTCTTCGGGCTTATGTTCGGATTGGGCGGCATAGGGTCGGCATTCTTTGGCTGGCTTGCCGACCTCACGAGCATAGAATTTATTTTTGAAATAAGCACATGGTTGCCGCTGCTTGGGGTGATAGCACTTTTCCTGCCCGATGTGCGGCCTGCTGGTGCTGTCAATGCGGCAAAAGACGATGGCGACGGCAAATAAAATACTGGTGCAGCATTACAACTCGCCATGCGGCGAGCTGCTGCTTGGCTCGGTGGGCGATGAATTGTGCCTTTGCAACTGGACTGGAGGACGGCACCACGGTCGTGTTGACAAGCGGTTGCAGTCGTTGTTGCAGGCCGATTATGAAATGGCACCGTCGGTAGTGGCGATAGAGGCGGCAAGGCAGCTCGACGAGTATTTTGCTCGGCGGCGGACGCAATTCGACGTTCCGTTGAGGTTTGCAGGCACTCCGTTCCAGCTACGGGTGTGGCATGCATTGCTTGAAATACCTTACGGGCAAACTGTTTCATACGGCGAGCTGGCGTGGCAGGTAGGTGTGCCGAGTGCGGTGCGTGCCGTGGCCAATGCCAACGGTGCCAATGCCATATCGATTTTCGCCCCGTGCCACCGTGTGGTGGGTAGCACTGGCTCGCTCACCGGCTATGGGGGCGGATTGGCTGCAAAGCAGTTCTTGATAGAGCTTGAAAAACGGCGTTAATCTCGTCATATTTTGACGAGATTAACTTGCTTATTCTCGTCATAACAGCTAAATTTGCAGCATAATCATATAGTTATGAGACCTGTATATATATGGCAACAACCAGCGTGGCCCGCATTTTATGGTTCGTGTATCTGCCAGTGACTAACTGCCATGTAATGCCATATCACCCCACGAGTTGTATCAAAAAATGATATGTGTTTCGCATTTTTATTTTACCCCCCATGTGTTTCCGTGCATCACATTCTATCGGGCAGTAATATTTTTGTGTCATTGCGCTCGATTTGCACTATCTTTTGATAAAATAGGCTGCATCTTGACACAACATTCAAGCAAGCTTGATGTTGTGCGCTCGATTTGCACTATCTTTTGATAAAATAGGCTGCATCTTGGCACAACATTCAAGCAAGCTTGATGTTGTGCGCTCGATTTGCACTATCTTTGCAAAAAATAAAAGATTATGGCAGAAACTAAGAAACTATATATAGAGACATACGGTTGCCAGATGAATGTGGCCGACAGCGAGGTGGTGGCCGCAGTGATGGGGATGGCCGGGTATGAGACCGTTGAGGAGCAGGACGGTTGCGATGCGGTGTTTATCAACACTTGCTCGATTCGCGACAATGCCGAGCAGAAGATTTTTTCACGCCTTGCCCAGCTCAATGCCTTGCGGCGCAAGCACGGGCAGCATTTCATAATAGGGATATTGGGGTGCATGGCCGAGCGTGTGAAGGAACAGCTTATCAACGACTATGGTGTTGACATAGTGGCCGGCCCCGATGCGTACCTCGACCTCCCAGGCCTTGTGGCCGCCGCCGAGCAAGGTGAGAAGGCTATCAACGTGGAGCTGTCAACCGTGGAGACTTACCGCGACGTTATACCCAAGCGGATAGGAGGCAGCCGCATAGGCGGTTTTATAAGCATAATGCGTGGGTGCAATAACTTTTGTTCGTATTGCATAGTGCCATATACTCGTGGGCGCGAGCGTAGCCGTGAGCCGCAGAGCATACTTAACGAACTTGCCGACTTGCAACGCCGTGGATTCAAGGAGGTGACTTTGCTTGGGCAGAATGTAAACTCTTATAGCTACACAGACGCGGCCACGGGCGAGAAGACGGGTTTTGCGCAGTTGCTCACGATGGTGGCCGATGCAGCCCCGGAGATGCGTGTGCGTTTCACCACTTCGCACCCCAAGGATATGAGCGATGAGATAATAGCTGCCATTGCGAGCCGCGGCAACATTTGCAACCACGTCCATCTGCCGGTGCAGTCGGGCAGCAATAGTGTGCTTAAAGCCATGAACCGCAAGTACACGCGAGAATGGTATTTAGACCGCATTGCCGCCATACGCGCCGCGATACCCGACTGTGGCATATCGACCGATATGTTCACCGGGTTCCATGACGAAACCGAGGAGGATTTTGAGCAGACTTTGAGCCTGATGCGCGAAGTTGGGTTCGACTCGGCCTTTATGTTCAAGTATTCGGAACGCCCGGGTACTTATGCATCGAAGTATTTGCCCGACAATGTTCCCGAAGAGGAGAAAATCGACCGCCTGAACCGCATGATTGCATTGCAGGGTGAATTGTCGGCCAAGAGCAACCGCCGCGACGTGGGTCGCCGTTTCGAGGTGCTTGTGGAGGGCTATTCGCGACGGTCAAGGGCCGATATGTTTGGCCGCACGCAGCAAAACAAGGTTGTTGTGTTCCCGGCGGTGCAAGGTGTGCGCCCGGGCGACATGGTGATGGTGACGGTGACTGGCAGCTCGTCGGCCACGTTGATGGGCGAGGTTGAGTAGCTTGTTGCCGCTCCTTGCGGTTGCCTGCACCGACCGCCGAAGAAGGTGCATGATTTTACCATAAGAAACCATTTTTTGTTATGGAAGGAGAAATTAAAGAACGCTTGTGGAACAGGAATTTCGTGAAGGTGTGCATAGGCAACTTCATGCTTTATTTCTCGTTTTACCTGATTATGCCCCTACTGCCGCTATACCTGCACGACACGTTCCATGCCAGCGAGCAGATGATAGGCATAGTGCTGGCCGGGTATACGGTTACGGCGTTGATTATACGCCCCTTTGGCGGATACATAGTTGACAGTTTCCCTCGGAAAGCGGTGTTGATGATATGCTACTTCGCATTCTTTATTTTCTTTGCCGGGTATTTCCTTGCATGGACGGTGCTGCTGTTTGCCATAATCCGCACCATGCACGGGTTTGCCTTCGGTTCAACGTCGGTGGCAATAAGCACCATGGCCATCGACGTGCTTTATCCCAGCCGCCGAGCCGAGGGGATAGGGTATTACGGCCTTAGCAACAACCTGGCCATGGCCGTTGGCCCCACCATAGCCATTTATATGTATGACATCGTGCCCGATTTCCATTATATGTTTGCCATGTCGCTGGCGACTTCGGGCATAGGGCTGCTGTTCTTGTCGAGGATTAAGCCTCGCGAGCGGCAGGTGGTGAAGGAAAAGCCGCCTATGTCGCTCGACCGTTTCTTCTTGCTCAAGGGGTGGCGCGAGGGCGTGACCACGGCCTGCTTTTCGTTCAGCTACGGGGTGCTTTCTACCTACCTTGCCATTTATGGCGAAAAGGAGTTGGGCATAACCAGCGGAACCGGCACTTTTTTCATGCTTATGGCCATTGGCCTCATAGCATCGCGGTTGCTTGGCGGGCGGTCGTTGAGGCAGGGGCGGATTACCCACAATGCGGGCGAAGGCATGGTGATGTCGCTGGTGGGCTACACGCTGTTTGCGCTTGTGCAGGAGCCGTGGGCATATTATTCGGCGGCATTGATAATAGGCCTTGGCAACGGGCATTTGTGCCCGGCCTACCAGACCATGTTCATCAACCTTGCCCCCAATTCGCAGCGCGGCACGGCCAACAGCTCGTACCTCACCTCGTGGGACGTGGGCGTGGGGCTGGGTGTGCTTGTGGGCGGATGGGCGGCCGAGTTCCTTGGCTACCGCGGCGCATTCGAGATAGCGGCGGCGGTAAATGCAGTGGGGGTTGCTGGCTTTTTCTTCTTTGTGCGTGGCAACTATCTTGCCAACCGCCTGCGTTGATGCACACGTGTGGTTGTGGTAGTAAATGTTACTGTAATGTTACGCCGAATTTTTGCCGGGTTGGGCGTTTGCCCTTAATTTTGCAGCATAATTGTTAATTTCCACACATGATGAAAATTAGACACACTGCGTTGATTGTTGCTATATTAGCGATATTTACAACTTTCACGGCACGAGCCGACGATGATGATGACGACGATGACGACAAAAAAGAGGAAAAGACCGAGAAGGTGGACTACCGCCCGACCATTAACGGTACTGTACGCGCAAAGTATGAGTACCAGCCTCAAATCTCGTCGGGGCGTTTCCAGGTGCGCAATGCGCGTGTGAGCATCACCGGACAGGTGCACAGCACGGTGTCGTACAAGGCCGAAATTGACTTTTCAGACAAGGGGCGGATGAGGATGCTCGATGCCTTTGCCCGGTGGAAACCCATCGACGGCGGAGCATTCACCATTGGGCAGATGCGAGTGCCGTTCACCATCGACGCGCACCGGTCGCCGCACCAGCAATACTTTGCCAACCGCTCGTTCATAGCCAAGCAGGTGGGCGATGTGCGCGACGTGGGTGCCACGATAGGGTATAGTTTCGACCCGCTTTTCCCCATCACGCTTGAGGCCGGTATATTCAATGGCTCGGGACTGACCGACCAAATGGACTTCTGGACCAGCCAAATAAATTTCTCGGCAAAGGCGCAATTCAGGTTCACCGACGAAGTGAACTTCGTGCTTAGCGTGCAGAAGATAAGCCCGGAAAATATCAACATATATATGTATGATGCCGGTGTCACATGGACGTGGAACAACTGGACTGCCGAGGCCGAGTTTCTGCACAAGGTGTATTCCGACAATAGTTTCCAGTCGGTGCAGGCCGTCGATGCTTTTGTAAATTACGATTTCATGATTCGCAAGAAGTTGCTGCACAAGATTTCGGCACTTGCACGTTTCGATTACATGGGCGATCACAGCGACGGTACGCTCAACGAACAGGGCAAGCTATACATCACCGATTATGAGCGCAAGCGCATCACCGCCGGTGTGACGCTTAGCATCGCCAAGCCGTTCCGAGCCGACTTGCGCCTCAATTACGAGCAATATTTCTATAACGAAGGGGCGCAGGTGAAGGTCTCTGAGCAAAACAAGATAGTGGCCGAGGTGATGGTGCGTTTCTAATGGCTGCGGGCCATGTTGCGCGGGTGGTGCGAGAGTATCTCTTGGCGCAGGCGTGTGCGGTCGATGTGGACGTATATCTCGGTGGTGGTTATGTTTTCGTGCCCCAGCATTTGCTGTATAGCTCGCAGGTTGGCTCCGCCTTCGAGCAGGTGGGTGGCAAACGAGTGCCGCAGCGTGTGCGGGCTTACGTTCTTGCGTATGCCTGCCAGCTCGCACAGCCCCTTTATTATGTAGAACACCATCACGCGTGTGAGCTTGCCGCCGCGGCGGTTCAGGAACAGTATGTCGCCGCAGCCCGGTTTCACGGTCAGCTTTGAGCGGTAGCTGTCGAGGTATTTTTGTATCTCCCCCAGTGCCACTTGCGAAATCGGCACAAGCCGTTGCTTGCTCCCTTTCCCTTCCACTATTATGTATTCGTCGTCGGCATATACCTGCGATATGCGCAGCTCCACCAGCTCGCTCACACGCAGGCCGCAGCCATATAGTGTCTCGATTATGGCGCGGTTGCGTTGCCCCTCGGGGGCATTGAGGTCGATGGCGGCAATCATTTGGTCAATTTCCTCCACTGTGAGCACGGCAGGCAGCTTGCGCCCGAGCCGTGGCGATTCAATCAGCAGCGTGGGGTTGCGGTCGATGTAGCCGTCGATTTTCAGATATTTGTAGAATGTTTTTATCCCCGACAATATCCGAGCCTGCGACCGCGGCGAGATGCCCACGTCGTGCAAGCCGCTCAGGAAGTTGTGCAAGTCGTCTTCGGTGACTGTGGCTGGCGAGCGGTCGTCGCCAAGGTAGTCGAGCAGTTTCTGCACATCGTCGGTGTATGCCTCCACGGTGTTGCGCGACAGTCCTCGTTCCATCATCAGGTAGATGCCGAAGTGTCGCATCACATCGTCGGTATTGTAAATTTCTTTCATTGTGGGCAAAGTTACGGCATTCACGGCAACGATGGGAGCAAATGCGCCATAAAAATTAGTGCAGCGCGAAAAAATAGTCTGCGCCTCGGCAAAATGCAAAATCATGCGAGCATGATTTGCAATTGCGCTTGGCTTGCACTAATTTGGATAATATAGTCTGCGCCTCGGCAAAATGCAAAATCATGCGAGCATGATTTGCAATTGCGCTCGGCTTGCACTATATTTGTATCGTCAAATAACAATCCACACAGATATATACGAAGAAAATGAGCAAGGTATTGATTATCGGTGCAGGTGGCGTGGGTACAGTGGTTGCCCACAAGTGTGCACAAAATCCCGATGTGTTCAACGAGATTGTAATAGCTTCGCGCACTCGCAGCAAGTGCGACGCGGTGGCTCGCGCGATTGGTAAGGACAACGTGACTACCGACAGCGTGGATGCCGACAGCGTGGAACAACTTGTGGCACTGTTCAACAAGCACCGCCCCGACATTGTGATTAATGTGGCTTTGCCATACCAGGATCTTACCATCATGGACGCGTGCCTTGAATGCGGTGTGAACTACCTTGACACGGCCAATTATGAGCCAAAGGATGAGGCGCACTTTGAATATAGCTGGCAATGGGCTTACAAGGAGCGTTTCGAGAAGGCTGGGCTGACGGCTATCCTTGGGTGCGGCTTCGACCCTGGTGTGTCGGGCGTTTACACGGCATACGCCGCAAAGCATCACTTTGGCCGCATCGACTACCTCGACATTGTTGACTGCAACGCCGGGAACCACGGCAAGGCTTTCGCCACCAACTTCAACCCCGAAATCAACATACGCGAAATCACGCAAAAAGGCAAGTATTACGAAGACGGGAAATGGGTGGAGACCGAGCCGCAAGAGATACACAAGACGCTCAATTACCCCAACATAGGCCCGCGTGAATCTTACCTGCTTTACCACGAAGAACTTGAATCGCTGGTGAAGAATTTCCCGACAATCAAGCGCGCACGCTTTTGGATGACTTTTGGGCAGGAATACCTCACCCACCTGCGTGTGATACAAGACATAGGCATGGCAAGCATCGAACCTATCATGTATGAAGGCCACGAGATAGTGCCGTTGCAGTTCTTGAAGGCCGTGCTGCCCAACCCCAAGGAACTTGGCGAGAACTACCACGGCGAAACGTCGATAGGCTGCCGAATACGCGGTATCGACAAGGAGGGCAAGCCGCTCACTTACTATATCTACAACAATTGCAGCCACGAGGCGGCTTACAAGGAAACCGGGATGCAGGCCGTTAGCTACACCACCGGCGTACCGGCAATGACTGGTGCAATGATGTTCCTCAAGGGGCTGTGGAAGAAGCCCGGGGTTTATAACGTGGAAGAATTCGATCCCGACCCGTTCCTTGATGTGCTCAACCACCAAGGTCTTCCATGGCACGAAATCTTCAACGGCGACTTGGAATTGTAAATGCGCACATTCAGCGCATGGTAGCGTGAATTTGAGATACAAGGCATGGGGCATGGCTATCGCAGTGATGGCCATGCCCCATTTGCAATGTCTTGCGTGCCTACGATTGAGGGTGTGGCATAATGCGTTTTTTACCCCTTGATGGTGTATCAAAATACAGACATTGGACGGCTTTGCCGCCCTGGTACTTGTCATTTCCTAATTCTGATACACACTCTACAACTTCAATATCTGAATTATGATCACCCTTAGATGAAGCTGGCGTGTGCTGGAGTGTTTATTAGAATTATGTACGGATTTTCGGGTGCGTGTGACGATTTTTTTGAGTAATTTTGCGGGCGTTTAACTTTACATAAATATACATTCACGACGATGAACGACAAGGTTAAGGGGTATCTGCTTGGTGCCGTGGCTGCTGCCACCTACGGCATGAACCCTCTGTTTGCGTTGCCGCTGTATGCCGACGGCATGGATGCCGATTCGGTGCTGTTTTTCCGTTACCTGTTTGCCATTCCCATGCTTGGTGCTATGATCCTGTTCCGTGGGCGAAGTTTCAAGGTGTCGATGCACGATACGTTGAGGCTTGTTTTTATGGGCATCATGGTGGCCGCATCGTCGTTGGCCTTGTTTTTAAGCTATAATTACATGGCGGCAGGCATTGCCTCGACCATGCTTTTTGTTTACCCCATACTTGTGGCTGTGATAATGGTGCTGTTCTACAAGGAAAAACCTTCGCTGCTCACCATGCTGTGCATATTGCTTGCCATCAGCGGCATAGCGTTGCTGTATCGCGGCGGCGACGGGGCCACGCTTAGCCTTACTGGTACGCTGCTCGTGTTCCTTTCGGCGTTGACCTACGCCATTTATATAGTTGGCGTCAACCACAGTTCACTCAAGGATGTGGCCACACTCACCGTCACGTTCTATGTGCTGCTGTTTGGCGTTGGGCTGTTCCTTGTGCGCATATTGCTTGGCGACGGGCTTACGTTTCCCACGCGTTGGTACTTGTGGGGCAACGCCGTTGCGCTGGCTCTGTTTCCCACGGCCATATCGTTCCTGTGCACGACTACTGCGATAAAATACATAGGTTCCACCCCGACGGCCATACTTGGCGCACTTGAGCCGGTGACGGCTGTGGTGATAGGCATAACCGTGTTTGGCGAAGCGTTCACACTGCGCGAGGGCGTGGGGCTTGTGTTGATAGTGACGGCGGTGACGCTGGTAATAGCCGGTGGCAGCGTGTCGCACGTGCTGCTGCGTTTCCGCAAGCTGTTCCCGCGTTTGCGCCGTTAGCCTTTGATAAGCACTTCCCAATATCCAGCCTTGTTCCCACCGATGCGCCTTATCGAGTCTTCTTTTTTTAAGGCAGCAAGGTAATACCGCACCTGCCTTTCGCTGATGCCCACGAGGTGGCCTATCTTGGTAGCCGTCAAGCGTGGGTTTTGCTTGATGCAATTCAGCACGGCAAGTTTTTTATCCTGCAATTTATCCTGCAATTTATCCTGCAATAAATGTTTGCCATGGTGTTTGAGTAGTGTTTCAAGTATCTCTCCGAGCATGAATTCTATGAATGGGCCAGATTGCCCAAATTGTGTGCTTTGGGCGATTGCTTCGTAATATGTCTGTTGGTTTGCATATACCATATTTTCTACTGGCAAGTGTTCAAAAATAGGGTGCAGCTTGCCGAGTATCAACGATTGCCATAGGCGGCCAGTTCGCCCGTTGCCGTCGCTGAAAGGATGTATATATTCAAATTCGTAATGGAATACACATGAACGTATTAGTAGGTGGTCATTAGCATTTTTCAACCAGTCAAAAAGATCTTTCATTAGTCGAGGTACGTGTGCTGCCGGAGGGGCAAGGTGTATGATTTGCCCTTTGTCGCCAAATGCGCCTACGTTTCCATGTCTAAAGCAACCTGCATCATCTATCAAGGCTCCATTAATGTTCGGTGTGCCAAAAGCAGGTCGTTGATATTGAAAGGGTTTAGTTGTTCAAATAGTTCATAAGCCTTGATGGCATTTTTTACTTCCTGTATCTCTCGTATCGGGGCTACGACTTTTTTGCCATTTATGATGTCGGCTACTTCTTTTTCCGACAGTGTGTTACCCTCTATGGCGAGCGAACTATGTATTGTTTTTATGCGATTTGCCTTTCGCAACATTAATTTGTCTTCATGGTCTATGCCAGTGGTATATCGTTCTATTTGAGACGATATGTCGGCCACTAAATTGATAACCTTTGGCGAAATTGTAAAAGGGGGTATGTAGCTCATGTGCCGATAAATTACGTTGCTGTTGCAATAATAGTTATTTTATTTTGATTGGGCAAGGTTCGCAAGGTGTAAAATCAGTGGGTGATGTATTTGCCATTGTTATTGCTTTATATTACTTTTGTGTGGGGCAATGCCGCCCGGCACTTTAAGGAGATCTTGTGGCGCAACAGGTGTCGGCTTGCACTCACGACATGAATATTATAAAATGATTATACGATGACTGTTGTAGATCGCTTTTTGCAGTATGTGAAGTTCGACACCCAGAGCGACGAACTTACCAACCTCACCCCGTCAACGCCGGGGCAAATGATTTTTGCCCAGCATCTTGAAAAAGACCTAAGGCAACTGGGATTGACCGATATTTCGCTCGACGATAACGGCTACTTGATGGCCACGTTGCCGTCGAATTGCAGTGGGCAAGTGCCTACGGTGGGCTTTATCGCGCACTTGGACACGTCGCCCGATATGTCGGGTCGGCATGTGTCGCCGCGTATTGTCGAGAAGTACGATGGTGGCGACATTGTGCTTAATGCCGAGAAGAATATCGTGTTGTCGCCCTCGCAGTTCCCGGAATTGCTCGACTACAAGGGACAGGACTTGATTGTGACTGATGGCAACACGCTGCTCGGTGCCGACGACAAGGCCGGAATTGCCGAGATTATCGCCGCGGTAGATTACTTGAAGTCGCACCCCGAAATCAAGCATGGCGACATACGCATAGCTTTCAACCCCGACGAGGAGATAGGGCAAGGGGCACACAAATTCGACGTGCAGAAGTTCGGAGCCGACTGGGCCTACACTATGGACGGCGGAGCGATTGGCGAGCTTGAATATGAGAATTTCAATGCAGCCGTGGCTCGTGTCACCTTCAAGGGGCGCAATGTGCATCCGGGATATGCCAAGCACAAGATGATTAACTCCATTCGCATCGCCAACCAGTTTGCCATAATGCTCCCGCGCTGGGAAACTCCCGAACACACCGAGGGGTATGAAGGCTTCTACCACCTTGTGGGGATAGAGGGGAATGTGGAGCAGACTGTGATTACCTACATTATTCGCGACCACGACCGCGACCGCTTTGAGCGGCGCAAGAAGGAGCTTGAACACCTCACTCGCAAAATCAACAATGAGTTCCCCGATTGTGCGACAATCGAGATAAAGGACCAGTATTACAATATGCTTGAAAAAATCAAGCCTGTGATGCACATCATCGACGTTGCAAAGGCGGCCATGGAACGTGCTGGCGTGAAACCGGTGGTGCAGCCCATACGCGGCGGCACCGACGGGGCGCAATTGTCGTTCAAGGGGCTACCTTGCCCCAACATATTTGCCGGTGGGCTTAATTTCCACGGACGGTATGAATTTGTTCCCATTCCATCGATGGAACGTGCAACCGATACCATTGTTGAAATCTGCAAAATCGTTGCCGAGGAGGCCGGTGCATAATGCCTGATAGTTTTGATATAAGAAGGGAGCGCATCGAGAGCGACAAGGACTTTGAGCGTGCCTTGCGGCCAATGACCTTCGACGACTTCAGCGGCCAAGACAAGGTGATAGAAAACTTGCGAGTTTTTGTCGCGGCTGCGCGTATGCGTGGCGAGTCGCTCGACCATATTTTGCTGCACGGGCCTCCGGGCTTGGGCAAGACCACGCTGTCGAATATCGTTGCCAACGAGCTTGGCGTGGGGTTCAAGGTGACTTCGGGGCCGGTGCTCGACAAGCCCGGCGACCTGGCCGGCATACTCACTTCGCTCGAAGAGAACGATGTGCTGTTTATCGATGAGATACACCGCTTAAGCCCCGTGGTCGAGGAATATTTGTACTCGGCCATGGAGGACTACCGCATCGACATAATGATTGACAAGGGCCCTGGGGCGCGGTCGGTGCAGCTCACGTTGTCGCCGTTTACGCTCATCGGAGCCACCACTCGCAGTGGGTTGCTTACTGCTCCGCTTAGGGCGCGGTTCGGCATCAACTGCCACCTTGAATATTACGACCATGCGGTGCTACAAGGCATAGTGGAGCGTTCGGCGCGGTTGCTCGGCGTACCCATCACCGACGATGCAGCCCGCGAGATAGCATTGCGCAGCCGCGGCACCCCACGCATTGCCAATGCGCTGTTGCGCCGTGTGCGCGACTTTGCGCAGGTGAAGGGCGATGGCTCTGTCAACAGCAAGATAGCCCGATATGCGCTTGAAGCCCTCAACATCGACCAGTATGGTCTCGATGAAATCGACAACAAGATACTGACGACCATCATCGATAAGTTCAAGGGTGGACCCGTGGGATTGACCACTATAGCCACTGCCCTTGGCGAAGACCCCGGCACCATCGAGGAAGTGTATGAGCCGTTCCTCATCAAGGAGGGTTTCATAAAGCGCACCCCGCGCGGCCGCGAAGTCACCGACCTCGCCTACCGTCACCTCGGCCGCAACCGCTTCGCCACTGAAACCTCGTTGTTTTAAATGTGTCGATATTGAGTATTTGCATGAAATAGCTATATAAATAGTATCCGCCTGTTTGCCTGCATGACAAACGGCGGATTCTGCAAATTGATGTAAAGTTAACGGAAACAAAACTGGAATATGTGCACACCGACAGCCTGCTGCATGATAGCCGCATAATCATTGGTCTCATTTGAAAAATGTAAATTCTTCGCAATGGATAGTTTATTCCAAAATAAATACCGCATATCATCGTCTCGGCTTCAATGGCATGAGTATGACGGAGGTGCTTATTTTGTGACTATTTGCACCGACAAAAAAATACATTATTTTGGTGAAATTACCAATAGCGAAATGAAAATGACTGCTATCGGGCAATATACACACGACAACCTGGGTAGCATAACATCACATTACCCCTATGCAGATGTGCCATTGTTTGTCGTTATGCCAAACCACATCCATGCAATTATTTTCATTGACAATGACATAACTGATTCTGCACCAAATACAAATCAATATTGCAGTAGAGACGCGATTAATCGCGTCTCTACACCACGTGGCGGGATAACTGCTGAAAAAAATCCGATGTTACGAAATTGCTTGGGAGCTGTTGTCCGTGGTATGAAAGCTCGTATTTCGCATTATGCCCACGAGAATGGTATTGCGTTTGCATGGCAACCACGATTTTACGACCATATTATTCGTAATTATCATGAAATCAATCGTATTGCCGAATATGTTACAAACAATGTAGCACGTTGGGATTTGGATGAACTATATGGATGATATGTAGAGACGCGATTAATCGCGTCTCTACATATTTCGATTAATAAAAACAAAAAAACGATTATGGCCGGACTGAAATCATTGGCTAAGGAGACTGCCATTTATGGCATGAGCAGCATTGTGGGCAGGTTCCTTAACTACTTGCTTGTGCCGCTCTACACTGCGAAATTGTCGGTGGAGTCGGGCGGATATGGGGTGATTACCAATATCTACTCCTACGTGGCTCTGCTGCTCGTATTGCTGACATACGGCATGGAAACGTCGTTCTTCCGCTTTGCCAACAAGAAGGACGAGGATCCTGCCCGCGTTTATTCGTCGATACTCATATCGGTGGGCAGCACATCGCTGCTGTTTGTGCTGATGGTGTTGGCCTTCCTGCCGCAGGTGTCGTCGTTCATTGGCTACTCAAGCCATCCCGAGTATGTGGGAGTGATGGCGGCCTGCGTGGCGATAGATGCGTTCCAGACTATCCCGTTTGCCTACTTGCGTTACAAAAAGCGCCCGCTGAAGTTCGCGGCATTGAAATTGCTTTTCATTGTGCTTAACATTGCGCTTAATCTTGCATATTTTGTGTTGTTGCCCGCGCTATACAAAAGTTATCCGGGGGTGGTGGGAAAGATTTACGACCCCGGGGTGGGTGTAGGTTATGCGTTCTTCATAAATTTATTCTGCACGGCATTAATTACGTTGTTTTTCCGCAAGGAGCTTACGGGGTTCAAGTATGTGTTTGACCGTCGGCTCATGCGCCGCATACTGGGCTACAGTTGGCCGATACTTGTGCTGGGCATTGCGGGGATACTCAACCAGACTGCCGACAAAATTCTATTCCCGTTTATCTACACCGGGAGCGATGCCACGGCGCAATTGGGCATATACGGGGCGGCAAGCAAGGTGGCAATGATTATGGCGGTGATAACGCAGGCCTTCCGCTACGCCTACGAGCCGTTTGTCTTTGGCAAGACTGCCGACCGCGACAATGTGGCCACGCAGGCGCAGGCCATGAAGTTCTTCATCATCTTCACCCTGCTGGCATTCCTTGCCGTGGTGGCCTATATCGATGTGCTGAAATATATCATAGCTCCCGGCTATTGGAGTGGATTGCGTGTGGTGCCAATAGTGATGGCTGCCGAGATAATGATGGGCGTGTACTTCAATTTGTCGTTTTGGTACAAGCTCACCGACCGCACCATCTGGGGGGCGGTGTTCTCGGGCATAGGCTGTGCCGTTCTTGTGGCGGTGAATGTGGCTTTCGTGCCGCGATATGGCTACATGGCTTGCGCCTGGGCCGGCTTTGCAGGGTATGGAACGGCCATGCTGCTGTCTTATTTCGTGGGGCAGAAGTATTATCCCGTTGCCTATCCGTTGAAACGCATAGCCGGTTATGTGGCACTTGCCGCCGCCATCTTTGCAATATACACTTTTGTGGGTTTTGGCAACATTTATGCCGACCTGCTGCTGCGCACCGCATTGTTGTGCGTCTTTGTGGCGGTCGTTTTCAAAGTCGAGCATTTCCGCCTGCCGGGCCGTCGCTGTTAGCGCAGCAGCAGGCAGGCATCGCCGTAGCTTAGGAAACGGAAGTCGTGGGCGAGGGCGTAGTCGTATATGCTGCGCCAGTCGCCATCGACGAAAGCCGACACCAGCAGCAGCAATGTTGATTGCGGTTGGTGGAAATTGGTAATCATTCCGTCGATGACGTGGAAACGGAACCCCGGCGCAATCATTATCTGTGTGCTGCCTATGTAGCTGTCGGCATGGTGACGGTCTAAGTAGTCCACTATGGCTTGCAGCGCGGAGCGTGTATCGGGCTCGTCGGCGGCATCGGTGGTATATGGCATCCATTGGCCTATGCACAACTGGTGCTCGTCGGCATCGGGATTGCGCAGCAAGGTAAGTCCTATATAGTAAAGGCTTTCGAGCGTGCGTACCGAAGTTGTTCCCACGGCTATCACGGGTTTATCGTTGCTGATTAGGTCGATGAGCAGCTGGCGTGTCACGGCGATGAACTCGGTGTGCATTTCGTGGTCGCCGATGGTGTCGCTTTTCACTGGCTGGAATGTTCCCGCGCCCACGTGCAAGGTGAGTTCGCGGCGGCGTATCCCACGGCGGTCGCACTCGGCAAGCAGGCCGTCGGTAAAGTGCAGCCCTGCGGTGGGGGCGGCCACGCTGCCGTCGATGTGCGAATACACTGTCTGGTAGTCTTGGCTGTCGCTTGGCTCGGTGGCTCGGTTCAGGTAGGGTGGGATTGGGATTTCGCCCACGGCTTCAAGCACCGATGCGAAGGTATCGCCGCCATTCCACGAGAACTCCACGATAAATGCATTCCCCTTGCGCTCTTCGCGCTGCGCGGTGAGTGTCACCTCCCGGCCTCCGATGGCGAGCTGCAACGAGAGCGGCTCGCTTTTCCACCGCTTGGCATTGCCTATGAAACACAGCCACGAGCAGCTGCCCGTTGTGGCGAAAGCCATTGCATAGTCGCGCGGCTGGTGTGGTTCGAGGCAGAAGATTTCAATCCATGCCCCCTGGTTGGGCTTGCGGAAACGCAGGCGGGCGTTTATCACCCGCGTGTTGTTGTACACCAGCATGGAGTCTTGCGGCAGCAGCCCCGGCACATCGGCAAAACGGTATTCGCCTGCTACGGCATGGTTGCGGTAAAGCAGCAGTTTGCATTGTTCGCGGTCGGCAAGCGGGTGCTTTGCAATGCGCTCGTCGGGCAGCGGGTAATTGAAATCTTCTATGCGCAAGTTGCGTATTTCATCAAGAGTCATAATAGTCGTGTCGGTTGGTGGGTTTCACATATAACAAAAAAGCCCTTGCTTGGTGGCAAGAGCTTAGGCTTTGTGTGGAGGTCCCTGGCGGAATCGAACCGCCGTGGACGGTTTTGCAGACCGTTGACTAAACCACTCATCCAAGGAACCGAGTTTGTTTTTGCGTTGGCAAAGGTACTGCTTATTTTTCAAATGCGCAATAGACGGTCGCAAAAAATCATGATTTTTTTCATATTTTTCTTTGGTTTCATCTGTACTTAGGCGGGAGTTTGGATGTTTGTTCCGTGATATAAGTAAGTCTCATTGGGTTAAAATATATGAAAATTGTCGAGATCGCTGAAATTGGCTAAATAAATTTTGTATCTTCACAAAAAGAAATAATGCAAATGGAGCGAGGATTGCTCGCCTTGAATCTCCTGCATAAAAAGTGAAACTAATTATAACTCGAATGCTATGAGTGTTACCCCTGCTGAACGAGAATGGATATTGAGGATGAAGGGCAAGGCCGGAAAGCCTGCCGCGGAGAAGATGGCTGAGGTGCCGGCTCGTGAGGTCGGCGCGTCGGCGGTTGCGGCATCGGCACCGGTGGCCAAGAAGGTAGGCAACGGGTTTGCCGACGTGGCCGGTATGGACGAGCTTAAGCGAATGGTGACGGAGGGGTTCATAAATGTGCTGAACCACCGCGAGTGTGCCGAGGCATACGGGATAAGGCCGCCAAGCCTGCTGTTTTACGGCCCGACGGGGTGTGGCAAGACGTTCTTTGCCGAGAAGATTGCCGAGGAGGTCGGCATCAACTTCATGAAGGTACTGCCCGACGACATTGCATCGACGCTGGTACACGGCACTCAGGAGAAGATAGGTGAGCTTTTCCGCAAGGCCGAGAGCAAGGCTCCCACGCTGATGTTTTTCGATGAATTCGACGCCATGGTGCCCCGGCGCTCGAATGACGACCGCAATTACCAGAACGGAGAGGTCAATGAGTTCCTATGCATGCTCAATAATGCCGCCGACCGCGGCGTTTACGTGCTTGCCGCCACCAACCACCCCGAACGCATCGACAAGGCGGTGCTGCGCACTGGGCGCATCGACGAGATGATATATGTGGATATGCCCGACCGCGCCGCACGTGAGAGCCTGTTCCGCCTGGCATTGTCGAAATTGCCGGCCGACGACGACATCGACTACGTGCAGCTTGCGGTGCTCACTGGCGGCTACAACTGTAGCGACATAGACTATATAGTGAAAACGGCTTCACGGAAGATGTTCAACGAATCGATTCGCAATGAGAGCCTGCCTTATAAGAAAATCACTCAGCGGCTGCTTGAAACCATGATTTCGAGCTGCCGTCCGTCGGTGAGCAGCCGCGACTTGCGCGAATATGAACGCATACGCAGTGAATTTTCGCCCAAAGAGGGCAAGGGGCGGCGTACCATAGGATTCCTGTGAAAATGATTATCAACCCAATTAACCGATATATGTTATGATTAAAGAAAAAGTATTGGAGGCACTTGCCTACCTCGGTTTCAAATATGAAGAGGTGGGCGAGAACACTTACGAGTTCAGTTACGAGGGTACTCGCTACCTGTATATGTATAACGACAACGACGAAGATTTCTTGTCGATTGTAGTTTATGGCGTATATGAACTGGAGGATGGCGATGAGCTGAAGTTGTACAAGTTGATTGACAAGGTGAACGGCACGATGAAGTATTGCAAGGCTTACAGGATTGGCAACAGCCTGTGGCTGTCGTATGAACGTGAATTGTTTGGCGAGGAAGATTTCGCGCAGCTCATTTCGACTATAATATTGCACCTTGATTCCACGCTGTATTACACTCGCAAGGCTATAGCCGATGCAGACAAGCCTGAAGATACGGGTGACGGGGAGACTGGGAGCGATACTGAAAGCGGCGAGACTGACGGAGACGACATCGAGGCTGCCGACCCCGAGAAAGAACAATAAAGAAAGGAGGAAATTAGTTATGGCAAAGAGAGATATGCTGATGGGGATACTTGAGGACATGGGCTACAAACCTCAAATAGACCAGGACGGAGACTTGCTGATAAGGCATGAGATGAAAAGCATCTACGTAATAGTGGGCGACGAAGATGATCTGCGCGTGGTGTTGCTGTTGCCGCAGTTTGTCGAGGTTGAGGAAGATGAAATAGTGCTGGTGCTTACAGCATGCAATAATGTGACGCGCGAAATAAAGATGGCCAAGGTGTTCTTGGAGCGTTCGCTCAAGGCTGTTTCGGCAAGTTGCGAGTTTTATTACACCGATGAAGATGTCATAAGGCTTAATCTAAGCCATGCGCTGACAATACTTGGCATGGTGCGGAGCATATTCCGAAATACCAAAGCCGAATTGGCAGGCAATTGACAACGACACACAGACAGGGCAGATGCCTATCCACAGCATCTGCCCTGTCTGTGTGTCGTTGTGCGGCTATAACCTTAGTCGTTCATCGAAAGCAGTAGTTCCTCGTTGGAACGTGTGCGTTCCATGCGGTCTTTGATGAACTCCATTGCCTCGATTGAGTTGCGGTCGCTCAAGAAACGGCGCAACACCCACATTCGGTTGAGTGTGTCGCGCGAGAGCAGCAAGTCGTCGCGGCGAGTGCTCGATGCCATGATGTCAACCGACGGGAATATGCGCTTGTTAGACAGCTTGCGGTCGAGTTGCAGCTCCATGTTGCCCGTCCCCTTGAATTCCTCGAAAATCACTTCGTCCATCTTCGAGCCGGTTTCTATGAGTGCCGTGGCTATGATGGTGAGGCTACCGCCGTTTTCTATGTTGCGGGCCGCGCCGAAGAAACGCTTGGGCTTTTGCAGTGCGTTGGCATCCACGCCGCCCGACAGTATCTTGCCTGAAGCCGGCGACACCGTGTTGTATGCTCTGGCAAGGCGTGTGATAGAGTCGAGCAGTATCACCACGTCGTGTCCGCATTCTACCAGGCGTTTGGCCTTTTCAAGCACAAGCCCGGCTATTTTCACGTGGCGTTCGGCAGGCTCGTCGAATGTTGAGGCAATAACCTCGGCGTTCACGCTGCGGGCCATGTCGGTAACCTCCTCGGGGCGTTCGTCGATTAGCAATATTATCATGTAGGTCTCGGGGTGGTTTTCCGAGATTGCATTGGCTATGTCTTTTAGCAGTACTGTTTTGCCCGTCTTGGGCGGAGCCACTATAAGCCCGCGTTGGCCCTTGCCGATGGGGGCGAACATATCCACAATGCGCGTAGATATGTTGCAGGTCTTGCCGCTTGTGAGGTCGAATTTCTCGTCGGGGAACAGCGGTACTAAGTGTTCAAATGGTATGCGGTCGCGTACGAATTCGGGAGTGCGTCCGTTGATTAAGTCCACGCGGCACAGTGGGAAATATTTTTCCCCTTCCTTTGGCGGGCGTATTGCGCCTTCCACTACATCGCCGGTTTTCAGCCCGTTGAGCTTGATTTGGCTTTGTGCCACATAAATGTCGTCGGGCGATGTGAGGTAGTTGTAGTCCGACGAGCGCAGGAATCCATATCCGTCGGGCATTATTTCAAGCACTCCGGTAGCTTTCAGTATGCCTTCAAAGTTGTATGGCTCTGGTTCCGGCTCGGTTGCCTGCTTGGCTTGCTGCTTGCCGTTTTGCTTGGCGAATTTTCCGCGCTGTTTCCCTGTTGCAGCAGGAGCGGCCTCTTGTTTTTCGGCTTGCGGTTCTTGTATGATTATCGGTGCGTTGGCAGCCTCCTCGGCAGCGCGGCGAGCTTCTTCGGCGGCGCGGCGGGCGGCCTCTTCGCGTTCCTGCCTGCTGCGCGGCTTGAACGTTTTGCGCGAGCCTGTGTTGAAGAAGGCGTCGAGCGAAACCGACGGTTTCCTCACCTCGGCCTGCATGGTCGTGGTTGCTGCCAGGGAGGCAGGCTGCGTGGTGTTGTCTTCGCCAGTGGTTGCGGCAGGCGCATCGTTGCTTTCGGGCATCGGCTGTGTGGCCGGTGTGTCGGTAGCTTGTTGCGGTTCTACTGTTGTCGGAGTGCTTGCCTCGTTGTTCACGGCGGTGTTATCTTGCGGCGTTGCCGATTCGGCAGCGGCGTTCTCGTTTTCGGCCACGGCTTGTAGCTGGTTTTCGGCCTCGTTGTTGTTTTCCATTTCCTTGTTTTTCCTTGTCCTTTTGCGTTGTTTGTTTTGCCCGTCGGCCTGTGCGGTTGCCGTTTCGTTGTTGCCGCTTTGTAGTGCGTCGGTGGAGTCCCCATTTTGCTCGGCGGCTGCGTCCTTGGCTTGCTTTTTCGACCGTTTTGGTTGCCCGTTTTTCTTTTCGGCACTGTCGGCGGTCTGTTTGCTGCCGGCGTTGTCTGCGTCGTTGCTGTTTTCGGCTTTTGCGTTTTGGCTCGTTTTGGCTTTGGCCTTTTGCTTGGTTGGGCGTTTCTTGCGCTCGGTTATGTTTGCCGCCGAAGCCTTGGAGCTGTTTATTGCCTGTTGGTCGAGGATGGTGTAAATTAGGTCGTCTTGGCTCAAATCATCTATTTTCTTGATGCCCATCGACACGGCGATGGCTTTCAATTCGGTCAAGTCGAGTGAACTTAAATCAGAAAGAGTGTGCATAATATTACTTGTGTAAATATATTATGTGAAAAGCGCGGCATATAATCGTAGCATTGAGCTTGCATCTGAATTATGCCCGGCACATACGTCTTGCTTGTGCCGCAAGCCTTGTGAAATATCAGTTAAAATGAAAAAATAAGAATTGCGTTGCTTGATAGGAATGCCGTTGCGCCGCTTGCTATTTGTGGTGGGAGAGAGCTGCGGCGGCTGCGAGCGTATTTAAATTGCGTTATGGATTTGAATAAGCCCCACGCCTGCGTCAACGGCCTCGGTTGAATTGTGGTGCAAATATAGGTATTTTTTTGTTAACATGGAAATTTAGCCTGTCCTTTTTTGCCGAAAATGGTTGAAGGCAAGTGGCAGAAGTCATATTTTTGTGTTAATCGTGGAAAACTGTTAGAATTGTCAATATATTTTAATACATTTGCAAATGCGATATTTCAAAACCTCAAAATAAAGTCTAATGAACGACAGCAAATTGATGACGCGCGCAGCCGACAACATACGCATATTGACTGCTGCGATGGTCGAAAAGGCCAAGTCGGGCCACCCTGGTGGTGCTATGGGTGGTGCCGATTTTGTGAATGTACTTTTCTCGGAGTTCATGGTTTACGACCCCGAAAATCCATATTGGGAAGGGCGCGACCGTTTCTTCCTCGATCCGGGCCACATGTCGCCGATGCTTTATTCGGTGCTTGCCATGGCCGGGAAATATACCATCGACGACTTGAAGAGTTTCCGCCAGTGGGGTTCGCCGTGCCCGGGCCACCCGGAGCTCGATGTGAAACATGGCATCGAGAACACTTCGGGCCCGTTGGGGCAGGGGCATTGCTATGCCGTGGGTGCCGCGATTGCTGCCAAGTTCCTTGCAGCGCGCCTTGGCGACGAGGTGATGGGGCAGACGATTTATGCCTACATATCGGACGGCGGCATGCAAGAGGAGATTTCGCAAGGCGCGGGCCGCATTGCCGGCACATTGGGGCTCGACAACCTTGTGATGTTCTATGATGCCAACGAGATACAGTTGTCAACCGCCTGCGAGGAGGTCACTAACGAGAACGTGGCCATGAAGTACCGTGCTTGGAACTGGAATGTGATAGAGATAGACGGGAACAACCCCGACGAGATACGCCGCGCACTGACCGAGGCGAAGGCCGAAAAGCTGCGCCCGACGATTATCATAGGGCACACCGTGATGGGCAAGGGGGCTTTGAGGGCCGACGGCACAAGCTATGAGCATGATTGCGGCACGCATGGTGCGCCGCTTGGCGACGGAGCATACGTAAACACGGTTCGGAACCTTGGCGGCGACCCCGAGAACCCGTTCGTCATCTTCCCCGAGGTGCAGGCCATTTATGACCGCCGCCGCGAGGAGCTGAAGGAGATAATGGCTGCGAAGTATGCTGCCAAGGCTGCCTGGGCAGCCGAGCATCCCGACAAGGCTCGCAAGCTTGAACAATTCTTCAGCGGCAAGCTGCCCGAGATAGATTGGAATTCAATAAAGCAAAAGGCCGGAGGTCCCACACGTGCGGGTTCGTCGGCTGTGCTGAGCGTGTTGGCCGAGAAGGTAGAGAACATGATATGCGCGTCGGCCGACTTGTGTAACTCGGACAAGACCGACGGTTTCCTGAAAAAGACACACGCATTCAGCCACCGCGATTTCACCGGCGCATTCTTGCAGGCCGGCGTGGCCGAGCTTACCATGGCTTGCTGCTGCATAGGCATGGCTCTGCATGGCGGCGTGATAGCCTCGTGCGGCACGTTCTTCGTGTTCAGCGATTACATGAAGCCAGCCATACGCATGGCCGCGCTGATGGAATTGCCGGTGAAGTTCATTTGGTCGCACGACGCATTCCGCGTGGGTGAAGACGGGCCTACGCACCAGCCGGTGGAACAGGAGGCGCAGATACGCCTGCTTGAAAAGATGCGCAACCACAGTGGTCGCAATTCGATGCTCGTGTTGCGTCCGGCCGATGTGGACGAGGCCACGCAGGCATGGAAACTTGCTATGGAGAACACCACTTCGCCCACGGGGCTTATATTCTCGCGCCAAAATGTGGAGAATTTGCCCGAAGGCACCGACTATGCGCAGGCTGCACGTGGCGCGTACATCGTGGCAGGGTCGGACGACAACCCCGATGTGACGCTCGTGGCAAGTGGTTCGGAGGTATCGACGCTTGTGGCCGGTGCCGCGCTGCTGCGCCGCGACGGCGTGAAAGTGCGCATCGTGTCGGCTCCGTCGGAGGGGCTGTTCCGCAACCAAAGCCGCGAGTACCAGGAGAGCATCATTCCGCCTACGGGCAAGGTGTTCGGACTTACCGCAGGATTGTCGTTTGCCATGCAAAGCCTTGTGGGCTTGAATGGCAAGGTGTGGGGCATCGACTACTTTGGTTATTCGGCTCCTTACAAAGTGCTTGACGAGAAATTCGGCTTTACGGCACAGAATGTGTATGACCAAGTAAAGCAAATGCTGTAAGCAGCTTTTGCGAATAGAGGATAAAAAGCAGGTTGCGGCACACCACAATACGTTGTTGGTGTGCCGCAACTTTAATGTTACATTACTTAAATATGCGCTTGCAGGTTATTTGCTATTTCAATTATTGAGTGTATATTTGGGTGTTGATTTTTATATTTCCATGCGTGAGTATTTGGAATGAGTAGTGATGAGAAACAAAGATAACTATATAGAGAAAAAAAGTTTCGAGGCTTTTGTCAATGCCATCGGTTCAGAAATAGAGCAGGCGCAAGTGCGGCTCATCAGTGCAGCCAATGCGCAGATGCTGTTCCATTATTGGAAGATGGGTAATTACATTTTATACCACCAGAACCGACAAGGCTGGGGCGGCAAAGTCATCAAGAAATTGGCGCAGGCGATACGGTTCAATTATCCCGAAAAGAAAGGATATTCGGAACGTAACCTTACTTATATGTGCCAATTCGCAAGGTCGTATCCATTAAGCGTACTACGATGTTTTATTGAAACAGAGGCAAGGCTGTCGCTTCCAAGCATACGGAATGTAACAGATGAAGTCTTGAAATTAAACAACGGGCAATTTACGCAGGAGCTTACTGCGCAAATACAATCGGTTGATTTTAAGGAATTAGAATTTACGCAGGAAGTTCCTGCGCAAATTCAGAATGTGGCAAAAACCGTATCTGCTATTTATAGAACAGACATCGGAGATATAGAAAAATTGTTCCTTGCATCGCCCGTGGCAAGAATTAATTGGGCAAGTCAAATGGTCATGCTCAACAGTTCGCTTCCGTTGGGTGTGGAATACTGGTATATGAAGCAATCTGTGGAAATGGGTTGGAGCAGCAATGTCTTGAAAATGCAGATTGAGAGTAAACTGTACGAAAGGCAAATCAACAGCCACAAGGTCAACAATTTTACCGCCACGCTTCCTGCACCGCAAAGCGACTTTGCCAACTACTTGTTGAAAGACCCGTACATATTTGATTTGGCAGGAGCCAAAGAACGTGCTGACGAAAGGGACATAGAAGAACAGTTGGTGAAGCACGTTACACGTTATCTGTTGGAGATGGGCAACGGATTTGCCTTTGTCGCAAGACAGAAACATTTCCAGATTGGCGACAGCGATTTCTATGCCGACCTGATTCTGTACAACATCAAACTCCATGCTTACGTGGTCGTGGAGCTGAAAGCAACCCCTTTCAAACCGGAATATGCCGGGCAGCTGAACTTCTACATAAATGTGGTGGACGACAAACTGAGGGGAGAAAATGACAACAAGACTATCGGGCTGTTGCTATGTAAGGGCAAGAATGAGATTGTTGCGCAGTATGCGCTGACAGGCTATGACCAGCCTATCGGCATCAGCGACTATCAGCTCAGTAAGGCAGTACCCGAAAATCTGAAATCGGCATTGCCGAGCATAGAACAGGTGGAAGAAGAACTGACGATGTTTCTTGACAATGAAAAGAAATAAGTGAAAGAGTGTTTTCTGACAAGTGAATAGGCTATCACAGGTGCAATGGCAGGATTTATGTCGAAGAGCACAGGCGGAAGTTTGACATCAAGAATGATATCTTCAAGGTGGAAAGGAATCCGACCGATAACAATAAACTGGTTCTGACCATAAACAGACAGCCGATTGGCGAATGGTT
>CALUIB010000018.1 GCA_944320595.1 uncultured Muribaculaceae bacterium | reverse complement strand
ATAATACCATACGTGCTGACAGGCGACGAGCGCGAGCTTGACCTTCGCGCCTTTCCCGACGACATCAAGCTGGCTGCATGGGAGACGCAGGGACACAAGTGTGCGCTGTGCGGCAAGGAAATGGACTATGAATTCATGGAGGGCGACCACATCACCCCGTGGCGTGAAGGTGGGCGCACCGTGGCCGAGAACTGCCAAATGCTGTGCCGCGAATGCAACCGCCGCAAAGGTGGCAAGTGAATGCAAGTTATGGAAAAAAACAGCCATGCAAGTCGCTCAGTGCGCCGCATGGCTGTTTCGGTTATATTGAGTTGGAGTGTTATTTCACTATTTTGGAGGTGGCAGGGGTGATACCTGAGGCTTTCACTATGTAGGCCCCAGACGGGAGAGCGTTAACATCGAGCAGGCCGCCAGTGGCGCGAGCCACGGCTGTTCCCGATATGCTGTACACGGTGATGCTGTCGGCTGCCGGTGCGCTGATTGTGCCGTCACGGTAGGTGATGGCATTGCTGCCCTTGCTGCCCTTGCTGACTTCGCCAATATCGGCAGGGCTTATTTCGGTTACCGATGTTTCGTCGATTTCAAAATAAAAATCGCGGTTTGCCTTGATGGTGTAGTCGGGGAGTTGCTTGCCGTTGTTCCAGTTGTTGAAGATGAGGTTGTAGATGCCGCCGTCGTCGGTGTCGAGTGCGAACACTTTATAGACCGAGCCGCCTATTTCACGCTCGTCGATTGGCGCTTCGCCCGGCCAGTCGCCAAAGAGTTCGCCGTCGCCCCAGGCATAAAGTCCAAGTGAATCCCACCCGGTATTGTCGATGACATATATATAGTGCAGAGCCGTGGGAACTTCGGGCAGCTGCGCCGAGATGGTGAAGTTGTCGATGGCCAGTGCCATTGCGGCATTGGCGGCATCGCCGCTTGCCACCGATATGTTCCAGGCAAGGTAAAGGTCGCACATTCCGCCCATGGTAGCAGGCAGCACGTTGCTCACGGTGATGGTTTCGCCAGGCACATCCTCATACCCGGCAGTTTCGCCGTCGGGGGCAAGATAGGTCATGAACGAGTCGCCAGCCGAAGTCCAGTTGCGCCCGTCGATTGAGTAATATAGTTGGACGGTAAAACCGGCAGGGTTTGAGCCTTTGCGGTATTTTTCGATGTCGTAGCTCACGGTCACATTTTCAAGAGTCTTTTTGCTTTGGTTGAAAAGGTGGGCATAGACGTTGACTGCACGGGTGCCGCCATCGACGCCTGTGGTAATTCCGCCCACGGCGCGGTCGCCGCCATCGGTGGCACCGAAGTTCCACAGGCCGTTCTTGGCATTGGAGGGCAGCGACGTGCCGCCGGCATACTGAGTGTTTTCCATCGCCACAGGGTAGGTGCCCACTGTGCGCGGGGCAACCGTTTGGCGGTCGATACGCCATGCCTCGGGTAACCGAGCCTCGGCGGCATCGCCCATGGAGTCGAAATTTTCGCTTGCCGACAGTTTGTCTTCATCGAGAGTGATTGACGGATAAGTGATGACAACCGTTTCGGCTTCGGCCACTTTCACGGTGGCACTCCTTGTGAAATTGCCCATGGTGGCAGTCACGGTGAAGTCTCCAAGTGTGCCATCGGCTGTGAACACGTTGCCGGCCGATAATGTGCCGCCGCCGTCAACGCTCATCGTTATTTCATCGGGGGCATCGATTTCTAATCCGTATTCGTCGAGCACTTTTACCGAGAATGTTACAGTGCCCTTGTTGTGGTCAACATAGTTGGTGAACCCGGACATTGCGCTTGAGGCATAACCTATCATGTCGGCAGCCTCCTCGTCGGTCACTGATGCCGGGTGGTAGGTTATAGTCGAGGCATCTTCGCCGAAAATAAGCTGGTATTCCATGCAGGCGGCCATGTAAGTAGCCTTTGGGGTGGGGTGGCGGTCGTCGAGGAACAGCTCGCCGCAGGCTTCTGCGCCGTCGGTGTCAAACACCTCTTGATAGGCACGTGCCACAGGGCATATCACCACGCCAAGTTCTCGTGCAACGTCCATGTAGTTGCGGCTGAATGTGTCGTTATAGCTTGTGAAGTTCTCCCAGTCGCCAGCGTATGCCCAGTTCATTGGCAATATGATTATGGCATTGGGGTTTGGGCAATATTCACGAATATAGTCAATCCATTTTTTCACCGATGCGCGGAAAGTCTCAACGTCGGTGCGTGGTAGTGAGCTTTGTTCCTGCAATATTATGTGGCTCCAAGCGTCGGAGCGGACGAGCATCTTGGCCGACGGTGTGCCATCTTCGGCAAGGCCGTCGCCTTCGTTCCAGTGCGTTTCGAGCGACTTGCCCAGCAGTGTGTGCTTGGTCCACACGGCATCTTTGCCCATTGCCGTGGCAATTTCGTTGAACATTGCGTCTTGGTCGTTATAGTAGATGAGGCTGTTGTTGAGTGACAGTATTTTCACTTTCTCGGGCAGGCGAGGAACAAGAATGGTCGAGGCTGGTAGCAGGCTTACGTCGGAGATGGCCGATGCCACTTTGGTCAGCCGGTATTCGCCATTGCTTATGTTGAAAGAGAAGTCGTAGGTACCCGATGCCGTTGACACATTGCCCGTGCTGCCCTGTTGCAGGGTGCCATAGGTGTTGTCGCCGGTGAGGTTTTCGCCATCTTGTGCGCCCCATGCGCCGCCCATGCCGAGGCGTTGGTATATTCGCCAGTGGCTGAACCCGTCGGACGATGCAGGCAGCGATATGCGCCCCTTGAAAAGCCCGTCTTGCTCGTCGAGCCGTAGTTCGCCCGAAGCGTCCATGTAGTTCCATCCGTTGTTGTCGCCTATTACATATACCGAGGTCAGCCCTTCGGTGCTGTCGTCCGATTCGAGCAGCAGTGTCGCCTCGCCCTCGTTGTTGATGGTCAGCACTATGCGTTTGCATTGGTATGCATTGCTGCCGCACGAAATGTTGTCGTCGGTTCCCGATACCAAGCTATAAGGCTTGTCCATGAGAATGTTTGTGCCGTTGGTGCCATAGTTGCAGTCGGCCGACCAGCTGTCGTCGGCAATCTTGAAACCGCCCGAAAGCATCTTGTCATAAAGCGCATATACCCCGTCGCCGATGATGCCAAATTCCCAGTCGGCCTCGGGATTCCAGCTGTTAACATCTCCGCGCAGATATATGCCCGACGGCTTTGGCGCATCGGGATCGACATAGCCGGTGTAGCTCTCGGGGTCGGCGATTTCTGTCACAGCCTCGTCGGTGGCGCACAGGTAGTAGTCGCGGGCTTCGCCGATGGTGAATTGCGGCAGGCGAAGGTCGGCTGTGTTGTTTATCTCTATGTCGAATGGCGTGGCATCGGCACTGTATTCGTATGCCTTGTATTGCACATCGTTGACCTGCGTGTAACCTATCTGCAAAGCGCCAGGATATTGGCCAAACACGCTGCCCGTGGTTTCATACACGGCAGTCTGCTGCCAGCCGGTGTTGTCTTCCACATATATGTAATGCTTTTCGCTGCCCGAGCCGTAATTGGCGGTGATGCTCACATTGTCGATGGCCAGCCCTGGGGCGGCATTTGGGCTTGTTCCTGATGCCACGGTGATGTTCCATGCAAGGTATATGTCGGCACCGGCATCGACAGTGGCGAGCAGGTTTTTGTCGCTTACCTGCGTGGTAGATATAGGTACATTTTCGGCCCCTATGGTTTCACCGTCGGGCGAGAAGAAAGTGTAGAAGTCTTGGCCGCCGCTCGTCCAGTTGTGCCCGTCGGTCGAGTAGTAAAGCTGCACCACGAAACCGGCGGTGTTTGCCCCATAGCGGTATTTCTCTATGTCGTAGCTTATTTGCAGGCGGTCGATGTCCTTTCCGTCGCCATTGTGGAGCATGGTCATTACGCTCACGCACCGAGTTCCGTCGGCAACGGTGGTTGATAATCCGCCTACGGCACGGTCGGCCGGGTTGGCCGAATTGCCGAAGTTCCAAGTGCCGTTCTTGGCATTGCTGGCAAGGCTTGTGCCGCCGCTGTACATCACTTCGGTGGCCGCATCACCATATACGCCCACTTGCCGCGGAGCGTCAAGGTTGCGGTCGATGCGCCACCCGGTGGGCAGGGATAGTGTGGCTTGCTGCGATGTGGCATCCCACATACTGTCGAAATTTTGTTGCACTGTGGGCTGTGAGGCCGCCAGTGAGGCTGCCGGCTCTTGCCCTGCAACGTCTATCGCAAGCAGATTGCTTGCAATTACGATGCACGATAGTAGTTTTTTTAGATTCATAGTTATTGGTATTAAACAAATAATTGGTTTCAATCGGGTTTGATACAAAACTATGAAAATGAAGACTAATATTGATGCTTGTGCAATAAAAATGTAGTTGTTTTGAATTTAGATTTTATTGGTAGCCAGGTGCTTAGTTGAGTGGTATGATGATGAAAATGTAGATAAATAGTATAGGCAGTTTCAACATAATTCCATCACTTGGCTCTCGAAATTCTCCCTGTCGATGGCTCGGTTTTTCATTTTGGTGCGGTAATTGTAGATTGTGGAGAACGAGCAGCGCAAAAATCCTGCCACCTTCTCGCTGTCGTGTATTCCGAGCCTTGTGAGGGCAAATATGCGCAGTTCGGTGTTGAGCCTTTGCTCGTTTTTCAGCTTGATTTGGCACTCGGGTTGCAGCAGCTTGTTGAAGTTGTCAACGAATGTCGGGAACAGGTGCAGGAAAGCCTGGTCGAACTGGGCGTAGAAGTCGTCGATTTCCTTGTCGATGCGGCGGTTCGACATTACGGCACTGTATAGAGAGTCGAAGTTGCGCTGTGCCGCAATCTTTTGCAGGTTGTTGCGGTAGCTTTCCATCTTCGACAAGTATTCCGAACACAAGTTGATGAACAGCGTTATATACTCCTCTTTTATGCTGTTGGCCTGCTGCAATTGCTTGTTAAGAGCCTGCTGTTCAAGGTTGGCGTGCCGCAAGTCCTCGTTCAGCTTGCGCAGCTGCTCGTTAAGGCGCGATTGCATTTCGTTGCTCTGTTCGAGCTGGTGGTTGAGGCATTCTTGCAGCAACTTGGCAGCCTGCAACTTGCGGTTGCGCTTGTGTACGTATATGGCTATGGCAAGCAGTAGTGCCGACAGCACTCCCACGAAGGCGCAAGCCATATACAGGTAGAAATTGGTTTCGGCCTGCTTGCGGTCGTAGTCGGCATCGATTATGGGAATTGTCTTCGACATTTCGAGCATGCGCGAGCGGGCGTTGCAGGCAATGGCATCGGCTATGCTGCGGTGTATGTAGCGGTAGGCGCGGTCGATGTCGCCCTCGTCATACAGCATCTGCGCCAGTTCCTGCAGGGCCATGTATTCGCGGGCGCCGTTCACCATGTCGCACCGTGCGGCCAGTGCCAGGTACTTCTTGCGTTGCGGCACATTGTTTTGCAACCCGTATATGCGAGCCAGCACGTGGAACCGTGCTGCCGCATTGTTGCCGGTCATGTCGTCGCTAAGTCCGCTGTGCACCACGCTGCGAGCCATTTCGTAATTTCCCTCCTCGATATATTTGTTGGCAAGTATTATTTCGTTCCCCGGCGATAGCATCAGGGCCGAGTCGCGGTAAAGTTGCGCCGTGCGTTCATATTCCTGGCTTATCTCTTTGTCGAAGGCATTGTGTGCCAGGTTGTCGTATATCTGCAAGGCCAGGATGTAGTAACGGGCAAGGCTTTCGCCCTCCAAAGTGCCGCGGTCGAGGCTTTGCAGTATGTCGAAAGCCTCCTTGGGCATCAGCCCCGTGAGGTTGTATATCCGGGCAATATTCATGCAGGCGTTGGCGTGGGAGCTGCCCTTGGCCAGCCGGGCGGCTTGCTTGGCGTATGCGAGTGCCGAGTCGAGCGAATAGTTCATGTATTCGCAGGCAAGCTTGTTGCATGCGTGGTATTGTGCCGTGGCATCGTGGCGCATGGCAAGTTGCAGTTTCAAGCTGTCGATTCGGCGTTCCTTTATTTCCATATATTTTTCCCTGTCGGCTATGGCTTGGTCGAGCAGGCCGAGGTAATAGTGGCTGGATTGGGCAGCCGATATAGAGGCAAGGCACATGGCGAGGCTCAGTAGCAGGTATCTCATCGTTTCGGGGGTTGGCAAGTGCAATATTCGTAAATTTTATTGTAATATGCAAGTTACCGAGGGTGTGAAATATGTTTCATTTGCAGCCACGAATGTTGCATTTAACGTAAGTGACAGCCTGTGAAACATATTTGTTACACCATTAGCGGGCTGCTATTTATCTTTGCAGCAACAAAACAAATTTTTTACCATTTGCTTTGTTACTGCACTGTGATAAAATCATTATCTTAACAACAACCTATTTATCCATTTTTCAGATGAAGAGTAAACAAATTGCTTTGCTTTGCGCCACGTTCCTGCTTTGGTCGGGATGCCTGTGGGCGCAGTCCACTTTGAATGTGAGTGGAACAGTTGTGTCGAAAAGCGACAACCTCCCCATCATAGGGGCATCGGTGGTGGAGACCGGCAAGGCCACCAACGGGGTTGCTACCGACATTGACGGCAACTTCCACTTGAGTGTCCCCGACGGGGCATCGGTCACCATTTCCTATATAGGTTACAAGAGCGTGACTTTGAAGGCCGCCGCACAAATGCAAGTGGCTCTTGAGGAGAATAACGAATTGCTCGATGAAATTGTGGTGACTGGCTACACAACCCAGCGCAAGGCCGACCTTACCGGCTCGGTGGCCGTGGTCAACACCGAAGACTTGAAGACTACATCCGACCCCGACCCCATGCGTGCACTGCAGGGCAAGGTTCCGGGCATGACCATAACGGCAACCGGCTCGCCAAGCGGTGTAGGTACGGTTCGTATTCGTGGTATCGGCTCGTTCAACTCGTCGCAAGACCCGTTGTACATCGTTGACGGTGTGCCTACGACCCGTGCGCTAAATTCGCTTAACGCCAACGACATCGAGAGTATGCAAGTGCTGAAAGATGCTGCATCGGCATCAATCTACGGTTCTCGTGCATCAAACGGCGTTATCATCATCACCACCAAGCGTGGCAAGAAGGGTGACAAAGTCAAGGTGGATTTCAACGCCAACTTGACGGCATCGTTCTATAGCAGCCAGTCGAAGATGAAGTTGCTCAATAGCTCGGGCTATGCCACTGCAATGGCGCAGGCCGCGCTCAACGACGGAATTGACCCGGTGGCATACGCCAGCAATTACGGGCTCGACCTCAATGCCGTCGGCGGCACTCCAATCACGGTGTGGAACCCGGCCACGAGCCAATATGTGAATTACACTGTGGGCGGGCGTTATGACGGGTATATCAACGCCAACCGCACTATGCGCTATGCCGACACCGACTGGCTTGATGCCATCTCGCGCACGGGATTTTCGCAAAGCTACGACCTCTCGGTTTCGCACGCCAACGACAAGCATTCGGCCATGTTCTCGCTTGGTTACAAAAAGAGCAACGGTATCATAAAATATACCGACTTCCAAAACATCTCGGCTCGCATGAACTCGTCGTACAACATTGCCGACTGGATTTCGGTGGGCGAGAACTTCACGGTGACTTATTCAAGCCAGGTGGACGTGGCTCCGATGGAGAATGCATTGAAAATGGCACCGATTGTGCCGGTATATGAGGAGGATGGCGTGACGTTCTCGGGCCCGGTGGGCAGCATGAGCGACCGCCAAAATCCATTACGTGAGGCATATGACAACCGAGACAACAGCCTCAACTACTGGCGTATGTTTGGCAATGCCTACGTTGACATAAAGCCGTTCAAGGGGTTCACTTTCCGCTCCAACTTCGGCATCGATTATTACAGCTCGTTTATCAATGCCATGACGCACACTTATCATTCCGACATTGTGAGCAACGACATCGCAAAAACCACACTCTCTCATAACAATGAAGTGAACTGGACTTGGTCGAACACTATTAACTACAACTTCAAGATTGCCGATCAGCACACCTTCAACGTGCTGCTGGGTGCCGAACTTAACAAGCAGACCGTGATAGACTTTTCGGCTTATTCCGAAGAATATGCGCTCGAAACACCCGATTACATGTGGCCCAACGCCGCTACCGGCACCATGAGCAACACGGGTGCCAAGGTGGGATACCGACTGGCTTCGTTCTTCGGTAAAATAGATTATAACTGGCGCGACTTGGTGCTGGCCTCGTTCACGCTGCGCCGCGACGGGTCGTCGCGTTTCGGCAAGGACAACCGTTGGGGTACTTTCCCTGCCGCCACCGTTGGTTTCCGCATCTCGCAGCTGCTGGAGAAGCAATGGCTCACCGACTGGAAAGTGCGTTTCTCGTGGGGGCGTACAGGTAACCAAGCCATTGACAACAATGCACAGTTTGGCCTCTATGTGGTTGACTACGGGCTTGACCGCGTGACCTCCACCGCATACGACCTCTATCTGCAAGGTTCAGGCTTGTTCCCTTCGGGATACCGTGCCACGCAGCTTGCCAACCCCGACTTGAAGTGGGAATCGGCCGAGCAGTTCAATGTGGGTACCGACTTCACCCTGTTCCAAGGTCAGCTTTACGGCTCAATCGACGGTTATGTGAAGGATGTTGACGATATGTTAATCAATCCGGCTTATTTGGGTGCCCTTGGCGAAGGTGGCGCATCGTGGCTCAACGGCCCGTCGTTGCGCAACTGGGGTATGGAATTTCAGGTGGGATATCGCAAGAATTTTTCGTGCGGGCTTGGGCTTGATGTTTCGGCCAACGCCGACTTCTTCCGCAACCGTGTGACCTACCTGCCATCGACCACTACCGGCTCGTATGCCCACACTACCACCGAGAACCTTGTGCAGTCGCGCCAACCATACGGCTCAATTGTGGGATATGTGTGCGAAGGGATATTCCAAAACCAGTCCGAAGTGGATGCCTCGGGTCAGGCAAATGCCCGTGTGGGCGGCTTGAAGTATGCCGACCTTGACAACAGCGGCAGTATCACCGATGCCGACCAGACGTGGATTTACAATCCCGTGCCTAAGTTCTCATACGGCTTGAACATAGCCCTCACTTACAAGAATTTCGACTTGAGTATGTTTTGGCAGGGCGTTTGCGACAAGGATGTCTATAACAACCAAAAGTTCCAGACCGACTTTTGGGCGGTCAACGACCCGGGGTCGAACAAGGGCGAGCGTGTGCTTGACGCATGGACCACGGCCAACACCGGCTCCACAATACCTGCGCTTAGTACCCAAAATACCGCCGATGAGGGGCGTGCATCGAGCTACTTCGTTGAAAATGGCTCTTACTTGAAACTGCGCAACCTGCAATTCGGCTACTCGCTGCCGCAAAGCCTGCTGTCGAAGTTGAAGATGACAAATGCCCGCGTTTACGTGTCGGGGCAGAACCTGCTCACCATAAAGAGCAAGAGCCTCACTTGCACCGACCCGGAAAATCCCGATTGGAATTACCCGTTGGCCACCTCGGTGTCGTTCGGAGTGCAAATCGGTTTCTAAGCACAACCTTATTACATAAACTAAAACATTTATAGATTATTCAAGTTATGAAAAAGAAGATATATACATTCATGGCCTCGTGCCTTATGGGGCTGGCATTGACAAGTTGCAACGATTTCCTCGACTATACGCCGACGGCTGTAATCGATGAGGAAGAGGCTTTCATGCACCCCGAGGAGATGGTGACTGCGGCTTACGCCATGCTCGGCGACTGCTGGTACACTTATCCGTTCAACCTGTTCCCTTACGGGGATGTTACTTCCGACGACTGCCTGAAAGGCGGGTCGGGGACAGGCGACACTAATTACCACCACCTTGAAATATGGTCGTCGCTGTCATCGCGTAATCCCGATCACATGGACGAGCTGTGGTACCGCCTTTATTGCGCCATATCGCGCTGTAACCGCGCAATAGTGTCGCTACAGCAGCACGGCGATGCCGAGCTTGGTGCCGATGTGGCCGAGCAGCGCGAAGCCGAAGTGCGTTTCCTGCGTGCCCACTTCTATTACAAGCTTATCACATTGTGGTACCGTGTGCCGTGGATCGATGAGGTGGCGTATGCCAACAATACCGTGGAGCAGATATCCAACGCGCAGTACACCCATGAGGAGCTTATGGGCAAGATAATCAGTGATTTCAAGTTTGCCTTTGATGTATTACCCGGTGTACAGGAAGATGGCGGTCGTGTGAACCGCGTTGCTGCCGCAGCCTACCTTGCCAAGTGCTACCTTGACCTTGCTTGGGGCGATGGCTATGAGGCTACTACTGGCGTTGACCATATCAACCAGCAATATATGCAACAGGTGCTTAATTACACCGATGTGGTTGCCAATTCACAATATGACTACCTTGAAGACTTCGGCGACATCTTCTTGCCCGAGAACAAGAACAGCAAGGAGTCGGTGTTTGCGGTACAAACCTCGCTGTACACCGATGACAATACCAAATTTGGTCGAGCCAACTGGTCGGTCATGCTTAACGGAGCAAGGGGTATTTGGACTATGGGGCATGACTTTCACAAGCCGTCGCAGAACCTTGTGAATGCTTTCAAGACCAAGGATGGGCTGCCGATTTTCGACCAATACGAGGATGGCAACTATGAGATAGATTATCCCATCAACGGCCAGCCTACTGCCCAAAAGTGGGATCCGCGCTTGTTCCACACCGTGGGTATGCCCACGTTCCCCTATAAATATGAGGAAGAATATACATTGACGTTGCTCAACGCCCGCACTCCCAACGTGTATGGCTACTACTGCTCGATGAAGGAGGTACCGCAACGCTCGAAGGGTGAGTCGTATCATGACTCTTGGCAGGAATTTGCCACTGCCGACTATGTGCTCCGCTACAGCGACGTGATGCTGATGCGTGCCGAGGCCATGATTGAAACCGGCGACCTGGCCGGTGCCCGCAACATCATCAATGACATTCGCCGTCGTGCAGGCAACTCCATAGCCAAGCACATAAGTTATGCCGCCGACCAGTGCGAAATTGCCGAATACCCCATGTCACCATATTTCGACAACAAGGAGAATGCACGCCAATGCCTGCGCTGGGAACGCCGCTTGGAGATGGCAATGGAGAATGGCCGCTACTTCGATTTGCGTCGCTGGGGCATAGCCTCCGAGACTTTGACGGCATTCTTTGCAAGTGAACAAAAAGATGTGTATTATTGCACCGACAAGAACGGCGTGCCATTGCAGTATGCACCGGTTGATGAAAGCGGCAACGTGACCTCGCAGGCATACGCCGACTATTACAGGGATGCACGTTATACAGCCGACAAGAACGAGTATTTCCCGATACCTTACAACCAGATGTTCTACAGGCCCGGCCTTTATACTCAAAACAGGAATTACGAATAAAATAAACCTAAATTGCTAATTAACATATACCGTTATTATTATGAAGACATTTGCAAAAAATATTTCCCGTGTGGTGGGTGCCGCAGCCATGATGGGGCTTGCATCGATGACACTTGTTGCTGCCGAGAACCCCACCTACAGCGTGCGCCACTTGGCAAGCGAGCAGAATATAATCTCTGTGAAAGACGCATCTAAATTCCTGTTGCTGCCTGTGCAGGATAACGCGCCCGAAGCGCGCGTTATCACTGTCACGGCCGACAATATGCCGGAGGGCGTGGCCGCCAATGTGCGACTTGCCCGCGAGCGGGTCGATTACTATGTGCCATACGACATTTCGGCCTACGAGGGGAGCAATGTGACGGTGCAGGTGCTCGGCCTGCCTGCCGGCGCCCGTTGCTGGAAGGAGCTGAAACTCTCCGACACGTTCGACACCGCCGACCGTGAGAAGAAATTCCGCCCGGTTTACCACCACACACCGCTCTATGGGTGGATGAACGACCCCAACGGGATGTTCTACAAGGATGGGACATACCACCTTTATTTCCAGCATAATCCATATGGTTCCACATGGGGCAACATGACGTGGGGGCATTCTACCAGCACCGACCTCGTGCACTGGCATGGCGAGGATATTGCGATAGAGCCCGATGCCTATGGCTCGATATTCAGCGGCTCGGTCGTGGTTGACCATTACAACACTGCCGGTTTCGGCGAGGGGGCGATTGTCGCGTTCTACACGTCGGCCAAGTCGTCGCCCTGGGGCGACAGCCAGTCGCAGAGCATGGCATACAGCACCGACGGCGGCAAGACGTTCACGAAATACGGGGGCAACCCAGTGCTTACTTCCGACAAGCGCGACTTCCGCGACCCGAAGGTATTCTGGTATGCGCCCGGCAAGCACTGGGTGATGATACTCGCCGCCGGGCAGGAGATGGAAATATACTCGTCGCGCGACTTGAAGGCATGGAAAAAGGAGAGCAGTTTTGGCGCAAAGCAGGGTGCGCACGGCGGCGTGTGGGAATGCCCCGACTTGATAGAATTGCCGGTGGAAGGAACCGACGAGACCCGTTGGGTGCTGATATGCAACATCAATCCCGGCGGCCCCTTTGGCGGCAACGCTGCACAGTATTTTGTGGGAACATTCGACGGCAAGAAGTTTGTGAACGAGTCGCCTACCGAGACCAAGTGGATGGACTGGGGCAAAGACCATTATGCCACTGTCACTTTCAACAACGCCCCCGATGGTAGAGTGATTGCCCTTGGCTGGATGAGCAACTGGCAATACCAGACCGTGCTGCCCACGATGCAATATCGCGGTGCCAACACCATAGCCCGTGACTTGTCGCTCTACCGCAATGCCGACGGCGAGTTGGTGATGCGTTGCGCTCCGTCGCCCGAGATTGAGGCAGCACGTGTGGAGACACATGAAATACCGTCGTTCAGGGTAAAAGACAGCTATGAGGTGCCGTCGCTGCTCGATGACAACGATGGAGCATACGAAATTGAGATGCATTTGAAAAATTCGGGTTCGTCGCGAATCATACTCACGCTATCCAATGACAAGGGGGAGAAGGTGCACATGCACTACGACATTGCCCGCAAGCAATTTGTGATGGAGCGCAGCGAGAGCGGACGAACCGACTTCAGCCGAGACTTCCCGGCCCTGACCGTGGCTCCGGTTGATGACACCGATACCATCAACTTGCGGCTTTTCGTTGACCGTTCAAGTATCGAGGCTTTCGGCGACGGTGGTAAGTTTGTGATGACTAACCGCGTGTTCCCGTCGGCTCCATACAACCGCCTTACTTTTGAAACATGGCGCGGAAACTTCAAAGTGAAATCGTTGAAAGTGTATAAACTCAAATAACGCATACTATTGTCATGGCATCAAAATATGTAAAACTCCTGCCAGTAATGCTCTGTTTCTTTGCAATGGGGTTTGTTGACTTGGTGGGAATAGCTTCAAATTATGTGAAGGCCGACTTGAGCCTTAGCGACGCCGAGGCCAATATTTTCCCGTCGCTTGTGTTCTTCTGGTTCCTTATATTCAGTGTACCCACGGGTATGCTCATGAACCGCATAGGCCGCAAGCGCACGGTACTCGCAAGCTTGGTGGTGACGGCACTGTCGCTGCTGATGCCCATCTTTGGCGACAGCTATGGAATGATGCTTTGCTCGTTCTCGTTGCTTGGTATAGGCAACGCACTGATGCAAACGTCGCTCAACCCGTTGATGAGCAGCATCGTCAGTGGCAACAAGTTGGCAAGTTCGCTCACATTCGGGCAGTTTGTGAAAGCGATAGCCTCGTTCCTTGCCCCATATATAGCCATGTGGGGTGCCACGCAGGCCATACCCACCTTCGGGCTTGAATGGCGCGTATTGTTCCCCATCTATATGGTGATTGCCGTCATAGCTATCCTGTGGCTTGGAGCCACTCCCATCGAGGAGGAGCAGCCCGACAAGGCTTCGAGTTTCGGCAACTGTTTCCGTATGCTTGGCCGCCCGTTTATCCTGCTCTGTTTCCTTGGCATAATGTGCCATGTGGGCATAGACGTGGGCACCAACACCACTGCGCCAAAGTTGCTCATGGAGCGGCTTGGCATGACGCTCGACGAGGCATCGTGGGCTACCAGCTTGTATTTCATATTCCGCACCGTCGGTTGCCTTTCGGGTACGTTTATCCTTAGCCGGTTCAGCTCGCGCGGTTTCCTGGGTCTGAGTGTCGGTATGATGCTCGTGGCCATGGTGGGATTGTTTGTTTCCGACGTTCCGTTTGTTATTTACGCCTGCATTGCGCTCATAGGTTTTGGCAACTCCAATGTGTTCTCGATAGTATTCGCGCAAGCGTTGCTTGCCGAGCCGGAGAAGAAAAATGAGGTGTCGGGCTTGATGATAATGGGCTTGTTTGGCGGCACGGTGTTCCCGTTGCTGATGGGCTTTGCAAGCGATGCCATGGGGCAGAGCGGTGCCGTGGGAGTGATGACTGTGGGCGTTATCTACCTTGTATATTATACTTTGAGACTTAAAGCAGCAAAACAAAATTCTTAACATAAACCGATTATGAACAACAATAATATAGTAGTGGGAATGGGCGAGGCACTGTGGGATGTGCTGCCCGAAGGAAAGAAATTAGGTGGAGCACCGGCCAATTTTGCTTACCATGTGTCGCAATTCGGCCTTAGCAGTTGTGTGGTCAGCGCCGTGGGCGATGACAAATTGGGTGCTGAAATATTGGAGAGTTTTAAGACAAAAGAGCTGAGCGCGATGGTCGAGACCGTGCCTTACCCCACGGGAACGGTGCAGGTGACGCTCGACGATGCCGGAGTGCCATGCTACGACATCAAGGAGGGCGTGGCCTGGGATAATATACCTTACACCATGTCGCTCGACGAGCTGGCACGCCGCACCCGTGCCGTGTGCTTTGGCTCGCTTGCGCAGCGCAGCGTGGTGTCGCGCGAGACCATCAACCGCTTTCTCGATGTGATGCCCTGCGGCGAAGGCCAATTGAAGATATTCGACATAAACTTGCGCCAGAACTTCTACACCAAGGAGGTGCTGTGCCAGTCGATGCGCAAGTGCAACATATTGAAGATTAACGACGAGGAGCTTGTGACTATAAGCCGCCTGTTTGGCTATCCCGGCATCGACTTGCAAGACAAGTGCTGGATATTGCTCGGGAAATATGACTTGAAGATGCTTATCCTCACGTGTGGCGTGAATGGCAGCTACGTGTTCACGCCGGGCAGGGTGTCGTTCCAGGAAACTCCGCGCGTGAAGGTGGCCGACACCGTGGGAGCTGGCGACTCGTTCACGGCTGCATTCGTGTCGGGTTTGTTAAAGGGGATGCCGGTGGAAGATGCGCACAAGTTGGCCGTGTGCACGTCGGCCTACGTGTGCACCCAAAACGGTGCCATGCCGGTGCTGCCTGCCGAACTTACTGGAATAAGGTGATATATTATTGATAGGTTAGGTTTGTTTTTTTAGGTTTTGTCGCCAGTCGCGGGCATTTGCCTTGCGGCTGGCGTTTTTTTGCATGTATTGTGTGGTTTTGGAATTTTTTGTGCGTATATTTGTTGTTTAGAATAAAAATGCCACCATGAAACAAATTTGCCTTTTGATTGCCATTTCCGTTTTGCTGTTGTCGTTCTGCTCGTGCGGCGAGCGTTCGCCACAGTATCTCATAGGTGTGTCGCAATGCAGCGACGATGACTGGCGCACTCAGTTGAACAATGAAATAAAGCGCGAGGCGCAGTTTTACCAAAATGTGACGGTGGAAATACGTGCAGCCAATGACGACAGCCACCGGCAGATGCGCGACATCGAGGAATTGGTGTCGATGGGGATTGATTTGCTCATAGTTTCGCCCAATGTGGTTGACGACGTGAGTCCTGCTATCGAAAAGGCTTACAATGCCGGTATCCCGGTAGTGCTCGTTGACAGGCACACGAGGTCGGAAAAATGCACAGCATACGTCGGTGCCGACAATTATGACATAGGCTGCCGTGCCGGGGAATATATAGCCAACCGCCTGCAAGGGCATGGACGGGTGGTGGAAATATCGGGACTGGAGGCATCCACGCCAGCCATCGACCGCCACCACGGCTTTAAGGATGCCATAGCCGATTGCCCGGGCATAGAGGTGAGTTGTACGGTGGATGCCGGATGGAACGGGCCGCAGGCCGAGGCGGTTTTTGACTCAATTCTTGCCCGAGGCGGCGAAAAAATCGACCTGGTATTCGCCCACAACGACCGCATGGCCGCCGGTGCCTACCGCGCTGCCGTGAGGCACGGGCGTGAGCATGATATGCTTTTTGTGGGCGTCGATGCCTTGCCGGGCGAAGGGCGTGGCGTTGACATGGTGGCCAAGGGGGAGCTTGATGCCACATTCATATATCCCACCGGGGGCGACAAGGTGGTGCAGGTGGCCATGGCTATACTGCAAGGACAGCCCTACGAGCAAAGGAGCATGCTTTCCACCGCACTTGTCAACAAGGCCAATGCCCGCATCATGAAGATGCAGACGGCGCAAATTGCCACCCTCGACGGCAAAATAGAGACGCTCAATGGCAGGCTTGACACATTCCTGTCGCAATATTCCATGCAGCGCATAGTGCTGGTAGCCTGTGCCGTTATTTTGGTGCTGACCATGGTATTGCTCTTCTTTGCAGTGAGGGCATACTGGACCAAGAAACGGCTTAACGATGAATTGAGCAGCCAAAAGCAGAAACTTGAGAAGCAGAAGTCGCAACTTGAACAGCAGCGCGACCAGCTGGTGGAACTGTCGAAACGGCTTGAAAGTGCCACGCACTCGAAGTTAAAGTTTTTCACCAGTATTTCCCACGATTTGCGCACCCCACTCACGTTGATAGCCGACCCCGTGGAGCAATTGAGCCGCAGCGAGGCATTGGGCAAGGAGGAGCGTTATTTGCTCGACATGGTGCGCAAGAATGTGAGCATACTGCTGCGGCTTGTCAACCAGTTGCTCGACTTCCGCAAATACGAGGAGGGAAAACTTGAATTGAGGCTGAGCAGGTTTGATATATGCGCACGGGTGAAAGATTGGGCCGAGGCGTTCCGTGCGTTGTCATACCAAAAGCACATACGTTTCACCGTCGATGTGCCAGGCAATGACTGCGAGGTGACAGCCGATGCCGAGAAGGTGGAGCGCATTGCATACAACCTGTTGTCGAATGCCTTCAAGTTCACGCCAGAGGGTGGGCATATCACCATATCGTTGCGCTGCGACGGCACACGTGCGTACTTGCAAGTGAGCGACACGGGAACGGGAATGGCGGCAAAGCACCTTGAACATATTTTCGATGACTTTTACCAAGGCGACTATGTTGCTGGTTCGGGCATAGGGCTTGCCTTGGTAAAAGCGTTTGCCGAGATGCACGGCGGCTCGGTGTCGGTGAAAAGCGAAGAAGGGAAGGGTAGCACATTCAGCGTGGAAATTCCCATTGAGCAGAAAGGGTGTGATGCCTGCATCGGGAACGATGAGGCCGGCGGTGGCAAGATGGACAGCCTGAGGAAAGGGGCGGTGCTTGCCGCCGCGCAAGATGGTGGCGCAACGCCTGTGCAGGTGGAGGACGGCGAGCGGGAATGTGTGCTGGTGATTGACGACAACAAGGATATTCGCAGCTACGTGGGCAACGTGCTTGGTAAAGAATACAACGTGATAGAGGCCGAAAACGGTGCCGAAGGCTTGCAGGCCGCCATGAAGTATGTGCCCGATGCCATAGTGTGCGACGTGATGATGCCGGTAATGGACGGGCTGGAATGCTGCCGCCGGCTGAAACGGGAGTTGCAGACGTCGCACATCCCGGTGATACTGCTCACTGCATACGGCATGGACGAACACAAGATACAGGGGTATGACTGCGGGGCCGATTCTTACTTGACCAAGCCGTTCAATGCCCAGGTACTGCTGGCCCGTGTGCACAATTTGCTCGAAAACCGCCATCGCCTGCAAGCCGCCTTCGGCAATAATCCCGTTGCCGCCCAGCCTACGGCTGCCGTGGGCGACATCGACAAGGGATTCCTCGACAGGCTATACCGGCAAATCGACGAGCATTTGCACGAGGCCGATTACAGCGTGGAGGCGATGGGCGGACAAGTGGGGCTAAGCCGAGTGCAGCTCTACCGCAAGACCAAGGCCCTTACAGGCCATTCGCCCAATGAATTGCTGCGCATGGCGCGGTTGAAGCGTGCCGCATCGTTGCTGGCCTCGACCGACAAGACTGTTGCCGAGGTGTGCTATGCCGTGGGGTTTTCGTCGCCGTCATACTTCGCCAAGTGCTACAAGGAGTATTACGGCGAAAATCCAACCGATTTTGTGAAACGCAAGCCGTGAGTCGCCAATTGCTAATTATAATTAAATTACGGCTCATAGTTTGGATATGAACATTTCAATTCGTAAATTTATATCATTAATCCAACATTACCCTGGAGTTGAGGGGGTAAGTGGGGTGAATTTTTTGTGTAACTAAAAATAAATTATTATGAAACCTTTGCACATTGTATTGGCTGTCATCGGAGGTGCTATTGCCGGTGCTGCCGTCGGGTTGCTTTTCGCTCCCGAAAGTGGAACTACTACTCGCAGCAAGATTGCCCAGTATCTTAAAGAAAAAGGCATCAAGCTGAAGAAAGAGGAGATTGACGAGCTGGCTGCCGAAGTGGCCGAATAACTCGCATTGCACTGAAAAATTAGTGATTAAAGGATAAGAAAGAGGAGGTATAAAGATGAAAAACATTGGAATTTTATATGCATTCCTTGGCGGAGCTGTAGTGGGCTGTGCCGCAGCATTGTTGTTTGCCCCCGAGAAGGGTGTTGAACTTCGCGCTCGTATAAAAAATAAGCTGAAAGAGCATGGCATAGACTTCAGCGACGACGAAGTGGAAGAACTCGTTGACCAGATAGCCAACGAAGTAGGATAAGACGGCGCATGTGCCACTGTGGCAAGGCGCGGAGGCAATATTGTGGCAACTTTGGAAAAATGCCGGCGTTCCGCCAGTTGGCGGGGTGCGGCGTATTGTAGCAGAAAAGGTTGCCACGATATTGCTTTCATTTGTGTGCGATAAGATTCCCGTCGGCTCGCAGCCGTGCGGTTTTGTAATAAATATAAGGATTATATGGCTGAAAACCAATATGTCAGATTGTGGGAAGAACTGAAGAAATACTTCCGCTTGCAGATTGATTATACACGGCTGACGGCTGTGGAGAAATGCTCGTTGCTGCTCTCGGCCATAGCGGTGGTGCTTGTGACGGGGCTGCTGTGCGCTTGTGCGCTGTTCTACCTGTCGTTTGCGCTCGCAAGCGTGCTGGAGCATTGGATTGGCGTGGAATGGGCCGCCTACTTGATTGTTGGCGGTGTGTTTGCCGTGCTGCTGCTATTGATTTATGCTTTCAGGAAACGGCTTATAGTCGATCCTGTGACGCGGTTTGTAACCCGATTGTTCCTTGATAAAAAATAACAGGCATGATGGCAACAACTGACAATACCGAAAACAAGCTGCCGGGCGGCGATGCCGCAGGCGGCGTGTGGCGAGGCTACACTATCGACGAATTGAAGTACCGCCGTGCCGTGGCACTTGTGAAACTTGAGATGCAGAAGGGGCGGCTCGCAGAGTCGTTCAACGCGACAACGGGCGCGCTTGCCGAAACACGGTCGAAGATACTGGGCGGCGTGGGCGGCAAGCGTTTTGCCGGGAAGTTGAAGTATATTAATTATCTGATTATTGGCTATAAGTCGGTGCGTACGGCCATCGGCTTGTGGAGGTCGTTTAAAGGGAAAAGACGATGAATGATTATGTGAAGGTGACATTCCGCTTGTCGCCATACGATGAGATGCAGGCCGATATGCTGGTTGCCTCGCTCGCCGATTACGGTTATGAATGTTTCGAGCCTACTGCCGACGGCACCGAGGCTTATATTGCTGAAAAGGATTTCGATGCCTTGGCGGTGCGCAAGGCCGTCGATGAGTCGGGCGTGACGGCCAGCGTGACATGGGATGCGGAGGAAATAAAGGGCCGCAACTGGAACGAGGAATGGGAAAAGAATTACTTCAAGCCCATGACCATTGCCGGGCGGTGCGTGGTGCACAGCACGTTCCACACCGATTATCCGCGGCTTGAATATGAAATAATAATCGACCCCAAAATGGCTTTCGGCACCGGCCACCACGAGACCACGAGCCTGATGGTGGAGCAGATATTGAGGGAGAATGTGCAAGGCAAGGTGGTGACCGACATGGGCACCGGCACCGGGATACTTGCCATCATGGCATCGATGTGCGGTGCCGGGAAGGTGACCGGGATAGAAATTGATGCCGATGCCTACGCCAATGCCGTGGAGAACGTGGCCCTTAACAATGTGGGGAATGTGGAGCTGCTGCATGGCGACGCGTCGTTGCTTGCTGGCGTGGAGGCTGCCGACTTGCTATTGGCCAACATCAACCGCAACATCATAACTGGCGACATCGACCGCTATGCCGCGGCCTTGAAACCTGGCGGAACCATGCTGCTGAGCGGCTTTTACGTGGAAGATATTCCTGTGGTGATGCAGGCCGCCAGTGAGCTCGGGCTGCAGCAGGTGCTGCACAACGAGAAGAACCGCTGGGCCATGCTGAAGCTGGCTAAGGCATAGGGAAAACATTCTGTGCAAGTCATCGGGATACGGGAAAATACCAGAGGGGGCGCGTCATAATGCGCCCCCTTTTTTGCCTGCCACGTAAAGAAAATGATAAAAGATGTGATGAACTGGCGCGAGGCCATATAAATATCTGCAAACAGCCTGATATTTATTGATGCATTTAAAATAGTATGTTATGACATCAGTAAAACTTAAATTCAGGCCATCGACGAGCCAGGAAAATGAAGGCTCGTTGGTTTTCCAGTTGATTCACGAGCGCACGGTGCGCCGTATCAAGAGCGAGTATAAAATCTACAAAGACGAATGGGACGGGGAAGCAGGGCAAATAATTTTGCCGCCTGCGTCATCCCCGCGCCATGCCCACCTGGCGGTTGTCAGCACCCATTTGGAATGGGAAATGCAGCGGCTGCGGAAGATTGCCGACGAGCTGGAACAGTCGGGCGGCGATTGGAGTTTGGAAGACGTAGCCCGGCGGTTCGTGCCCAGTACCGACACGAGCCATAGCGTGTTCAATTTCATCCATGCACAAGTCCAGCGGAAAAGGCAGCTTGGCAAAGCGCGTTCCAGCGAGACATACCAAACCACCCTTAACAGTTTCATGCGTTTCCGCAAGGGTATGGACTTGACATTTGCAATGATAAACGGCGAAATGATGGAACTCTATGAGGCTGAAATGCTGGGCCAGGGCCTGTCGCGCAACACCACTTCGTTTTATATGCGCATACTGCGGACTAATTACCGAATGGCAGTGGAAAAGGGGTTGACGCAGGATGTACGCCCATTCAAGCACGTGTACTGCGGAAAGGACAAGACCGTGAAGCGGTGCATATCGCTTGCGGAAATCAAAAGGATTAAGGGGCTCGACCTGTCGCAGCAGCCGGTGTTGGACTATGCCCGCGATGTGTTCCTTTTCAGTTTTTACACGCGTGGTATGTCGTTCATCGACATGGCCTACCTTAAAAAGAAAGACTTGAAGAACGGTTACCTGTCTTACCGGCGGAAGAAGACCGGGCAGCTGCTCACCATCGAATGGACGGCGCAAATGGAGGCCATACTTGAAAAATACGAGGCCAACGACACCCAATACCTGCTGCCCATCATCACCAAGGAGGACGGGACTGAACGCAACCAGTATTTGAGCCAAATGCGGAAAATCAACCGCAAGCTGAAGGTCATCTCGACTTACGCAAAACTGGCTGTGCCGCTGTCGCTTTATTATAGCCGCCATAGCTGGGCTACGATTGCAAGGGGGAAAGATATTCCGCTGGCTGTCATCAGCGAAGGGCTTGGGCATAACTCGGAAGTGACCACGCAGATTTACTTGGATTCCATCAAGTCATGTGAGGTGGACAAGGCCAATCGAAAAATCATGAAAGATCTTTAAAAGCAGCACTTTAATATTTCACTCGTTTTACAAAAAAGGCCATCTCCCCAAGGGAGACGGTCTTTCCGTTGCAAAGTTACAAAATAATTTCGTTCCTCGCTCATTTTAGCAATGTTGTATATTCCTTTTTTTGCAGTAATAGCACCATAAAAACCTGTTTGTTGACCGAATCTTAATCGTTGAATATTTTAATAGCCTGTTTTTTAATTGTTTCACAAGATTGTCCGTCTCCCTTGGGGAGATAGACAATTTGTTCCAGCCTGCAACAGGCTATGAAAGCCTCGCCGCATGACATGGCAAACAACGATGCATGAAGGTCGTGAACCGAAGATGTTTTAATCATACCTTGTATAACTATCTGTAATACTGTGATTTATATCAAATTGCAGGATTAGCAATAAAGTGCCTTGAGAAACATGCCCCAAAATAATTACGACAATAATATGCCGCTTATCCCTACCCGGAGAAAAGCGGCATACATGGCTAACTGCTATATGCGAGCAACGCCAAATATTGTTGCAAAAAAGGGCAAATAAAATTGCTAAAATGAGCGAGGAACGAAATTATTTTGTAACTTTGCAACGGAAAGACCGTCTCCCTTGGGGAGTGAGGCAGTTTTGCCCTAGTGTGCAGCAGGCTATGAATGCCTTGCCACATAGCCAACGAGAGCTATGCATGACAGTTGAGGTCAGGAGAAGTTTCAATCATATTCATTGTAACTATCTGTTTTACTGCAATTTGCAACAGATTGCGGGATTAGAAATAAAGTGCTTTGCAGAAGTATGGAGGATACAAAAGAACATATTGCGCAACCCGTTTGTGGCGACAATGTGTCATCTGCCCCTGCCAGGTGGAGGACGGTCGTGCAGTGGTTTGTCATGCGCGACCTCAAAAGGACGAACGCCAAACTTCCCGCCTACCAGATGTTGGGCGAGATGGGAATGGAGGTGTTCACGCCGATGGTATGGAAAATAGTATCGCAGCATGGCAAACGAGTCCGCATGGAAGTGCCTTTTATGCAAGACCTGCTCTTCGTGCACGAGTCGCGCGAAAGGCTCGACCCCGTGGTGGAGCTGACCAACACGCTGCAATACCGTTTCCTGCGCGACGGGAAACGAACCCCCATGACCGTGAGGGAGACCGAAATGGAGCGTTTCAAGAAGGCCGTGGAAGCCACCGTCAATCACTACTACTACACCCCTAAGGAGGTGGTGCCCGACATGATTGGCAAGAGGGTGCGCATCGTCGGCGGCCCGCTCGACGGCTACGAGGGGAACCTGCAAAAGATGCAGGGCTCGCGGTCGAAACGCCTGTTTGTGGAGCTGCCCGACCTGCTGACCGTGGCCGTGGAAGTGCAGCCCGAGTTTATCCAAATAATAAAATAACCCTACTTTTTTACGCATATAATCGCATTATGGTAATTGCTGTGGATTTTGACGGAACAATCGTCGAACACCGCTATCCCGAGATAGGAAAGGAGATACCCTTTGCCATCGCCACCCTGAAGAAATTGCAGGCCGAGCGGCACTTGCTGATATTGTGGACTGTGCGTGAAGGCCAGCTGCTCGACGATGCCGTGGAGTTCTGCCGCAAGCGCGGGTTGGAATTTTATGCCGTGAACGCCAACCACCCCGACGAGCAGGCAAAGGCTGATGCCGCTCCGTGCCGCAAGCTGCGTGCCGACCTGTTCATCGATGACCGCAACGTGGGCCGTCTCCCCGACTGGGGCGCCATCTACGAAATGGTGCACAATGGCTGGAGCTACCGCCGCTACCTGAGCATGATGAACAGCGGCCCATATGCCGGCCGTCAAGAGAAAAAGTCTATTTGGGGACGAATGTTTGGAAAGTGATGGATAGAAACCACCGGGAAAATACTCGTCGCATAGCCAAGAACACGCTGATGCTGTATGGCAGGATGCTCTTCAGCATGGTAGTGTCGCTCTACACGTCGCGGGTGGTGCTCAACGCCTTGGGCGTTGAAGATTATGGCATATACAACGTGGTGGGCGGCTTTGTGACAATGTTCTCGTTGATATCCAGTTCATTGTCATCTGCGGTAAGCCGTTTTCTCACTTTCGAGCTTGGGCGCGGCGACATGGAGCGGCTCAAGGCAATCTTCTCAACCTCGGTGCTTATTCATATTGCGCTTGCTGCCGTAATCTTCATTTTGGCCGAAACAGTGGGCGTGTGGTTCCTGAACACCCAAATGACTATCCCCGCCGAACGGCTCACGGCTGCCAATTGGGTATTCCAAGCCTCGGTTGTAAGTTTCATGTTCGCTCTGTTCAGCGTCCCCTACAATGCCTCCATCGTTGCGCACGAACATTTGTCGATATTCGCTTATTTCAGCATTTTAGATGTTGTTTTGCGTTTGGCCATAGTGCTTTTCATTGCTTATGTACCCTTTAATGCCGACAAATTAATCGTATATTCCTTGTTGCTTTTGGCGGCAAGCGTGTTTTCAAGGCAAATCTATTGGCTATATTGCCGCCGCCATTTCACCGAGTGCCGCGTTAAGTGGAAATTTAACCGGCAATATTGGAAACAGATGAGCAGCTTTGCCGGATGGAATTTTATTGGCAGTACGGCTGGGCTGTTGAAAGATCAAGGGGTTAACATATTGTTAAATTTGTATTTGGGGCCAGTTGTAAATGCTGCCCGCGGCATAGCTATGGCTGTCAATTCAGCCGTAAGCTCGTTTGCCGGGAATTTTATGACAGCTTTGAACCCGCAAATCACAAAATCTTATGCCTCGGACGACAAGGAGTATATGTTTTCGCTTGTGGAACGTGGTGCGCGTTTTTCGTTTTATATATTATTGCTATTGACGTTGCCCATATTTTTTGAAACCGAGTTTATATTAACCATTTGGCTGAAACAATATCCCGAGCATACTGTAAATTTTGTGCGACTGGTTTTGGTTTTGACGATGTGCGATGCCATATCAAACACATTGATAACCCTTCAAAGTGCGACCGGACGCATAAGGAACTACCAAATAGCAGTAGGCGGTACAATGATGTTAAATCTGCCTTTTTCATATTTATGCTTGGAGCTTGGATATGCGCCCGAGGCCACGTTATTGGTAGCCATTGCTGTTTCGATATGTTGCTTGGTGTTGCGTTTGATGTTCCTGCGCAAAACGGCAGGAATGCCTATTTTGAGCTTTATAAAAGGCGTGTGCGTTAAATCGGGCATTGTTTTCATAACTTCGGCCATAGTACCGTTCATATTGTCGCAGTCGGTTGATGGTGGCGGGTGGATGCATTTTTGCATAATCACTGCCACATGTGTCGCATGCAGCTTAATTTCAATCGGCATGATAGGTTGCACAAAATCGGAAAGGCGATTCATCATGCAGAAAGTCATTCCATCAAAAAGATAAAAATAGCAAATTGATATATGCGAATATTGTGGTTCACCAACACATCGTCATGCTATAAGCATGGTTCGAGCAATTATTATAATGGCGGAGGGTGGATTTCTTCTTTGGAAATGGAATTGAAGAAAAGGACTGGTATAGAATTGGGCTTGTGTTTCTATTCCCGTTCTGTGCAGGAACCTGTGAAAGAGAAACAGGAGGATACGACCTATTATCTCCTGCCTCGCCCTGCCAAAACTATTAAATATACCCTTGAAACAATAATACGGAAGCCGGAGGAAACTACATTTGAGCATGAAAAGCTGGCAATCCCTGCTTTGGTGAATGTGGTTAACGACTTCAATCCCGACGTAATACAGGTGTTCGGGTCTGAAAATATTTATGGCTTGATTGCCAAGTATGTATCAGTCCCTGTAGTATTGCATGTGCAAGGCATCTTGACCACTTGTCTGAACAGTTTCTTGCCGCCATTTGTGTCATGGCATATGTATATATGGCAAAATTTTTCTTTGCCGAAGATCTTTCAGCGCATTAGCAGCAAGATAGCGTGGCGGCGAAACAGTGTTACTGAACAAAGAATGATGCGTTCTATAAAGTATTTTATGGGACATTCGGCATGGGACGAGAGGGTTACAAGGTTGTTCAGCCCCGATTCTACCTACTATTATTGTAGTGAAATGCTTAGGAGTCCTTTTTATGATTTACATGTAAAACGGATTTTGCCTCAAAAACCTGTGTTTGTAACTACCATATCTCCACCATTGTACAAGGGTTATGACTTGTTATTGAAAGCTGCGCAAGAGTTGAAAAAAGTGCTACCCGATTTTGAATGGAAGGTATTTGGTTCTGTCAATGATAAATTCGTTGATAAGACCTTTAATTTGAAACATGAAGACGTTAATGTCAGTTTGATGGGTGTGGCTACTGCCGAACAAATCAAAGAAGTCTTTTTACATGCCACGGCCTATGTTCACACTTCTTATATTGAGAATGTATGCAACAGCGTGTGCGAAGCACAAATTTTGGGACTCCCTTGCATTGCGGCGTATACCGGAGGGATACCATCATTAATAGATGACGGCCAGACGGGATTCCTTGTGCCTGTCAACGACCCATATCAGATGGCTTTTTTGATGAAGTACATTGCCGAAACCCCAAGCATTAATAAAGAAATTGGTGAAAAAGCAAGGCAAGCGGCAATGAAAAGACATGACAGTAATATGATTGCGGAACGTGTCATTGAAATTTATGCCGACATATTGGCAAAGATATAAGCACAAAAAATTTTGGCAAAATGATACATATTACAGACAAGTCACAGTGTTGCGGCTGCACGGCATGTGTTTCGGTATGTCCGAAACGGTGTATCAGAATGACAGAGGACGATGAGGGATTTCTTTATCCTAAAGTTGACGCTGTTGCCTGCGCTAATTGCGGGATGTGTGAGCAGGTTTGCCCTGAACTATGCAGCGACGATGTGAGAACGCCGGTACAGGTGTATGCAGCCAAAAATAGAAATGAAGAAATTAGAATGGCAAGTTCTTCGGGAGGAATTTTCACCTTGCTTGCCGAGAAGATTATAGATTGCGGAGGTGTGGTGTTTGGCGCTCGGTTTGATGCAAATTGGGATGTAGTTCACGATTATGCAGAAACAAGAGAAGGACTATCCGCGTTTAGAGGTTCCAAATATGTGCAGAGCCGGGTAGAAGGTTGTTATCAAAAAGCCAAGTCTTTCTTGCAGCAAGGTCGCAAGGTGATGTTTACCGGCACCCCCTGTCAGATAGCAGGATTGAAAAATTTCCTGCGAAAAGATTATGACAATTTATTGACAGTTGATGTGGTGTGCCACGGTGTCCCAAGCCCGAAGGTGTGGCAGATTTATTTGACCGAAATCGTCCGAGAGAACGGAAAAAATTCAGTTTTGCCTCACCGTATTGATAAAAAAACGGAAATCGAATCGATTGATTTCCGTTCAAAATCAACGGGTTGGAAAAAATACAGTTTTGCTCTCACCCTCTCCGAGGAGACTGCCGACGGAGAGAAAAATACAGTTTTGCTCTCTACTAATTTTTACAAAAATCCGTACATGAATGCTTTTCTGTTGGATTTGAACTTGCGCCTGTCGTGCTATAATTGCCCAGCCAAGGGCGGCAAATCTGGGAGTGACTTGACAATTGCTGACTTTTGGGGAATAAATGAAGTATTGCCTGATTTTGATGATGACAAGGGCATTAGTTTGGTGCTTGTTTATTCCGAAAAAGGGCAGTACTGGCTCAACGGCTTGAATTTCGAATATGAAACCACCGATTTCCAATCGGGACAGAAAAAGAACCGGGCAATATTGTATTCTTGTAGGAAACCTGTTAATCGTAGTTTCTTTTTCAGGCAGTTAAAACAGAATGGGAGTGTGATACAAGCCTATGATGATTGTTCAAGTACTGCGCTTAATAAGCGTGTTCGTAGATTTATATATCGTAAATTAGGCATATAACTTATGAAAATAGCAATACTCACGCAACCGTTACATTCCAATTATGGAGGGATTTTGCAAGCTTACGCTTTACAAACTGTGTTGAAACGCGAAGGTCACGATGTTATAACAGTAAATCGGCTCAAAGGGTATCCATCGTTTAAACAGTTGCTGTATAGATGTGGAAGTTTCTGTAAATGTGTTATCAGACGGTATGTAAAGGATGACTACAGGTATGTGATATGTAATCCATTTAAAAAAGGAGATTACTTGGTGCATTCGGAACCTGATTACGATAACAGTCTCGTAGATGATTTTGTAGTAAATAATATCAAATTGTCGGTTCCAATATACAGCACTCGTAATTTAAGAAAGTTTATAAAGCATAACCACATTGATTGCATCGTTGTAGGAAGTGATCAGGTGTGGCGTGAAGTATATTCACCATGGATTACAAATTATTTTCTTGATTTTTTAGATAAAGAGAGCAATATTAAAAGATATGCCTATGCAGCATCTTTCGGAGTTGAGGATAATGCCATATCTATGCATAATGTAGAAAAATGTTCAAAGCTGTTAAGATTGTTTGATGCTATTTCAGTTCGTGAACATTCTGCAAAAAACTATCTGAAAAGAACTTTTGGCTGCGATAAGGAGGTTCCTATTGTCCTCGACCCTACGTTGTTACTGCCTGCCACTGCATATTTTAGTTTAATAAAACAAGAAGATATATCTGATTCAGGGGTGGTAAGTTATATATTGGACAATGATTCGGAAAAAGATTTTATTGTTTCTGATGTTGCTAAAATTATAGGCAAACGGCAAACGAGACTTACAACAAAACCTATGGAAACAAGGAGATTGGTATCAGTATCGAAGTGGCTGTCGTCGATTGCTTATGCTGATTTTGTTGTTACTGATTCTTTTCATGGTTGTGTGTTTTCTATCATATTCAAAAAGAAGTTTATTGCAATAGGTAATAAAGTGCGTGGACTTGACAGGTTTCATACTTTGCTAAGCAGTTTCGATTTATCCAATCGGCTAGTTTTGTCGAAAGATGAATATCTTAAAAAAGCAAATAAGCTAATGGAAGAAATTGACTATGATAAAGTTGCAGAATTATATGATCAACTAAGGGGCTTAAGCCTGAATTTTATAAAAGACATATAAAATGGTTTCGATAATAGTTCCTGTGTATAACACCGAGAAATATATAGGCGAGTGCATTCAAAGTGTCTTGAGGCAGACTTATACTGAGTGGGAACTAATATTGGTTGATGATGGAAGTACCGATAATTCCGGGCGAATATGTGATGAATATGCGAAAACGGATAAAAGGATTAAAGTTTTTCATCAAAAAAACCAGGGTGTTTCTGCTGCAAGAAATATAGCATTGGATAAAGCTGAAGGTGATTATATAATATTTCTTGATGCTGATGATTTTTGGTGTGAAGACACGGGGTTATACAAATTGGTTTCAGCTGCTTTTGAATATGAACTGGACGTAGTGAAGGGAGAATACATGCATATTGATAGAAATAGTCGGATAATAAATACATCTAAACAAGTTGGGGTTGAATATTCGAATACAATAATTAACTCGTTCCAGTTTTTGCAATATGTTGTAAAAGGTGATTTTTTTTGCGTCTTGTCATTATTCAAAGCCGATAAATTAAAATCTACAAGATTTGAGGTTGGGCATATTTTTATGGAGGATGTGATTTTTTATCTGAATATACTTGTACAGCAATCATTGCGATGTATGTATAGGCCAGATATATTATTCTATGCGTACCGTCAATATGGCGATAGCGCATCAAAAAGGACTAACATATTGAAGATAAGGGATTCTTTATATACTGGACTTGCAACAATGCAATTATATGAACGAACAAATGATCCGCAGTTAAGAAAATACTTGTGGAGAATGTGTTCAGATAGATATTGTTCTACGTTACAATGGTTGGCTTCTGATAAGTATTATAAAAATTGTACTCAGTTTATTTCTCAATATCGCGTTAAAGAGCAGCGAGATAAGATTATCCATTGGGCGAAAAATAATTCTATTCACATAAAAAGAATGTGTTTCTATATCTCACCGTTGTTTATGGTTAGAATTTACAGGCAAAGAAGTATTTTATCAAAATTGAAACATGGTTTTCTGTTGTTATGGAATATACAGCGGTAATTCGCACACTTGGTAAAGCAGGTAGTAAATATCAGCAGTTGCTTGATTCCTTAATCGCACAGACTATACGTCCGACAAAAATAGTCGTATATATAGCAGAAGGATATCCATTACCCAAAGAAACAGTTGGTATAGAGGAATATGTTTACGTAAAAAAAGGTATGGTAGCACAGCGCGCTTTGCCGTATGATGAAGTCAATACAAAATACATTTTGTTTCTTGATGATGACGTGTATTTGCCTGATAATAGCGTGGAAAAAATGTATGAGTATTTGGCCGTTAATAAGGCTGATGTGATTTCACCCGATGTATTTCCTAATGCAGAACGTTCTTTGGTTGGTAAATTGATGATGATGATTTCCGGGCGTATGTTGGCCAGGAGGGACGATGGAAAGTGGGGGTATAAAGTAATGCGTAATGCGGGATATTCATATAATAGCAACCCTCGACCTGGAGTTTATATGTCACAAACTAACGCTGGGCCTTGTTTTTTCTGTTCTAAAGTTGATTTTTTAAAAGTTCGGTTTGAAGAAGAAAAATGGATGGATAGTTTGAATTATGCCCAAGGGGATGATCAAGTTATGTTTTATAAAATGCATTTATTGGGATTAAAACAGTTGACTTGGTTTAATAGCGGTGTAAAGCACTTAGATGCAGGTACAAGTTCACAAAATATAGAAAAAGAGCAAAATTTGATATATAGTGATTTCCGATTTAAAACCATCTTTTGGCATCGGTTTATCTATAAGCCAGAGGTGTCTAAATTATATAAATTATGGGACATTGCCTGCATAGTCTATACCTTTGGATTTGGATTATTTATTTCCATTATAAAGGGAAGGTTTGATATGTTCACCATAAAAAGGAATGCTATTAGAGATGGAATAAACTATGTAAAAAGTGCGGAATATAAGAATATTCCACTGATTAGTTAAAGCGGTAAAATAATGAATATGTATCCCGAATAAAGGATACATAATATTTGACAATGAGAAAATTATTTATAAGGAATGTCTATGAATATTGTACCTATAGCATTTGCATTTGATAATAATTTGGTCTTGCCGGCGTGCGTGTGTATTTCGTCATTAATGATGAATGCTTGCAAGGATACATTTTATGATATATTTATTTTGTATTCAAAAACAAAGGGTTTGAATCATAGGCTATTGGATAAATTTCCAGAATATTATCCTAATTGCAAAATCCAATATCGGGAGGTGGGCGAAACCTTTGATAAGTCGTTTGAAGTGCGGGGAGTAACTACTCCAACGTATTACAGGCTATTAATTTCGGAGCTGGTGCCTGAGTATGAAAAAATATTGTATGCTGATGTGGATATAATCTTTAGGCTTGATTTAGCCGGAATTTATAATATCGATATGGGCGACAACTATTTTGCTGGCACCTATGATTTGGGAATGAACCTTGGAGAAGACGGGCAAAAGTATATTGCTTCCATGCCCGAATTGTCGCAAGGTGATTATTTACAAGCTGGTTTTATATTGCTCAATTCAAAAATGATTAATAAAGATGGCTTGGTGAACAAATTCAAGAAGGAAGCAAAAAGAAAATTGCGATTTCAAGACCAAGATATATTGAATATCGTCTGTAAAGGAAGAAAAATGGTTTTGCCTTGGAAATATAATATGACAGATTATTCTTTTTACTTCTTGATGAATAGTCCTCAATCATTAACCTCAAAATATGCTAATTCCGATATAGAAGAGGCGAAACGTTGTGGGAACTTGCATTACAACGGACATAAGCCATGGAAAAAATACAGTGTCAACTTCGACATTTGGTGGGAATATTACCGCAAATCCCCATTCTTCGATGAAAAATACTATTTCGACTTCTTTTACAGCAGGCTGAACGAGCTTGACCAGCTTTCATTGTGGAAAAGGATTAAAATCCTCGTTCGGTATTTCGTTTATGGCAAAAGAATGATATGATAATCATTAATATGGCCTGCGGACTGGCCAACCGTATGTTTCAATATGCCTTTTATCTTTCGCTGAAAGAAAGGGGTTATGATGCCAAAGTCGATTTTTACAAGTCGGCAAAATTGGCTCATGAAAATGTATTATGGAATGATATATTCCCGTGTGCAAAGATCGACCAGGTTTCGACATTTAAAGTTTTCATGCTGGGAGGTGGCGCAAACATAATTTCCCGATTTCGGCGCAAATATATGCCTTCATCGACAAAAGTCATAACCATGTCAACGGCGTTTGACACCGACTTGCGTATTGGTGCCGACAGAAACGACAAATATGTAATCGGGGTGTTCCAGAATGCCGCTGTTGTGGAAAGTGCCAGTCGCAGGGTGCAAGAATGTTTTTCATTTGTGCCTTTCACCGATGAACGAAATGTCCGTCTTGAGAAAGAAATGCAGGTGTGTGAGTCGGTGGCAATACACGTGAGAAAAGGCGATGATTACCGCCAACGCATTTGGTATCAAAACACGTGTCCTGTGGAATATTACCGAAACGCGGTGGAGGAGATGAAAAGCAGGTTAAAAGAACCGCGCTTTTATGTGTTCACCGATAATCCCGACTGGGTGAGGGAGCATTTCACCGACTTTGAATACACATTGGTTGATGGAAATCCTGTTTCAGGGTGGGGTAGCCACTTCGATATGCAACTCATGAGCTGTTGCAAGCATAATATCATTTCAAACAGCACATACAGTTGGTGGGGTGCTTATCTTAACGGTAATAACGACAAAATCGTGATTTGCCCAAACATTTGGTTCAATCCCGACAGTTGTGATGAATACACCTCGGGCAAGTTGTTGTGCAAGGGGTGGTTGGCGTTATAAGTTCAGGAGTGTATGTGCAAAGTCTCGGTCATAATACCCGTATATAATGTGGAGTGTTTCATTGAGCGATGTGCGAGGTCGCTGATGGAGCAGACGTTGCAAGATGTGGAATACATCTTTGTGAACGATGCTGCCACCGACGGCAGCATGAAAGTGCTAGCATCGGTGTTGGAAGAATATGATAATCGCAACACGCGTATATTGGAACATACCACAAATAAAGGATTGCCTGCCGCCCGCAACACAGGACTTGCCGCAGCTTGTGGCGAATATGTATTCCATTGCGATAGTGACGACTACGTGGAACGGGATATGCTTGAAGTGCTATATGAAAAAGCAAGCGACACTGGGGCAGATATTGTGTGGTGCGATTGGTTTCTCACGTTCGAGAAAAATGAACGGTATATGAGGCAACCATCATTCTCATCGCCTGTTGATGCACTGAAAGCAATGATGTCGGGCGGCATGAAATATAATGTGTGGAATAAATTGGCTCGGCGCAGCTTATATGCCGACAATGATATACGTTTCCCGGCAGGATATGGCATGGGTGAAGACCAAACCATGATGATGCTGTTTGCCTGTGCCGGTAAAGTGGCATACGTGCCTCGGGCATTCTATCATTATGTAAAATTGAACACAGGCTCTTTCACTCGGACACCATCAATGACGCATTTCGATGCGTTGCATCATAATGTGGACATGACTGTGGAATTTATCAGACATAAGTTCGGACATTCCTTGGATGAGGAAATAGCATTCTTGAAATTAGATGCCAAATTCCCGTTCCTCATCATGTCAGACGTGGCGATGTGCCATCTATGGCAGTCGTGGTATCCCGAGGCTAATAAATATATATGGAAAAATAAATATGTTCCATTAAGGAGTCGGATTATCCAATGGTGTGCCAGTAAAAAGCAATATTGGATTGTCAGGCTATACTATCAAGTCATAATAAGATTTGTGTATGGAATAATATTTCGTTGAATTATGAAACATTTATTGATAATTATATTTACAATACTCATTACCGATTTCTATTATTTCCCGATAGAATTTGTATTTCTGCCAGGAGTAAATACAAAGATGCTCTTGGCCGGGATAGGTCTTGTGATGTTTGGTTTTAACTTGGCAAGGTATCGAATGGGGCAAATAGATAAAGGCTTTTTGTGGTTGTCTCTTGCAGCCCTGTGTGTGTCGTTTATATCGTATATATCGATTGTTATCAATAATACGCCAGATCATTCATTTACAGGATACATTATATCTATGTGGGTTTGGCTTGGTGGGGCTTATACTGTTATAGAAGTTATAAAACGGTTGCATGGAAAGATTTCCATGCCTATTGTTTGCAATTATTTGATTGCAGTATGTGTGATACAATGCATATTGGCCTATATAATGGCAATATATCCTCCGATGCTTGAGGCTTTAAATAGTATTTTAGGTGGAGAAAAATATATGGGAGTCACTGAAGGTCGGCTGTCGGGAATTGGTGCTGCCTTGGATGTGGCAGGTTTGCGTTTTTCTGCCGTGTTGGTAATGATTGCTTATTTAATGGCAAACATAAGAAGAGTAAATTTGGAAAAATATTTTATTTATTATGTCATTGCATTCATGATAATAAGCGTTATTGGTAACATGATTGCAAGAACCACTACGATGGGGATTGGTTTGGCTATTGCTTATTGGCTATATTCTTCAAAGTCGTTCAGATTAAGAGATCTTAATAAGCAAATGATTGTATCAATGGCTATTGTGTGTATATCTTTAGTAGGAATTGTATATTTATATAACACAGATTATACGTTTTATAAGAATATCCGATTTGGTTTTGAAGGTTTTTTCTCTTTGTTTGAACAAGGAAAATGGGAAGTTGGTTCAAATGAAATATTGTTAAATCACATGATACAATTTCCTAAGACCTTTCATACTTGGGTAATAGGTGATGGATATTGTTATAATCCATTGGTTAAAATTGGTGGAGATCCATATTATACAGGACCTGTATATCATGGATTTTATATGGGTACAGACATAGGTTATATCCGATTCCTTTTTTATTTTGGAGTTACAGGTTTAATGGCTTTTGTAGCCTTCTTTCTTATGTGTGGAAAAATATGTATGTCAAAATTCACTAATTATAAGATGCTTTTCTTCTTGCTTTTGATGGTGAATTTCATTGGTTGGGTTAAAGTGGCGACCGATATATTTCTTGTGTTTGCTCCGTTCCTTTGCATTGCCATTGGTGGAGGTAATTCATTAAACAGTGATGACAGCAGTAAGGTATATAGTGCGGTTTGTCAAGAGGGTTAGAAACCGCATAAGTTCATATATAAATTTGTTACGCCTTAATTTGTATGGCGTGGAACATGGCAAACATTGCGTTATCCATGGAAAGTTATATATAAACCTGTTTCCATCTGCAAGTTTAAAAATAGGTGATGATTTTTATTTTTCGTCAGGTTGGGGAATAAATGCCTTATGTTCTAACCGTCGTGGAATGCTATACGCAACTTGGGATGCCAATATTACCATCGGCAACAATGTGGGAATGAGCAGCACTGTTTTGTGGTGTCATAAAAAGATTGTAATAGGCAATAATGTGAAAATCGGAGGAAATTGCATTTTGATTGACACCGATGCACACGACATAAATTATATAAACCGAAGAAGGCCGGCTACAGATAGCGGGGCAACGAGTCCGATAATCATAGAAGATGATGCTTTTATTGGTACCAATTGCATCATACTGAAAGGTGTGACGATAGGTGCTCGCAGCATCATTGCGGCAGGTTCGATTGTAACAAAGAGTATTCCTGCCGACTGCATTGCAGGTGGAAATCCGGCAAAAGTCATAAAGTATTTGTAATTATCAAGATTATGAAAATAGTTTACTGCATATGCTCGTTGCAAAACCCAGGGGGAATGGAGCGGGTTTTGCTGAATAAGGTGTCCTACCTTGTGGGCAGGAGAGGGTGGAACATAACGGTTGTTACGACCGACCAAAAAGGGAGACCTACGTTTTATCCGTTCCCCGGTGCAGTAAAGATGGTGGATCTTGGCATCAACTATACCGACGACAACGGTAAGCATCCGTTGCTGAAAATCCTGGGGTACTTGAAACGCAAAAGGTTGCACAAAAAGCGGCTGAGCGCACTGTTGAGGCAGGAGAAGGCCGACATCGTGGTTTCGCTTTATCCGTCGGAGTCATCGTTTATCCCCGGCATCAACGACGGCAGCAAGAAGGTGCTTGAGTTGCATTATTGCAAGTTTTTCCGCTTGCAGTATAACCGCAGCGGTCTGCTGGGGCTTATCGATCGCCTGCGCACCCGGCAAGACGAGCGCATCGTGCGACGGTTCGACAAGTTCGTTGTGCTGACACATGAGGACAAGGGGTATTGGGGCGACTTGCCGAATATCGAAGTGATACCTAACGCGGCTATGAATATGAGCGGACGATTCTCCGATGTTTCTTCGCGCCGCGTGATTGCAGTCGGACGACTTGATTATCAAAAAGGGTTCGACCGGCTTCTACAAGCATGGAAACTTGTACAAGAGCACGATGAATTCCGTGACTGGCATCTCGATATATTCGGGCAAGGGGAGTGGCGTGATATGCTGCAGCAGACGATTGAAAAAGATGGACTGGAACGAACAGCCCATATCAATCGGCCGACAAATCAAATCGGCGACGAATACGCCAAAAGCTCTTTGCTGGTGATGAGTTCCAACTATGAAGGTTTCCCGATGGTGATGATAGAGGCAATGGCCTGCGGCTTGCCTGTCGTTTCTTTCGATTATCAGTGCGGGCCGAAGGACATTATCAAAAACGGAGAAAACGGGCTGCTGGTTGCCAATGGCGACATACGTGGGCTGGCCGACGCAATGATGAGTGTGATGGGTGACGAGGAGTTCCGCAGGAAGTTGTCGGTGAATGCCCGCAAGGTGGTTTCCATATATTCCGAAGAGGCCGTCATGCAAAAATGGACGCAGTTGTTCACTTCATTGGTTGAAAAATGAAAAAACTGCTGCAAATCAATCCCGTCCTGCGCACGTCCACTTCCACGGGGCGCATTATGCAGGAGATAGGGGAGTTGGCTCTGCGAAACGGGTGGGAAAGCTACATCGCCTACGGGAAAGGGCGCGACGGCATCAAGCCTTGCCAGTCGCAAATTATCCCTGTCGGCGGCAGGTGGAGCACGTTGTGGCATGGCGTTCAGACTCGCTTGTTCGACAATCACGGGTTGGCATCCACCAGGGCGACCCGGCGGTTTGTAAAGCAAATCGAAGAAATATCCCCCGACATTATACATATCCATAATATACATGGCTACTTCCTGAACTATCAGGTTCTGTTCAAATACTTGTCGGGGTGCGGCATCCCTGTCGTGTGGACGGTACACGACTGCTGGCTTTATACCGGGCATTGCTACTATTATTCCTACGCAGGGTGCAATAAGTGGCAGACGGGGTGCAACCACTGTCCGCAGCAAAGGAAGTTCCCTGCCAGCCTGCTGATTGACCGCTCGGCACGCAATTATGCCGACAAAAAGGCGGCATTCACGTCAATGCCCAAGGACAAACTGGTCATTGTTCCCGTTTCCAATTGGATAAAGGATGAAATGCAGCGTTCATTCCTGGGCGGATATGACTTCCGCGTAATCCACAACGGCATTAATACCGACGTGTTCCATGTGTGCGATGCGCAGAAGGTGGCATCACGGTACGGGTTGGCCGGTAAGCACGTGCTGTTGGGCGTAGCCAGTATTTGGAGCAAGGAAAAAGGCTTGAACGACTTCATGCAGATGTCCGGTTTGCTTGATAAGGATGAGGTGATTGTGCTTGTGGGCATTAAGCCCGAAGAAAAAAAACATTTGCCTCGTAATATACTTGGCATATCGCGTACCGAGAATGTTCATGAGCTTGCAGAACTTTATTCATTGGCCGATGCTTTCATCAACCCGACGTGGCAGGACAATTATCCGACAGTGAATTTGGAAGCAATAGCTTGTGGCACGCCGGTAGTGACCTATCAAACGGGCGGAAGCGTGGAGGCGGTAACGGAGCAAACGGGCTTTGTGGTAAAGCAAGGCGACTATCAAGGCTTGCTTGAAGCAGCCAGGGTTATCCGCCGACGCGGCAAGGGCTATTATCAGTTGCCATGCCGGGAATATGCCTTGAAATATTTTAAAAAGGAAGACCGATATGCCGATTATTTTCGGCTTTACGAGGAGCTCATGGCACGGGATTGACACTGTGCGACGCTCAAAAAAATACGTCTCAATGCAAGATAAAATGCAAGCATGAGGGGGGCAAATAGTATAACAAGTGAATAACCATTCCCGGAAGTCATATCGACTATCTGCACAGGAAAAAAGAACTCGATACCGTAGCATTGATGCCCGGTGTGCCGCGAATGAGTGAAGACGGTGGGGCTTTATGTTGATACCGAAATATGATGATGAATGAGATATGAATAAAAACAGTATGAATGAAGATGGACTTAGAATACTGCAACTTGGGAAATTCTACCCCATTCGTGGTGGGGTGGAGAAGGTGGCCTACGACCTGATGGAGGGGCTGTCGGAAAGGGGGGTGCGGTGCGACATGATGTGTGCCGCCTCGCATGGCGGCAGCCGCGTCATTCCGGTCAACGGGCACGCTAATGTGTTGTGCTGCCACACTTGGTTCAAGGCCGCAGCCACCATGATTTCACCGGCCATGATAGCCTCGTTGCGGCGGGAGTGCCACAAGTATGACATCATTCACTTGCATCACCCCGATCCGATGGCCTGCCTTGCCTTGATGCTGTCGGGCTACAAGGGGAAGGTGGTGCTGCACTGGCATTCCGACATACAGAAGCAGAAGACGTTGCTACGCCTGTACAAGCCGCTGCAGCAGTGGAGCTTGAGGCGCGCCGACGTGGTGGTGGTGACTACCCCGGTGTATTTGGAGGAGTCCCCGTTCCTGCAAGGCGTGCGGCACAAGGCCGTGTGCCTGCCTATCGGCGTGAAGGCCATGCGCCCCGAGCCCGGGGAGGTGGAAAAGATTCGCAGCCGCTATCCCGGCAAGAAGATAGTGTTCTCGCTCGGAAGGCTTGTCGCCTACAAGGGCTACTACTACTTGGTGGCCGCGGCCAAACACTTGGGCAGCGACTACGTGGTGCTGATAGGCGGCACGGGTGCCCTGAGGGGGGAGCTGGAAAAGGAAATCGCTGAGCTTGGCCTGCAGGGGAAAGTGGAACTGCTGGGAAGAATCGGCGACGAGGAGCTGCCCGCCTATTACGGTGCCTGCGACGTGTTCTGCCTGAGCAGCGTGCAGAAGACCGAGGCGTTCGGCATAGTGCAAATCGAGGCCATGTCGTGCGGCAAGCCCGTGGTGGCCACCAACATCCCGCAGTCGGGCGTGGCATGGGTGAACGCGCACGGCGTGTCGGGGCTTAATGTCGAGCCCGGCGATGCCCGGGCGTTGGCGCGGGCCATCGAGGATATAACCAAGGACGAGGCGGCCTACCGGCAGTATGTTGCCGGTGCGGCAAGCCGTTACCGTGAACTGTTCACCCAAGAACAAATGATAAATAAGTGCATAAAAATATATACAAAGCTATGAAACAGGAAAAAAATAGAGTGATAACAAAAGCATTGGAGTTAAGTATGGTAAGTAACGAACCTGAATACTGTGACTATGACGGAATGTCGGCATTGTCGTGCGGCATCAAGCGCATTTTCGACGCAGCGGTAAGCCTCTTTGGGCTTATCGTCACCTCGCCGTTCTTTCTGCTGATATACGTCCTCATCAAGCGTGAAGACGGCGGCCCTGCCATCTTCAAGCAGGAGCGGGTTGGCTACAAGGGAGAACTGTTCACCCTCTACAAATTCCGCTCGATGACCGTAGCCTCGGAGAAGGACGGCAAGCCCGCCTTGTGCCAGAAGAACGACAAGCGGCTGACCAAAATCGGGAAGTTCCTGCGCGAGCACCATCTCGACGAGCTGCCGCAGCTGTGGAACGTGCTGAAGGGCGACATGAGTTTCGTGGGGCCACGTCCCGAACGCAAGTTCTATGTTGACCAAATCAAGGCCATCAATCCCGACTACGAGCTGCTCTACCAGCTGCGCCCCGGCCTCTTCTCGACGGCCACGCTGTACAACGGCTACACCGACACGATGGAAAAGATGCTGATACGCCTGCAGATGGACTTGAAATATCTGCGCGAACGGTCGCTGTGGCTCGACTGCAAGATTATCTTCCTGACCGTGGCATCAATCCTGACGGGGAAGAAATTCTGAGTGAGGGCTTCCCACACGCGTGGCAGAAACGGCAAAAAATTAGCCGTCTATCCATGCTCGACGGTGGGGCGTGACGAGTGCCAATCACTCATAAGAGTGGCATATGGGTTTAATGTGTTGATTTATAGGTAAATACCCTCCCCAATGCGGTCAAGCGGAGTGTATTCGACTGGAGGTTGGTTCCACTTTGCAAATGAAATGTCAAAAAAGCTGTCAAAATCTTGCTCATGATGATTTTAAGTATTATTTTTGGAGGTGTTTTTGATAGCAAACTATGCGGCATGGTCAAATAGAAAAATAGACCGAGAAGTAACTCTTAATGAGACATAGATTTTGCAAATTCAGTCAGATTTCAAAGCAGAATGGCATCAAAGATTATGGAAACAAGAAATATACACTCCAAGGCCGGGCTGCAATTGCGGAAGATAGGCCTGCAATACATGATAGTGGAAGCCAACGACGAGAACGTGAACATGAGCGACGTATATAGCCTTAACCAGACGGCGGCGTGGATGTGGGAACAGGTAACGCAGGGCGGCTGCACAGCCGAAGGCTTGGCCGACGGCCTTTGTGAGGAGTTCGACACCGACCGTGAGACTGCTATTCGCGACGTGGAACGCCAGCTTGCCGAGTGGAAGGAATACGGCTTGATTCTTTGACCAAAATGACAAGCTCTGTGGCGACAGTGGCAGAAACAGTGGCAGAGCAAGAGCGCACGGCACTGCTTGCGCTCGTTCGGGCCGGGCTGTGGGAACGCGAGCCTGCTGAATGCGAGGGCTGTTTTCCGCTGCCCGCTGCGAGTTGGGTCGCCGTGTTCCGCCTTGCCCGGCAGCAGACGGTGACCGGGCTGGCATTCTGCGGGCTGCGTCACCTGCCGAGCCACTTGCTCCCCCCCGAAAGCCTGGTAATGCGCTGGGCGGCTGAAACCGATGCCGTCGAGCGGCGCAATCGGAAGATGAACCAGGCCCTTGCACAGCTGAGCGCGGAATTCCGCCAGCGCGGGCTGAACCCGGTGCTGCAAAAGGGGCAGGGCACGGCGCGGTACTACGAGCAGCCGCTTGTGCGCGAATGTGGCGACATCGACCTGTATTTCGGCAGCGAGCGCGAATGGCAGTCGGCCATGGACTATCTGCACCAGTGTGGAATACGTGTGAAACGGCAAGCCGACGAAGGGATATATTACCAGTGGCATGGCACGAGCGTGGAACATCATAGGCAGCTGCTCGACCTGTACAACCCCTCCATGCGGGAATTCATGAAACAGATAGAGAAAAAGCATGGCTACCGGCAATTTGCCTTGTCCACCGAGCCTGCGGCAAGCATCGCCGTGCCGTCGCCGTTCTTGGAGCTGCTGATGCTCAACCTGCACATCTTGAAGCACGGCATTGGTCGTGGGATAGGGCTGCGCCAGCTGTGCGACATGGCGCGTGCCTGCTACCGGTTGCACGGCGAGGTTGACCCACAGGAGATGAAGTCGGCCTGCCGCCGACTTGGGCTTGGGCGATGGTGCCAATTGCTGCACTCATTCTTGGTCGAGTGCCTCGGATTGCCCGTCGGCTGCCTGCCTTACCACGAAACGGCTCCCACCGCGCGGCCACTGGCCGACATAGTGTGGCGCGGCGGCAACTTCGGCCAGCACGATGCCGGGCTGCAACAGCAGGCCACGGGCTGGCGGCGCAAGTTCCAGACGGCGCGTTCATTTGGTCGCAACGTCGGTTTTGCGTTTCATTATGCACCAAAGGAGGCCTTTTGGTTCTTCCTGCAACTTACGAAAGGACAAGTCAAGTGATGAAAACATATTATTACCAAGTGGCAGGGTTCCTGCTTTCGGTCGGACTCCCGGCCGACAAGGATGCCGAGGCGTTGCTGCCCTCGTTCCGCCCGTTCAGTGTGGCGGGGCCTGAGGCTGGGGAGGCTCCACTGTTCGATTTCGTCACGGTCGGGCAGGAGATGATGCCCGCATACGGCGAAAGGGAGCTGATGGAAAAGACCGACAACGACATGGGGCGCCTGAGCCTCTATGCCACTGCCGACGGCTACGTGGTGGAGCTTGCCAACGGCGGACACACGCACCTGATGGCGGCCACGCGCGATTTCACGTCGGTACGGGCCTGCCTGCAATGGAACGACCGCTTGGCTGGCGGCGCACTCTCGTCGCTGCTGCGCATTGCCTTTGCGCAGGCCATCCTCGGCCACGGTGCCGTGTCGGTGCATGCCGCGGCGGTACAGTGTGGCGGACGGGCATACCTCTTCATGGGGCAGAGCGGCACGGGAAAGAGCACCCATGCCTCGCTGTGGGTTAAGCACCTGCCCGGCACCGAGCTGCTGAACGACGACAACCCCACGGTGCGCATTGTCGGCGGTACGGTCTATGCCTACGGCACGCCCTGGAGCGGAAAGACAGCCTGCTACAAAAGCCTGCGGTTCCCCGTGGGGGGCATGGTGCGCCTGTTCCAGGCTCCTGTGAACCGTTTCCACCGGCAGGAGGGTGCCGACGCATTCGTGGCCATTTATCCTGGCTGCTCGGTGATAGCCAGTGACAAGCGGCTGCGCGACGGCCTCTACGACACACTGGCCCGGCTGGCCGGAATGGTGACGGTGGGCACCATGGAATGCCGCCCCGACGAGGAGGCGGCTCGCATGTGCCACTGCGCGCTTGCAGGAAACTAACGACAACAATGACAAAATACTGATGATAAAACAACTTTTTTTTAAAAACATGAGACAACAATTTTTATGGGCAAGCATGCTTGCGCTGATGCTGCTGGCCTCCTGCTCCTCGAAGAAGGATTTCGTGTACTTGCAGGATATGCGTGTCGGCACCAAGTACCCCATCGAGGCCAAGTACGAGCCGGTAATCCACGGCGACGACCGGCTGTCAATCACCGTGAGCTGCAAGAATCCCGAATTGGCAATACCGTTCAATGTGCAGGGTGGCACGTTCACGGTCGATGCCAACGGCAATGTGGTAGCCGATGCCTCGGGCAACTCGGTCGAGAAGGGCTACCGTGTCGATGTAAACGGGAATATCGATTTCCCCATCCTGGGCAAGCTGCACATCGAGGGAATGACGGTGAATGCCGTGAAGGAATTGATTAAAAGCAAAATCGAGCAGGGGAACTACATGAAAGACCCGCTTGTGACAATCGAGTTCCTCAATTTCAAGTACACCGTGCTTGGCGCGACGGGCCGTAACGGCACATTCTCGGCAAAGGGCGACCGTGTGACCATCCTCGATGCCATTGCCAATGCCGGTGACCTTGCAGTCAATGCCGAAATCGACCGTGTGGCCGTCATTCGCGAGGTCAACGGCGAGCGGCAGATGTTCATGCACGACTTGAAGAGCAAGGAGATATTCGACTCGCCATGTTTCTACCTGCAGCAGAACGACATAGTGTATGTCGAGCCCAAGTACCGCAAGAAGGACAACGAGGACCGCGGCTGGCAAATCGCAACCATGCTCCTATCTATTGTCACTGCCGCTTGCTCGGTTTTGTGGGTAGTGAAGTAGCCTGCCGATACAAGCAACGACATAACAAAAAGAATACAGATATATGCAAACTAACAGTTCGATGAAAAACGAGCAGAGCGTCAGCCTTGTTGACCTGCTTGTTTATCTCGCTTCGAAGTGGAAGTGGTTTCTGCTTTCCATCCTTGTGTGCGGTGGCATCGCGTGGTACAACTACGCCCGTGCGCCGTTGGTGTACTTCCGCTCGGCCACCATTATCATCAAGGACCCGTCAAATAAGACCTCCACGACGGGACTCGACCGCTACGACAACATTATCAACAAGGTGAACGTGGCCAACGAGTTGCTGCAGTTCCGCTCCAAGCGACTGTTGCGCGAGGTGGTGCAGCGTGTACACGCCGACGTGAGCTACCAGGTGGAGGACGGCTTGCGCAAGCGCGAGCTTTATACCAAGTCGCCCGTGATTGTCACCTTCCTCGATGCCATGCCCGAGCAGGCTTTTGCCATGACGCTGACCCCAACCGACGAAAAGACGGTGACGCTTTCCGACATCGCAGGCGACGAGGATGCCGAGGCGGTACACACCGTCGCGCTTGGCGACACGGTGACGCTTGCCGGCGGAATGAGCATCGTGGCCACCCCGACCAATTACTACAGCCCCTCGTGGAAAGGGCAGGAGATAAGGGTGACCAAGAGTCCGCTGGAAGTGATGGTGAACTACTACAAGGCCGCTGTGGGCATACAGCAGGAAGATGAAGAATCGTCGATTCTCACCCTTGCGCTGAAGGACAACTCGCCCGAGCGTGCCGAGGACGTGCTGAATATGCTCATCACCGTGTATAACGAGGAAGCCATCAAGGACAAGAACCAGGTGGCTGTGAACACGGCCAACTTCATCAGCGAGCGACTTATCATCATCGAGAACGAGCTGGGCGGCGTGGAGTCGGAGCTTGAATCGTTCAAGCAGCGCAACCAGGTGGTTGACCTTGCCTCGTCGGCAAGCATGTACATGAGCGAATCGCAGAAGTACAGCACCGACGCCCTGGAGCTGGAGACGCAGCTGCGCCTTGCCAACTTCATCAAGGAGTACCTCACCGACCCCACCAAGGAGCGCGACCTCATACCCGCGAGCACGGGCATAGGCGATGCCGGCATCGAGAACCAGATTAGCCTTTACAATGCGGCAAAGCTAAAGCGCGACCGCTTGGTTGACGACAGCAGCGAGAACAACCCCGTGGTGCAGGAGCTGAACAACTCGCTGCGAGCCATGAAGCAGAACATAATCCGTGCCGTGGACAACATGATAGTGAGCCTGAACGTGAAACGCAACGACGCGCAGAACCGCGAGGAGCAGGCGCAGAGCCGCGTGACGGCCATCCCCACCAAGCAGCGGCAGATGCTCTCGATAGAACGCCAGCAGAAGATAAAGGAGGCTCTGTACCTGTACCTGCTGAACAAGCGCGAGGAGAACGCCCTGTCGCAGGCCATGGCCGACAACAACGCCCGTGTCATCGACCCGGCCGACGGCAGCGACAGCCCCATCTCGCCGCGGCGCAACCGCATCTTGCTGCTGGGCCTGCTGGTGGGCATTGCACTGCCGGGCGTTGGCTGCCTGATGGTGATGTTCATGGACACGCGCGTGCGCAGCCGCAAGGAGGTGGAGAAGGCACTCACCGTGCCGTTCCTCGGCGAGATACCCTACGACAAGCAGCATAAGAAGAAGGGCGACGACGACAATGCCGCCGATGCCGACGAGGGCGACGACAGCATGCTGTCGGAGGCTTTCCGCGTGTTGCGCACCAATATGGCGTTCATGTCGAAGAAGGACCACCCCGTGCAGGTCATCACCTTCACCTCGTTCAACGAGGGCGCGGGCAAGACGTTCATTTCGCGCAACCTCGGCATGAGTTTTGTATATGCCAAGAAGCGCGTGGTGCTGCTCGACCTCGACATTCGCAAGGGTACGCTCAGCCGCTACTTCGGCAGCCATCGCAACGGCGTGACCAACTTCCTGGCCGACCCGTCGGTGACGGTCGATGACATCATTCGCCACGAGGGTTCGTTCGACGTTATCCCCTCGGGCGAGGTGGCACCCAACCCGGCCGAGTTGCTGATGGACGAGCGGCTCGACGAGCTTGTGGCCGAGCTGCGCCGCCGTTACGACATAATCATAGCCGACAACGTGCCAACGGGCATGATTGCCGATGCCAGCATAGCCAACCGCATTGCCGACCTCACGGTGTTTGTGGTGCGCGCCGGGCGGCTCGACCGCCGGCAGCTGCCCGACATCGAGGCGCTGTATGAGGAAAAGAAGCTGCGCAACATGGCACTTGTGCTTAACGGCGTGGAACCTCACCGTCACGGTTACGGTTACGGCTATGGCTATGGTTACGGTTATGGCTATGGTTACGGTTATGGCTACGGTAAACACAAAAAAAAGAAGTGATTAAAAAATATGGTTCAACAATCTTAATTTTTTATTGTGATGAAAAAAAACAAAGAAACGTATGAGTCTCCTATAACAAGGAAGACTCAAGTAAACCTGGAAAGTGGGTTTATGAGTGCGTCTGTGGTCGATAAAGAAGAAGACCCGGGCAATGATCCAGTTGATGCCGGAAATCAGGAGATTGAAGGCAATTATGATTTTTCAAATGATAACCCTTGGAGTTAAAGAAAGGAGAAAAACGTATGAAACTTAAATCGTATTTGTATGCACCATTGTGTAGTGCAGTAGTGCTTTTTGCAATGTCGGCCTGTTCCGACGACATGATTGATGATAGCAATGGCAATCGTCAACCGGGCAATGGCATTGTGTTCGGGGCAAGTGCCTCGTATGCTGGTGATGATGTTAATACTCGCACGGAATATGGCGATTACAGCCAGGACGGGCGCAGCCAGGAGATACGCTGGACGGCAGGCGACCAGGTGGAAATTTATTCGCCCGAATCGCCCAATTCCAAGCAGACGGCATATGAAGTTGACTACATCGGCGGTGCCGAAGGTACCGGCGACCGTGGCTCGGCACTTCTTGCATCACTTGGTGGCGACGGCCTGCAATGGAACAGGACTAACGCAACGCAAAAGTTCTATGCCATCTATCCTTCGGTGCAAAGCATAGCGAACACTGCCGTTAAGAACATGGTAAGCTTTGAGAACGGTGTCCTCAAGGGATATGTGCCCATCAACCAGCAGCACACCATCACTAAGGGCGGTACAACCGGTTGGACGGCTACCCCAAATATGGATTACCTTTACATGGCTGCCATACAGGAAAATCCGGTGCCTGCCATAGACGAGGACGGTGCTGTGAACCTTCGCTTCCAACCGTTGACCACCACGCTGGAAATCACCATCGAAGGCCCCACCGAAAGGCCGCTTGCTTCGTTGAACGTGTTTTCCGACAATGTGCCTGTGGTAGGTCACTTCACCTGCGACCTGACTGCCGAGGCCGGCACGGACGGTTATCCGCAGTGCGTATCGACGCAAGAGGGAACTACCAACACTTATGCCACCGTCAGCCTTTACTATGATGATAACGGCACACAGCGACCGTTGTCGTTGGGTGAAAACGAAAGCATCACGCTCAATGTGTTCTTGTTGCCTGTAGAGCCGCTTACTAATGTGAAAATCCGTATTGCCGGCTTCAACTCGGCAAGCAAGAGCATGACGCTTGACACCGACCCGAAGACGGGCAGCAAAATCACGCTTAATCCTCACAAGAAGACTCGCGTGACCATTCCTGCGCCTATGATTGGTGCGGAGGCGAACAACTGGATTACCGGTATCGAGGACAACGTGTTTGTGTCGCAGCTCTCAATCCCGGGTACGGCCAACTCGTTCTCGTATGAATATACCGGAAATAACAAAGATTGGTATCAGGCACAGACTGCCGATTTTGAGAAGCAGTGGAATGCAGGTATCCGCTGCTTCGAGCTGAAGTGTCCCGAAACTACCGGCGACCTTGGTAACGTTGTCTTGCAGTGCAACCGTACAAATCTTGGTAGCATGACATTCAAGCAGGCGGTTGACATGATATGGGACAAAGTGCAAAATTCTGGCGAATTTGCCATGATTATCCCGGCATACGAGTCAGGTTCCGGTCACGAAAGCGGCTCGAATGCCGCGCACACCGCTGTGCGCAACTTTGCCAATGCGCTGAACACGTTCTATGACAACAACTCGCAATATAAATATGTCACCTACGGACGCAATATCACCGTGGGCGAGGCACGAGGCGGGCTGATGTTTGTGGCACGCATCACCTCGGAAGAAGATGAGGGTGCAATCAGCAGCATTCGTCCACACCAGGGTGTATTCATCGAGGGCTGGGGTTCGCTGAAAGACCTGTGGGCACGCCGCGGATATGGCAAGGCTAACTGGGCTAAGGATAGCGACTTCGGTGACAAATACATGGAGTATTATATGATTGAAGGAAACACTAGTTCAAGCCTCAGTAGATTCTCTTATGAGGGTCCTACCGAGCCAACCGGTGCGAAGAATTTCATGCACACAACCATACGCAAAGATGGTTCTACCGGTACAGCTTATATACATGACTGGAACCGTGTGTCGCCTGAGTCAAAGAACTACGAGTTGTGGTCTTATTTGGGGCGCCATCAAAACTGTTATTGGCCGGAATCATTTAAAGAAAAATGTGGGGATGTATGGAGCACATTCCTGGCTGCTATCGAGGATAACAACAATCAACAGGGTAGTACATTCTATATAAATTCGCTTGACGGATTCTATATAGATGAAAACATTCCATTGAGTTATAAGCCGTATATCTCAGGTAAAGAAGACAGTTATTTGGGGTATAGGTATGGTTACGGCGATGGTGGTACAGCCGGTAACATTCAGGCCTACGCAGCCGACATTAACAGCTATTTCTATAACAAAATTCTTAGCTATGGTGCCGACAATATCTATGGCCCGATGAATGTGGTATTGTTGGATATGGTTTACGTATCTGACGATATGACCGACCCGGGTTCGTATCTGCCATCGGTAATCATCAACAATAACTATCGCTTCCCGTTGATGACAAAAGAGACTGGCGAGGCCAGTTCCAACTCTGCTGATGCGTCATTTAGCAATGGCGGTAGTGTGTGGGAGTAAAAAGTGTGTTTTTTTGCCGGGCGGCAACGGTTGTCGCTGCTGCCCGGTTACACTACTATAACAAAATATAAACAACCGAGAATAAAAAATAAAGGATGAATATAAGACAGACGATGTGCGGCGCAGCCCTATTCTGCTTGGCGGCCTGTTCCGACCCGATGGCGAATATGCTTGGGGAGCAGCAGGGTGCCGGAGAAATAAGCATAACCGGCTCGACCGAGGCATTTACGGCTCTTATGCAGACGCGCACGCAGGTGGGCGAGATGGCAGATGACGGTGTGCTACTCATCGAGTGGTCGGCCGAGGACTCTATCGGCGTTTTCGGAAATGTGACCGAAGTTAACGCCCTGTTCAAGGGTAACAACACCGAACCCACTCCAAGCACGGCTTTCTCAGGTACATTGGCCGAGGGAGAAGTGCCGACTTATGCCTATTATCCGTATTCGGCAACCGTGAATGACAAGACTGCCATTCCGGTGGAAATTCCGGACGAACAGATGTATAGGGACGAGATGTCGGTAGCGGCGTTGGATTTCAAGGCATCGGACAACATCGAAGTTTCTGCCGAAGGCGGTTACCGTGTGCGTTTCCGCCAAATGGCGGCACTGGTGCGTTTCGAGATTGACTTGACCGGCTATCCCGATCTTGCCGATGATGAGCTGCTGATGGATGTCACCATCCGCCCGGCAGGCAATGGTTCTGGCGCACCAATGACGGGCGGTTTCACTTACGATTTGACCGACCTTGCGGCCGGCTTGCAACCGGGAGCAGCTACAACCGACGGCATTACCATACGCTTTGCCATGCCACCGACGGCACGCGAAAAGGCTGTGGCCTATGCCGTAGTGGCACCCGGCGCACATGAGGGCGAGGAGTGGACATGCACCTTCACCACCGACCGCCAAGAGGGCGAGTTTACCACAACGGCACTTTGCGACTTTGAAGCAGGCAAATATTATATTGTGCCCTTGACGGCGCAGGTGCTGGTGAACAATGAGGCTGTGGTAGAGGAAATTCCTGAAGAAGAGATGGAGGAGACTGCCAATTGCTACATAGTGACTACGCCTGGTGAGCACAGTTTCAAGGCCACGGTCATTGGCAATGGGAAGAAAGGCATCATCCCCAATGCGGGTTTCCACACCGAGTCGCCTTACATCAACCCCAAGTCGGCCAAGGTGCTGTGGAGCGACCGCAAGAACTTTGTCACCAATGTGCGCGTGGAGAACGGACGTGTGGTGTACACCATACCCGACGCCATAGCATCGTCGGTCAACGGAAGCATCTACGGCAATGCCGTGATAGCTGTTTACAGCGAGCCCGAATGCAAGGGCGAAATTCTATGGAGCTGGCACATTTGGGGTACGGATGGTATGCCTCAGGATGTGGAATATACTAACCAGGCGGGTGCGAAATTCATGGTGATGGATCGCGAACTCGGCAGGTCGAGTGCCAAATCCACATCCAGTGACTACAATGTCTTGCGGTACCAGTGGGGGCGCAAGGACCCGTTCCCCAGCAAGGACATTCAGGTTCGCAATTTCTACATTGACGGCACTACCAAGGAGGCGATGAGCAACTTGAAGGGTTACAACTATAACCTGGAAACGGATGCCACCATTGCCGATGCCGTGCATAACCCTATGCACCTTATCCACTCGGCTACATCGTCACAATATGGCTGGCTGGCCGAGTCGAATGTCTATCTGTGGGGTGACGGCGACCGTGAACTGCCCGAGACGCTTACCGATGCAAGCACCGCCGGTGCGGGATGGAAACAACAAAAGACCATCTATGACCCGTCGCCTGTGGGCTATCGCGTGGCAAGCATCTTCACTTTCAGTGGTTTCACCGATATGCCGACCGGAACGACGAGTGATGTTACCGAGCCCGATGAAGGCAACTCCATTGTAACGGCTCGTCTGGATTACATCAATTACGTCAAGGTTTCGGGTAGCGACTGGCATTTCATGGCAAATGCCGATGATGCCACGGGTGTATATTATCCCGCTTTAAAGTCGCTCGAAGGTAAAAACGGCACCGAGAAGAAGAATGCCGGTTACGGCGGTTACTGGTGGGCTGCCGAAGCATTCGTGGGAGAAAACGGCAGAACATATGCTTGTTATCTGAATACCGACCAGTACAAGACCGGCTCGGTGGTTGCGGGTAGCACATCGGGCAACGTTATCGACACGTATGGCCGTGACGAGTATCTGCTGCGAGATGCCTATGCCGTTCGCTGCGTGAGGGAAGAATAAGGTTCGTGTTTCACGACTCTATTCCGTGGCCGGAGGGAAAACATGGAACTCCGGCCCCGGTTTTTAAGCAAAGCAAATATTTAAACAATAACAATCATGATTAAAAAAACATTTGTTGCAGCCATTTGTCTTGCGGCTGCAAGCACGGCTTTTTCACAGGAAGCCGTAACAGACGACGTTGTAGTCGAAGAAACGATTGAGTATAGCACCGACAAGCACAAGGTAGAGACCAACGGCTTTTGGAGCAACTGGTTTGTGAGTGCCGGTGCCGGTGTGCAGATGTACTTCGGCGACCACGACAATAATCTTAAATTCGGCAAGCGCCTGTCACCGGCCCTCGACATTGCCGTGGGCAAATGGTTCTCGCCCGAAATTGGTGTGCGATTGATGTACAACGGCCTTTCGGCAAAGGGAGCCACCCGTTGGGGTGTGGCCCATTCCACCGGCGATTTGGTTGAAGGTTGGAACTCGGGGCTTTACAAGTCGAAATTCAACTATTTCAACTTCCAAATCGATGCAATGTTCAACTTCACCAACATCATTTGCGGCTACAAAGAGGATCGCTTGTATAACTGCAGCCCCTATGTGGGTGTGGGTGTGATGAAGGTGACCGATGATCCCAAGGAAGCTGCCATCTCGGGCCACTTTGGTATCATGAACTCGTTCCGCATAAGCTCGGCCATCGACATCAACCTTGACCTGCGCGGCACACTCACGAGCGACGAGCTCGACGGCGAGCCGGGCGGACGCTGGGGCGAAGGCCTGTTTGCCGCTACCGTGGGCATTACCTACAAAATCAACCCGCGCGGCTGGAACCGTGCCAAGACGGTTACTCGCAACGTGTATGACAACACCGAGCTTAACCGTATGCGCGAAAAGCTTAACCGCCTGAACGAGGAGAATGCCCGCCTGGCCGACGAACTCGCTCGCAAGAGCCAGGAAAAGCCCGTTGTTAAGCAGATTGCTTCGGCCAACGTGCTTATCGTGTTCCCGATTGGCAAGAGCACGCTGTCGAATCAGGCTCGCGTAAGCCTGGGCATGCTTGCCGACGCTATCAATGCAGGCGACGAATCGACGGTTTACACCATCACCGGTTATGCCGATGCTGGAACGGGTAGCAAGGAACTCAACGAACGCTTGAGCAAGGAACGTGCCGAGGCCGTTCGCGACTGCCTTGTTGACGAATTTGGCGTTGACGCATCGCAGCTGAAGGTTGATTACAAGGGTGGCGTAGAAAATATGTTCTACGACGATCCGCGCATGAGCCGCGCCGTAATCACCAGCAGCAAGTAAAGCTCTTTTATATGTGGAACATTCGGGGGCCGGTGCTTTGCATCGGCCCCCGAATTGTTTTAATTTTTCCCCGTAGAGACGGCATACTATGCCGTCTCTACGGGTTATTTTAATTATATTTGCACTTGCGAACCCTACTTGCCGCCGTGGCGGCGGTGGGGGATGAAATATAATATGACGATGCACACGATTACCGACGAGCTGCTGATAGGCAACGACTTGTTTTTTGCCGAGGTGGAACGAATGCTCTCGCAGGGGCAGGCGGTGACCTTGCGCGGCAAGGGGCGCAGTATGTTACCGTTCATAGTGGACGGGCGCGACAGCGTGGTGCTGCGGCAGGCCGGCGGCGACTTGGCGGTGGGCGACATAGTGCTGGCACGGGTGCCGGGAAAAGGCTATGTGCTGCATCGCATATACGAGGTGCAGGGGGAATGGCTCACCCTGATGGGCGACGGCAACCTGTGCGTCACCGAAAAGTGTAGGCGCGAGGATGTGCGGGGCAAGGCGGCAAGCATAGTGCGCAACGGGCGGACGGTGGAATGCGCCTCCCGTGCCGAGCGGTTTAAGGCGGCCTGCTGGCGCAGGCTGTTGCCGGGGAGGCGATATTTGTTGTATATTTGCCGAATGTATCATAGGCTGCGCACGTCTCAGAAATCGAGCAGGCAGTAATCCTCACGCCGCGGTTAAGCGAGGTTGGACGGCTGCGCCGCCCTGTGGTTGCATTTTTTAATTGTGATTTATCATCCAAATTAGAGATATATGTCGTCACTACGTATAAATGAATGCGCAAGATGGTTGTGGAGTGCTTCCGCGGGGTTCCGTTTCCCGGCGGCGTGCTGTGCCATGGCCGGGGCGTTGAATGTGAGCGTGTCGCTCTACTTCGTGTATGTGTGCAAGCATCTTATCGACATAGCCACCGGCGTTTCGACCGACAGCCTCGGCACTTATATAGGGTGGATGGCAGGCTGCCTGGCCACGCAGCTCGTCTTGTCGGTAATTCGCAGCCGGTTGGCAAACCGAACGGAAGTCAGGCTGCGCAACCACCTGCACAACCGGTTGTTCACCCACCTGATGAAAAGCCACTGGAACGGGCGCGAGGCATTCCATTCGGGCGATATGCTCAATCGCATTGAGGCCGACACGTCGTCGATAACCGATGCCATTTGCCGCACGGTGCCCACCGTGCTGGTCACCATCGTGCAGCTGGGTGGGGCGTTGTTCTTCCTGTCGCAGCTCGACGTGCGGCTGGCGGGCATCCTCGTGTTCATCATGCCTGTGGCCTTGCTGTTCAGCAAGAGCTATGTGAGGAAGATGCGGTGCATGACGCGTGAGATACGCGATACCGACAGCCGCATACAGAGCCACTTGCAGGAAAACTTGCAGCATCGCATCATTGTGCGCACGCTGGAATATACCGGGCAGGCCGTCGGCAAGTTGTCGGAACTGCAACGGTCGCTGCAAGGGCAGGTGTACAGGCGCACCGATTTCTCGGTGTTCTCTCGCACGATGGTGCAGATAGGGTTCATGACGGGATATGCCGTGGCGTTCCTGTGGGGCGTGTTCGGGCTGCGCGAGGGCACGGTGACCTTCGGCATGATGGCGGCCTTCCTGCAGCTTGTGTCGCAAGTGCAGCGGCCCATGGTTGACATGAGCAGGCAGATACCGGCATTCATACGCGTGTTCACGGCCACCGAGCGGCTTGCCGAGCTTACCTCCTTGCCATTGGAGGAGCAGGGCGAGCCGGTGAGGCTTGAAGGGAGCTTGGGCATACGCGCGGAGAATGTGCGTTTCTCCTATCCCGGCAGCGAGCGGCAAGTGCTGGCAGGCTTCACGCACGACTTCCGCCCCGGCAGCCTGACGGCCATAGTGGGGGAGACCGGCGTGGGGAAAAGCACGCTTATAAAGCTGATATTGGCACTGGCCCGGCCCGAGGAGGGGAAGATTTCTATCTATAACGGACGGGAGGAGGTCATGGTTTCGCCCTTGACGCGGTGCAACCTGTCATACGTGCCGCAGGGGAACACGCTGCTGAGCGGGACCATTCGCGACAACCTGCTTATAGGCAACTCTCGTGCCTCGGAAGATGATATGCGCCGGGCGCTGCACACGGCTGTCGCCGATTTCGTGTTCTCGTTGCCCGATGGGATGGACACGGTGTGTGGCGAGCAAGGCACCGGGCTAAGCGAAGGGCAGGCGCAGCGCATTGCCATTGCGCGCGGATTGCTACGCCCGGGGAACATTCTGCTGCTCGACGAGCCGAGTTCGGCACTCGACGGCGAGACCGAACGTGAACTGCTGGAACGCCTGTCTGGTCAGGTGACGGGCAAGACGGTGGTGCTGATTACCCACCGCGAGCGCATCGCCGAGCTGTGCTCGGAGGTAGTAAGAATGCAGTAGAGACGATGTGTACATCGTCTCGGGTGTCTCTGCCGTCTCGGTGGTTTCGGTGACGGCAACGATTGATTTATAACGGTTTGTTACTGGTGTGGACGCACGGCTCGTGCGTCCCTGCATATATATGTAGCCCGTTCATGCCACTGTGGCATGAACGGGCTACATTGCTATTTTTGACGTATGTGAGAGGGTTAGCTGTTCTTGCTCTGCTCCTTTGCCCAGCTGTCTTTGAGCGAGATGGTGCGGTTGAACACAATCTTGCCGTCGGCAGCGTTGGTGTCGGGGTCAACCGTGAAGTAGCCTATGCGCTGGAACTGGTAGTGGTCGCCCACGTGAGCCGTTTCGGCCAGGTATGGCTCTATCTTCACATTGCTTACCACCTTCAGCGAGTCGGGATTGAGCAGTTCGCGGAAGTCGCGGTCCTTCTCCTCGGCAGGGTTCTCGCAGCTGAACAGGCGGTCATACAGCCTCACCTCGGCATCCTTACAGTGCGCGGCCGACACCCAGTGCAGCGTGCCCTTCACCTTGCGCATCGAGCCCGGCATACCGCTCTTCGACTCGGGGTCGTATTCGCAGCGTATTTCGGTGATGTTGCCCTCGGCATCCTTGTCGAAACCTGTGCACTTGATTATGTAACCGGCCTTCAGACGCACCTCGCGGTCGGGAGCAAGGCGGAAGAACTTCTTGGGCGGATTTTCCATGAAGTCGGCACGTTCTATGTACAGCTCTCGCGAGAACGGCATTTCGTGGCTGCCGGCCTCGGGGTCTTCGGGATTGTTCTCGATGGTGAGCATTTCGGTCTGCCCTTCGGGATAGTTGGTTATCACCACCTTCACGGGGTCGATGACCGCGCTCACGCGGTTGGCACGCTTGTTGAGGTCTTCGCGAATGCTGTGTTCGAGCAGCGAGATATCGTTGAGTGCCTCATATTTGGTGTAGCCAATTGCGTCGATGAACGATTTTATCGATTCGGGTGTGTAGCCGCGTCGGCGCAGACCGCAGATGGTCGGCATGCGCGGGTCGTCCCAGCCTGCCACCAAGCCCTCCTTCACCAATTGCAGCAATTTGCGCTTGCTCATCACCGTGTAGGTGAGGTTGAGGCGGTTGAACTCGATTTGGCGCGGGCGGTAGCTCTCGTCGGCCAGCTCGTCGATGAAGTAGTCATAAAGCGGGCGGTGAGGCACAAATTCAAGGGTGCAGATGGAGTGCGTAACCCCCTCGAAGTAGTCGCTCTGCCCGTGTGCGAAGTCATACATGGGGTAAACCTTCCACGTGGTGCCAGTGCGGTGGTGCGGTGTCTTGATGATGCGGTACATTATTGGGTCGCGGAAGTGCATGTTCGACGATGCCATGTCGATTTTTGCACGCAGCACGCGCGAGCCCTCCTCGAATTCGCCGGCGTTCATGCGCAAGAACAGGTCCAAGTTCTCCTCCACCGAGCGGTCGCGGTATGGGCTGTTGGTGCCGGGCGAGGTGGGAGTGCCTTTCTGTGCCGCGATTTCTTCCGACGACTGGTCATCGACGTAAGCCTTCCCCTCCTTGATGAGGCGTATTGCGAGGTCAAACAACTTCGGGAAATAGTCCGATGCATAATATTCCCGGTTGCCCCAGTCGAAGCCGAGCCAGTGAATATCCTCCTTTATCGATTCCACATATTCCACATCCTCCTTTGTGGGGTTGGTGTCGTCGAAACGCAAGTTGCAAGTTCCGCCGAATTTTTCGGCCACGCCGAAGTCCATGCATATAGCCTTGGCATGGCCTATGTGCAAGTACCCGTTAGGCTCGGGCGGGAAACGGGTGTTGAGCCGTCCGCCGTTTTTGCCGGCGGCCAAGTCGTCGGCAACAATCTGCTCCACGAAGTTCAAGCCCTTGCGAGGCTCTTCGCTATTATTGTTTGAAATCTCTGCCATTAGTCAAGAATAAAATTATAAAACAATAGCTATTTTTAATAATGTGGCAAAGATAGTGCAAGCCGAGCGCAAATGCAAATCATGCTTGCATGAATTTGCGATTAGCCGAGGCGCAGCCTGTCTTATGGAAAGATAGTGCAAGTTGAGTGTAATGCCAAAAAGAAAAATCGATTTTTCTTTTGGCAATGCGCGAAACGCCGCCTATGTTATCGAAAGATAGTGCAAGCCGAGCGCAAATGCAAATCATGCTTGCATGAATTTGCGATTAGCCGAGGCGCAGCCTGTCTT
>CALUIB010000017.1 GCA_944320595.1 uncultured Muribaculaceae bacterium | reverse complement strand
GAAAAAACCTTTGTAATTAACTAAAAATAAATCAATTGTAAACTCTTAACAGTCCTTTAACGGGACACTAGTGAATTTCCACAAAAAAATAGCAAATAATTTTGCAGATATGGAAATTATACCTACCTTTGTACTCGCAATAAGGCCCATTAGCTCAACTGAATAGAGTATCTGACTACGGATCAGAAGGTTACAGGTTTGAATCCTGTATGGGTCACACCAAGATGACAGGGTATATCCATTTCGGATATACCCTATTTCATTATGCACTACTCGCACCCCGCGCGCCATTCGCCCTTTGCGGTAATAAACTAATATATAAAGTGCTACAAATATTTGGAAGTGTATCAAAATAAAAATACAGGTCGGCGGAGCCGTCTAATCATGCTTGACCTCGCGGCGAAGCGACCCGTGGCGCATATCATTCTCTTATTTTATAACACGCTCTTTCTGTGTATAACATTTTATCGGACAGCAATCCCAATATAGCTGATGACGAGACATGGCAACGCCGAGGCGAAACAATGTTGAATTTCTCTGCCACACTCCAGCACACAACGCAGCGGCCATCATTCGTCAGCCCAATTGGATATTCTATAAGTATACGTCTTCTTGCTTTTGTTGCCGATGCGAAGGTTTATGCCGCCTATCGCATTATCGGGGAATCCCTCAGTCTCCCAGCTGCCGCGAGTGAATTTGAACTGGGCAGGAAGTTGCACCATCACGTCAATCGCGCGGATGGAATCATTGACGTGTTCCAACTTAATTTTCCCGACATCCCAATCACCTAATGATGCCTGGTTCCCTGCAATATAAACTTCGTACTTGGGATTATTCACAACCACTTCTATATGCTTTGTTATTGCCTCCCCCCCGGCTACGGCGTCTGCCGCCTCGCGATACGAGAAGTAATCCTTATAGGCATCTTGCAATGCCAGCGGGAAACTTGCCAAATGGCCCGACTCTGGGTATGACTTATGCCTGCACACAATGTTGACAGGCAGCACTCCCGAATCGACATATCTATAAACCTCCTCCCTTGGTGCCTGCCACTTTTCCCAGCCTTGCATCCTTTCCTCGGCTGCGTCGGCAAAGAAAATATAATGCCGCGAAACCTCCACAAATGGATAGTTTACAAATTTATCTGCCAACATATTATTGCCAAAAGACATATTCGGGGAAAATATGAAATAATCATCAAATATGCCATAATCCAAAAGGCATTGCAGAAGGAAAGACGCGCCCAAAGAATGGCCTATGGCAAGGCTGTGCCCAGTGGTGCGGTAATGCTCGCTGATATAAGGCATCAGCTCATCTTTCACGAAATGCATCAAATTGTCGGAACAACCTTTCCCGAGGCCAAACGAGTTGCGCGTCAGGCTGTCATCGGGCAAAAAATCATTGCGGCGGTTATATTCCATCTCCTGCGGCGAACAAATGCCCACGACTATCCCTTCTTGAAACCAGCCACTATTCAGGAACATGGGATATGCACAAGCCATCTCGAAAAACTGAGTAGTCTGCGCGTCAAACACATAAGTGACATCATAATCTTGTGCATCCATCATATCATAACCTGTCGGGAGCTTCACCCATATCTTGCGGTCGAAATCAAAATATCTCGACTTCAAGTTAATTTCCTGCGCACAAGTCACGTGGTAAATATCTTCTTGAGCTTGTAGTAAATTGCAGGCAACAAAGAAACACAACAAAACAAATAACTTAATTTTCATTGCCTAATTTTTTAGAAAATCATCGTAATTCCAAACAGAAACCAACCCTAACACCGATTTACGATATTTCTTTCAGTCAGTTAAAGCCAGTTTTTAACTGCAAATATACTTTTTTTTTTAGAAACTCAATTGAAAATTGACATTTTTTGCAGTTCCAGCGCATTTTAATGCAAAATAGAAAAACGGCTGAAAATCAAGAGATTAACAGCCGTTTTGTGTACCCAGAGCCGGGATCGAACCGGCATGGAGGTGAATCCACTGGTGTTTGAGACCAGCGCGTCTACCAATTCCGCCATCTGGGCTTGTTTGCGAGTGCAAAGATAGGTGTTTTTTATGACACTGCAAAATTCTACGAATGGAAATTTCACGAAAAAACTCGGCACTCATGATTTTTACATTTATGCGCTACAATAGGGACACAGACAAAAATAGCGTACTTTGTCAAGAAAATCTCGGCGATATTGCCTGCTTCGGGCAGGAAAAGACCCTGAATACACAAAAAACAGGAAAAACAAGAAAAATAATCTAAAATATTTGCAGGATAGTGACATTATTTATACTTTTGGTGACGTAAAACATGATGCCGCACGGTCGAGAGCGATAAGGCGGCAAGATGCAATGAAAATAAGTTCTAAATAAAGCACTGAAAATACACTCATTCATCAACGCAGATTCTAAGTCAGACTCAACTTCTCAGACTCAACATCATACTTATACACAGATGAATTTGCATTAAACTTGATGAAACGCAGACGGGCAATTTCGAAGTGATTTCGAGATTGCCCGTTGATTTTTTTCCGCAATTACACACATTCCTGCGGCAAGGCCAACCACCTACGTTGCCAACGCCTCCCCCTGGACCACACGCTCGCGGGCTATGGCTTGCTGTAGCAAGTTTGTAAACTGGTAATTTTTCAATCCCCAACGCGGAGAAATGAGCAGCCCGTCGGGCGACTGCGATGTGAAACGCTCAATGGCTATCGAGGGCGACAGGTTGCGAATAAAGTCGAGACACACGCTTATATATTCCCCGACGCTCCACTGCACCACCGCCACTTCACCGGCTGCCACCTGCCGGGCAAGGCGAGTGCCGCGAATTATTTGCAACTGATGTAATTTAACCGTGCTCAGCGGCAGTTGCGACAGCTGCCGTGCCGTCTGCACCACGTCGGCTGCCCCCTCGCCGGGCAAGCCTGCTATTATGTGGGCACCGGTCATTATGCCACGAACCGCGGTGCGCACTATGGCATCGGCACTTTGCTCCCACGTGTGCCCACGGTTGACAAGCTGCAATGTGTCGTTACGCGACGTTTCCACTCCATATTCCACAAGCACGAATATGCCGCGGCCTCTCAGCCAGGCAAGGTAGTCAAGCAATTCGCCTGACACACAGTCGGGGCGAGTGCCTATTATCAACCCTACCACATCGGGCGTGGCAAGTGCCTCCTCATACAGCCGGCGCAAGCCCGACATCTCCCCATAAGTATTGGTGTAGGCTTGGAAATAGGCCAGATACTTCATCTCGGGATATTTGCGAGCGAAAAAGCGGCGACCCTCGGCAAGCTGTTCGGTCACGCTCTTGCCAGGATTGCAATACTCGGGGTTGAACGTCTGGTTATTACAATACGTGCAACCGCCAGTTCCAAGCTTTCCGTCTCGGTTGGGGCAAGTGAACCCGGCGTTTATCGAAATCTTCTGCACCTTGCCAGTAAAATGCTCGCGCAGGAATGCGCCGAAATCCCTGTAGCCGACAGTGCTCATATATGCGAACTACGGTTCTGCAACAAAAAATCGAGCATCACTATGGCTGCCATGGCCTCGACCACCGGCACCGCGCGCGGCAGCACACACGGGTCGTGCCTGCCACGTGCGGCAAGCACCACCGGCTCGCCCTTGGCATTCACCGTTTCCACTTCACGCAGCAGCGTGGCCACCGGCTTGAATGCCACGCGGAAGTATATGTCCTCGCCATTCGATATGCCGCCCTGTATGCCACCCGAAAAATTGGTGGCAGTCCTTATCTTCCCGTCGGATGCTTTCACAAAGCAGTCGATAACCTCGCTGCCACGCCGCCCGGCAAAGCCGAAACCAAGCCCGTATTCAAATCCCTTGGCGGCGTTGATGCCCAGCATAGCCGCACCAAGCGCGGAATGCAGCTTGTCGAACACCGGCTCGCCAAGCCCAACCGGCGCACCTTTAATCACTCCGGTGACTACTCCTCCTATGGTGTCGCCGTCGCGTTTCACCTGCTCTATAAGGTCAATCATCTGCCGTGCCGCCTCGGCATCGGGGCAACGCACCGCATTTTGCTCTATGCAACCCGGGTCATACTTGCGGTAGTCGGCATCAAGCACGATATTGCCCACTTGCGACGTGTAGGCATATATGTCCACCCCTTGCAGCGCAAGCACCTGCCGCGACATGGCTCCGGCCACCACCCGAGCAGCCGTCTCACGTGCCGACGAGCGGCCTCCGCCGCGGTGGTCGCGTATGCCATACTTGGAAGTGTAGGTGAAATCGGCATGCGACGGGCGGAAGGCATCTCGCATATTGCCATAGTCTCCCGACCGCTGGTTCTCGTTCTCTATCACGAAACCTATCGGCGTGCCAGTCGTTACACCCTCAAAAAGACCCGAAAGCACCCGCACGCGGTCGCTCTCGGTGCGCCCAGTTACTATGGCCGACTGCCCGGGGCGGCGGCGGTCGAGTTCATGCTGCACGGCATCAAGGTCGATTGCCACGCCTGCCGGCATCCCGTCGATGACGCCGCCTATGGCCGCGCCGTGCGATTCGCCAAACGTGGTAAGCCTAAATACCTTTCCAATGCTGTTTCCCATGGCCGCAATCACCCCTCTTTTTCTGCCGTAAGGTCGGCAAGCGACCCATGCACGTACTTCACCAATTCGCCCGGGTTCACCTTGAACTGCAATCCGCGCACCCCGGCGCTCACATATATATAGTCGAACGCCTCGCACGACGAGTCGAAGAACGTGGGGAACGCCTTCTTCATCCCCACCGGCGAACAGCCACCGCGAATGTAGCCCGTAGTGGGCAGCAGCTCCTTCATGGGAATGAGGTCGGCCTTCTTGTTACCCGACACCCGTGCGGCCTTCTTCAGGTCCACCTCGGCGTCGCCCGGCACCACGCACACGAAATGGCCCGTGCGGTCGCCATGCAGCACAAGCGTCTTGAACACCTGCTTTATATTCTCGCCCAGTTGCGATGCTATGTGCGTGGCCGCAAGGTCGTTTTCATCGACCACGTATGGCACAAGTTCATATTTCACCTTCGCCCTATCGAGCAGCCGCGCCGCATTTGTCTTGCTAATACCTGCCATAATCCTTAATTATTACTATCTGCAAAAATACAATATAACCTATAAAATAAAGGAATTTCGGCGATTTTTTTGCCGTTACCGAAATTGTGACTACCTTTATGCTCGTCCAAGCTAATGGAAAATGGATAGTCAAGACGACAAACACAAAAACATCGACACAGACTTGCGTTATTTGCAGCTGCTGGCCAGGAACTTCCCCAACGCGGCAGCCGCAAGTACCGAAATTATAAACTTAGAGGCCATACTCAACTTGCCCAAGGGTACCGAGCATTTCCTTGCCGACCTGCACGGCGAGTACGAGGCTTTCCAGCACGTGCTGCGCAACGCGTCGGGCAACATAAAGCGCAAAGTGCGCGAAATATTTGGCGAGACGCTAACACAGCGCGAGCAGAAGGAGCTGTGCACGCTCATTTATTACCCCGAGCAAAAGCTCGAATTGGTGAAACAAGACGTGCACGACGACATCGACGACTGGTACTTCATCACGCTTAACCGACTGGTGATGGTGTGCCGCAACGTGTCGTCGAAATACACGCGCTCAAAGGTACGCAAGGCTCTGCCCGACGATTTTGCCTACATCATACAGGAATTGCTGCACGAAAGCACCGTTGACCCAAACAAGCAGGCTTACGTGGACGTAATCGTGCGCACAATCATTTCGACCCACATGGCCGACCGTTTCATAATAGCACTGTGCAACCTCGTGCAACGGCTGGCCATCGACTCGCTGCACATACTGGGCGACGTGTTTGACCGCGGGCCAAGCCCCGACAAGATAATGGACTTGCTGTGCCACTACCACAATTGCGACATACAATGGGGCAACCACGACATACTGTGGATGGGCGCGGCAGCCGGGAACGACAGCTGCATAGCCAACGTGGTGCGGCTGGCTCTGCGATACGACAACCAGTCGGTGCTTGAAGACGGATACGGCATCAACCTGCTGCCGCTCGCCACGCTTGCCATAGAAACGTATGGCAACGACGACTGCGCCATGTTCATGCCTCGTGAGAACGAGGGACGCAATTACAGCCAAAAGTCGATGCGCCTTGCCGCCCAAATGCACAAGGCGATAGCCATAATCCAGTTCAAGACCGAGGGGGCAATCATAAAACGCCGCCCCGACTTCGACATGAACGACCGCCTACTGCTGCAAAACATCGACACGGTGCGCGGCACAGTGAGCATAGCAGGCAAGGAATACCGCCTCACCGACACCAATTTCCCGACAATCGACCCCGCCGACCCCTACAAGCTAACAGCCGAGGAGCAAGATGTGGTTGACAAGCTGCACAACTCATTCGTGCACAGCGAAAAGCTGCAAAAGCACATAGCATGGCTATTCCGCAACGGCTGCATCTTCACCATCACCAACAGCAACCTGCTGTTCCACGCATCGGTGCCGCTCAACGAAGACGGCTCGCTGAAAGAGGTGGAAATAAGGGGGCATCAGTTCCACGGAATAGACCTGCTCAACCGCGTGGGAGGGCTGATGCGCGAGGCATACTTCGGCTGCGACGACCCTGCGGAACGTGCTTTCGCGCTCGACTATATATGGTACTTGTGGTGTGGGAAGAATTCCCCGGCATTCGACAAGGACAAAATGGCCACCTTCGAGCGGTACTTCATTGCCGACAAGGAGGCTCACAAGGAAGTGAAGGGCTGGTACTACCAGCTGCGCGACAACGAGGCCGTGTGCGACCGCCTGCTCGACGCTTTCGGCGTGGAAGGGCCGCACCGCCACATCATCAACGGCCACGTGCCGGTACGCACCAAGATGGGCGAACAGCCCATACGCGCCAACGGAAAGCTGATGGTAATCGACGGCGGTTTCTCCAAGGCTTATTGGTCGGAAACCGGGATTGCCGGTTACACGCTTGTGTTCCACTCGCGCGGGTTTCAATTAGTGCAGCACGAGCCGTTCACCTCGATTGAAGAAGCCGTAAAAGAGGGAAAAGACATCAAGTCAACAACACAGATAGTGGAAATGAGCAGCCGCAGGATGCTGGTGCAAGACACCGACAAGGGGCGCGAACTGCGCACACAGATAGCCGACCTCAAAGCCCTGCTCGGCGCATTCCACAACGGACTGATAAAGGAACAAGATTCAAGCATAAGCCAAATAAGGCTCAAACAGTGATCGCTTTACGCTAATTAACCAACAACCGACAACCAAAAACAAAACAAACCTAATACGACCTTAAACCAAGGGGGGAGCCTCCGAGACCGGCGGTTCCCCCCTATTCTTTTAATTCACCTGTTATACGGGGCGTTATGCCAAACCAAACTCGGCTTTCAGCCTGCCTACGTAGTCGAGCTTCTCCCATGTGAAAAGTTCCACTTGCAGTGTCTTTTCGCCTTCATATTTCGAGTGGAAGTGCTTTTCCACCACTTGCGGCTCACGGCCCACATGGCCGTAGGCGGCTGTCTCCTCGTATATGGGATTGAGCAACTTCAAGTCGCGCACTATCGAGCTGGGGCGCAAGTCGAATATTCGCGCAAAACGGTCGGCAATCTCGGCATCGGTCATCGGCACGTGCTTGGTACCAAAGGTGCTCACATACAGGCTAACCGGCTCGGCGCAGCCTATGGCATAAGCCACCTGCACCAGCATCTCGTCGGCAATGCCTGCCGCCACGGCATTCTTGGCGATGTGCCGCACGGCGTATGCTGCCGAGCGATCGACCTTCGACGGGTCTTTGCCCGAGAATGCTCCGCCGCCATGCGCACCACGGCCGCCGTATGTGTCAACGATGATTTTGCGCCCGGTCAAGCCGGTATCACCGTGGGGGCCTCCTATCACAAACTTGCCCGTGGGGTTAACAAGCAATATCAGCTGGTCGTCGAACAGCGCACGCACACGCTCGGGCAACTTTGCCATCACGCGTGGCAGCAGCACACTGCGCACGTCGGCCAGTATGCGGTCGTGCATGGCTCGGTCGGCTGCATCTTGCGCCTCAGGGCTATTGTCGGCAGGCTGCACAAACTCGTCGTGCTGTGTGCTCACCACTATGGTATGCACACGCACCGGCTTGCGCTCCTCGTTATACTCCACCGTCACCTGACTCTTGGCATCGGGGCGCAAGTATGGCATCTCGTTCCCCTCACGCCTTATGGCGGCAAGTTCGCGCAGCAACAAGTGCGACAGGTCAAGCGTGAGCGGCATATAATTGTCGGTCTCGTTGCAGGCATAGCCGAACATCATGCCCTGGTCGCCCGCACCCTGTTCCTCGGGCGTGGAGCGTTCCACACCGCGGTTGATGTCTTGCGACTGCTCATGAAGCGCCGAAAGCACACCGCAGGCATCGGCATCAAACTTATACTCGCTTCGGTTGTAGCCAATGCGGTTAATCACGCTGCGCGTCACATCCATAAGGTCGATGTAGGCCCGCGACTTCACTTCGCCCGCAATCACCACCTGGCCGGTGGTCACAAGGGTTTCACACGCAACCTTCGATGCCGGGTCGTAGGCAAGGAACTGGTCGAGAACTGCGTCGCTGATTTGGTCGGCCACCTTGTCGGGATGGCCTTCCGATACTGATTCAGACGTAAACAAGTAATTCATTTTTCCAAACATTTTTTTGCTGTGGAAAAATGCTAAACGACTTTTACACTAAGTTGAACCTTCTGTCAGGGGGGAAATTCAATAAGTTAAGAATCGCGATTTTAGCATTTTTTTGTGTGGTTGCAAGCAGCCAAATTTTTCCACAATCGGTTAATATCCATTTTCAATCTGCAAAGATACACATTTCCACCCACCACAGCAACACTTTCCCTCAAAAAAATGTATTCGCAGCATGGCAATTACTGGCCGCTGCTGGTGGTGCTGCGGCCGAGGAAATCGAAAGTATCGACGTAAACCTCGGTCACGTAATGCTTTATGCTTGCGCGATCTTCCCACACGCGAGTTCGCAGTTTCCCCTCAATATATAGCTTGGTTCCCTTGCGTATGTAACGCTCGGCAAAGAGGGCGTTCTGCCCGTTCATCACTATGCGATGCCACTCGGTGCGTTCCGGCACCTGCACCCCGGCGGCATTGGTGCGGGCGCGCTCGGTGGTGGCAAGTGTAAATTCAGCAATAGCCTGTCCCGGCCCCGTGTAGCGCACATCGGGGTCGCGCCCCACATTGCCCAGCAATATGACTTTATTCACCGACATCGCTCAATACTCTTTTTTATCGGTTTTCGTATCCCACAAGCGGAAGGCATTGATGGCCGAAGGCTCGTCGATATGCACACACGGTATGGAGCGTTCAAGATGCGGGCGGGCAATCTCCTCGTATATGAAATTGTCATCGAAGTTTATCGCACGTGCGTCCATCTGCGTGTTGGCGTAATATATGCTCCTCACCCTGGCCCAGTAAAGTGCGCTCAGGCACATGGGGCAAGGCTCGCACGAGGTGTATATGTCGCACCCTTCGAGGTTGAAACTGCCGGCTTGGCGGCAAGCATTCCTTATGGCATTCACCTCGGCGTGTGCCGTGGGGTCGTTGTCGAGCGTCACCGTGTTAGTGCCGGTAGCCACCACTTCGCCGTCCTTCACTATGACTGCGCCAAACGGGCCACCCCCTTTCTCGACATTCTCATACGCCAGTTCGCAAGCCATTTTCATGAAATGGCGGTCGTTATCGTTAATTTCAATAATCCTATTCATAAAAATGCATTTAATTTCCACTTATAAAGATAGTGCAAGTCGAGCGCAATACAAAACAAATTCATTTGTTTTTATTGCCAAGGCGCAGCCTGCCTTACCCAAAGATAACAACAAAAAAGCATATACGCAACAATAAGCCGCGCCAAACCGTTAAACAATGCAAATTAGGTAAAATATCCTTTCTTACCCCTTGTATATTTCCAATAAACAATTATATTTGCGATGTGTTTTTCATGGTATTAGATTTAAGGTTAATAGTTAAGCCGGCAGTCGTGAGACTCCCGGCTTAATGAGTTTTTAATACAGGCATATTTCAACAAGATTTAATGCCGTCGAATTATGCAAGATTGTTTTTCATTTCCTATCTTTGCACGTGTTACTCTTAATATAATGATTATGAAACGAATTGGAATTATAAGCCTTGTTGCAGGTTTTGTATTAAGCTGCTCGGCAATCGCTTTTGCTGCCGACGACAATAACACCAGCGACAACAACCGCAACCGAGTGGAATGCTGCTGCGGGCAAACTTGCGGCTGCACGGGTGAATGCCCATGCGGAGAAAACTGCGACAAATGCGAGTATTGCCGCAAACAAGAATGGTGCGCCCAGTGCGACAGCTGTGACTACCGCAGCCAATGCTGCGACTACCATCGCGGCCACCACCGCCATCACCGCCACGGCGGATGCTGCCCACGCAATTAGGAATAATTAGGAATTGGGAATGAGAAATTAGGAATTGGGAATGAGCCTAATTAGGCCAATTAGACTAATTGAAATCAATTCCTAATTCCTCATTCCTAATTCCTAATTATTTTAAGCATAGCTATGCAAGCCGGTCATTATGAAGTTTGCCCCCAAGTAGGTTATTACCACGCTTAAAAAAGCTATTATGGAAAACCAGTGGAACACCATGGGGCGGCGCAATGCTGGCAGCGAGGTGGTGTGCAATGCAGCCGCATATACCATGAGCGTTATCAACGCCCACGTTTCCTTGGGATCCCACCCCCAGTAACGTCCCCACGACACATTAGCCCATACTGCCCCGGTGAAAATTCCCACAGCAAGCAGGAACACTGCCGGATAAAGCATCAGCCTGCCAAGCACCTGCAACCGCACAATTTGCGCGGCATACCCACGGCCACTGCAATATAACACCACTGCTGCAATACCATTGAACATGGCAAAGCCAAACAATGAATACGCCACCATTATCACAGCCACATGAATGCTAAGCAACGGCGATGACAACACTGGCATGAGCGGCGTAACTGGTGGGTTGGCCTCACCCATCATGGCCACAAGCAATGCCAGGCCGCACAGCATGAACCCAAACGAGAGTGCCATCTCAAACCGCCTGTGCGCCACAAGTGCCATCGTCAGCACACAGGCAGCCATCAAATGCATGGTCTCAAAACCATTTGACGCAGGAAAATATCCCCCGACAATTCCCCTCAACGCCAGTACCAATACCACGTAGGCAAGCACTACCGCCGTCATAGCCACAAGCAGATTGTCCATCCAGTGCCTGCGGCATACGCCTACACAAATCATGCGTCTGCAATAGAGGAAGAACGATGCCAAGCCAGCCACGATGCACAAAATAGCCACCGGGCAGACATATCCGAGCTTGTTGTACAGTTTCTCGGCCTCAACCCGAATTTCGCCCGGCATGTATTCGGCAGCCTCTTTCTGTTGATACTTACGGGTCTTGGCAAGCAGCGTGTCAACGGCGGCATAGTCCTTGCACGCCACACGCTCGGCAATATAGTTCATGCAATACCTGACAAACATCCACTGCTCCTGTGGCATTGAGGCAGGCAGCCTGTCGGCCACCGAATACCAAGCCATGCCACAACTGTCGCGGTATGGGAATATTTTTAACGCTCGCCCTGTGCATACCGCGCTCACCAAGCTGAATTTCTCATCGGCATCGCTCACTCCGCGCAAGTCTTTCACGCCAGAACCGGCCTCATGCGCATTGCCCAGCTTATAGCCCTCCGGGCCGACGAAATCCACAAGCCTTGCATATTCACCTTCGATGCCGAGCAACTGCCGCACTTCGCCACTTTTTATGCGTATCATTGGTTCCTCCTTCCAATCGTCGTAATAGAAGAACCAGCCGGTAAATACCTGTTCGGCAGTCAGCCCCCGGTATGAAGTCTTGCCGCACAGTTTCACGGTAAAGTCACGTGCAAGTGTCTGCAACGGGCTTACTCGGCCATTATAATAAACATACAAGTCGCCGAAACACTTGGCCGTGGATTCGGGCAACGCCTTCGGCTCCCCGACACCGGCAGCCTGTGCTGCCAATGCCGATACTGGCAACACAATGCACAGTGCCGCCCTGCGAAGTGCCGGGTGGCGCAACAAGCGGCGGAAACCGCTGCCACGGTCGAAAAAGAACAGTACCGCCGAAAACAGCAACATGGCATAACCTGCGTAGGTGACGGCAATGCCCACAGGGTCATGGCAAACCGACAAAGTGCTGCCAAGCCCGTCGGAATCGTATGTTGATTGATAAAAGCGGTAATTGCCGTACTCATATACATGATTCATCGAAACCTTCCCGGTGGCGACACTGCCGCCGTCATGCACCATGACGGTGCTCACAAAGTCGTTGGGGGCTGCCGTTCCCGGATAATAGGAAATTTCAAAATCATCGAGCACAATGCCAAAAGGGAAACGGCACTCGCCTCCATCAGCCGAACGAAACACCGACACTGGCTCATCACCCTGCCGTAAATGTACTGTTCCGCGTTCACCCCATACGTATGTGACAAATGCCCCCACCAATATAACCACAAGTGACAGATGCAACATGAAAACAGACTTGCGCCTCGCCATCTTGCAAGCCAATATATAGGCAACCGATGATACCGCCAGCAATGTCCACAATGCCACGAAAAGCGGCGAGCCATAAATACCCGTACTTCCTTGCGCCGCCTCAACAACCGTGGCGGCGGCAAGCACCAGCACTGCCAATCCCGCAAGGCCGAAACTGGCATTCCGCATCACTTTGATTTTTTTGCTTGTCATATTCTTGATAAAAATGGTGTGCTACCATCCTTTTTCGACAAAGATGGCGCACACCACGCGTTCACTTTTATGAAATTTACAGTACACGTTTATGAACACGTCATATTGCATCGATGAACTTCACGATGGCATCGCGGTCAGCACGCGACAACTGGCGGAACTCCTCGACACTCTTGCGAGCATCGCTCTGCGGATTGCCATGCCACATAATGGCCTCGATGACGGTACGCGCACGGTTGTCGTGCAGGCGGTCGGCAGTGGGCGAGCCGGTACACATCTGGTGCAAGCCGCGCCCCCACAATGGAGTGGTGCGGCACCACCCAGTGCGTATGTCATTTTCCATGTGGAGCTTATGTTGCACAAGGTCGGAATATGGCCAAATAGTCTGGCCTGGATAGCGCGGCAAGCGGCTGTCGCCGCGGGCAAAAAAGCCATTGGGGTCGTAGAAGTCGTCGCTACCAGTGGTCCACGACGGACGATGGCAATAGGCACAGCCTATCTCCTCAAACAGTTCCTTGCCACGCAGCACATCGGGATCATCGATATTGCGCACCGCAGGCACTGCAAGGCCACGATGCCACACGGCAAAATCAATGAAATCCTCATCGTCCATCTCCACATCGAGTTCGGTCGAAGTCAGGTAAGCGGCAATTGCCGTGGCCACTGCCTCGGTGTCGGCATAGTCGGTAGCGTGCCATGTGGGATGGTTTCCTTCAGGGTCAACGCCTTCGATATAATCCTTATACCCGGCCTGCACATCGGGGTCGTAGGCCGAGGCTTTAACCCATGAACTGCCGCCAAACTTCGTCTTGTCATCGCCCGTTGCCGATGCGAAGTACGTGTCAAGGTAATGGTAACGGCGATTGCTACGCGTCACATTGGTGATGTTCCACATCGCATTTATGCCTGCCGCGTCTTGCAGAGGTCCGCGGCTAAGGGCGTATGTGAAACGGAACGGATGCTGCTCGCCAGCATCGGCAAACCCTGCGGCCACATCGGTTGCCTTGGTGTTGCTATACTGTTTTACCCACTCGCCACCCTTGAAGAATGCTGGGTTGATGCCGTTTGGCAGGAATCCGTCGTTTTCCTGCTTGGCATATTCGGCCTTCAGGTCTTCGTCGGGTATCGCATCAAGCAGCCCCGTGCCATATATTCCTATGGTGGACTCCAGCACCACATTGTAATTGCCCAGGTCGGTGACCACGCCCCTATTATAGGCATATACGGCATCGGGCGACATAGTGATTGAAGGGTACTCCAAGTCGTAGGTCTCCCCGTCGGGGAAAGTATTGTTCCACTCGTCGGTATATTTGTTCCACGTTATGACAACTTTGCTTTCATCGAGCGGAGCCTTGAACGGTTCGGCGGCATGGCCCTGCGGCATACCAGTCAGCCAGCTCACGTATGCGTCGTTATCGGGATTATAAACCACAAGCAGGCATCCGTTGCCTATGGAACTTGTTTCAAAGCTGCCGGCCGCATTGCGCTTGCCGTGGCCGTAACCAGGGTGGCAATGTATGCACGAGCTACGCACGTAGGCCGGGCCCAAGCCGCTGCGCACACCGGTGTGGTTGGTCATGTACATCTTTTCAAACAATGCCTCTCCATGCTTAAAGCGTTCGTTCATCTCGGCATCGGCCTCTACCACAGCAGTAGGTTGCTCGTAGGCATTGGAAGTGCTCAGGAAAGCTGTTCCAAGCTCGCCGCCGGCATAATACCAGTCGGGCAAAGCGGTATCCACCCCACCGTCACCTGGTACAGGAGCAGGCTCGTCGTCGCTACAGCCACACAAGGCACCGGCAGCAACCAATAATCCTATCATGTAATAATTACCCTTTTTCATGGAATCAATTATTAATCAACACATCATTTACTTTATCAAGAGCCGTTTCAAGCTTGGTGAGGCTTTCCATTGCAGTGGCTGCCGACTGCTCGGTGGCATGCAACGCAAACGGTTCGGGAATGAGCATTATATTGTCGATGCTCTCTTGTATGAGACTGCGCACTTCGCTATCCACATCGGGAGCCACCGTGGCCACATAATCGCTTATCGAAGCATCGCCACTTTGCCCCTCGTATGCATTCCTGACGCTACGAATGTTGTCAGCAAAATCGACTATTGAATTCAAGGCGTATGGCGACTCTATGTAATTCTTGTCCTCGGTGCTTTGTCCGCTGTGAGGACGGCCTATCTTCTGCACATTCACCTCGTTCACAATATCAATCGCGCCTTGAATGATTTGCTGGGCTGCAAGCGTCAGACTTTGATAGTTGCTGCCCGGCTGTCCGGCCAGTTTCATGTCTTGCCCGTAATCCTTGGTGGGTTCAAGCTCGTTGTCGGTAAGTATTTGCTGCTTTTCCTGCGTCACATTATCCATTCCGGCCCATGAAGCTTCGAGCCGCACGCACTGGTTGCGCAAGTCTTCGGCCACGGCTGCCATGTATATCAAGTGATTGTCGGTCACCGTCGTGCCTTCGAGCGTGTGGCTCAAATCGCGCGGAGAACTCGACTGCCCGTCGGCCGACAACTCATAAAGCATATACTCAATAGCGTGGAAACCCAGCAGGCCGTAACCAAGGTTGGCACTGACGTATGCACCGCCGCTCTCCCCTATCTGCTGCATCATCGAGGCATTTGCCAGCAAGTTCACAAGAGCCTGCTTGTCAAGCGGCCATGAGTCGATATGGGGGTCGATATTATAATCGGCAGCCGCCCCATACAGCCAAGCCTCGCTCAATTCCCAAGCCTCGCGCGAGCGAGTCCAGTGCTCGCAAGCATCAGAGATGTAGCCGTTGGCAGTGGCCACGTCTCCGGCCACAAAACTGTCACGGGCTTTAGCGCACAAGTCATAAAGCTCCATAGCCTCATCGGCCATAACCTTATAATTAGGAATGACTGTATTGTCAACATACGGGTCGATTGCGGCCTTCAAGGCAACATCTTTTGCACTTTGTTCACCGCCATCACCGCCGCCATTCGGCTCGTCATCGCTACAAGCAGCAAGGCTCGCAGCCATCATGGCACACACGGCCATGCAAGATACTGATTTCACAAACTTCTTCATTTTTCGTTTACTTTCTTTATGTTTAACATTTTACATGAAAAATCCCGAATAGGCTATTCCCACCGATATTGAAGGCTCGTTATTGTAGGGCGACTTCAGCAAGCCTATTGAATATTCTCCCTTAACCACGACCTCCTTGATGGGATAATAATTTATGCCGGCCGCCACACGGCTACGCCCACAATATTCATAAATATTGGTGTCGGCCTTGTGCATAGAATCGTAATAATCATACCGTCCAAATACATAGAACTTCTGCCCCAGCCCGGCGACCTTAGGGATATGGGCAAATATATTGTAACCAGCCTCAATACCCCCGGCTATGGCCGCCTCGCCCACAGCCTGGTGCGGCGACGGTGAAGCCTGGCTCATGTGGTTGATATTGACATTCGTTATCACTTCGGCATCGCTAAGGTGGCCGTAGTCGAAGTTGCCACGCACAATCAAGTTGTGGCTTGTGTAATTGAAATCAAATGCTCCTATCACTACCGTGCCTTTCACGCCTGCATATCGCGAGGCATCTTTATTTGAACTAAGCGTATTGTTGAATGAATTTCCCACATAGCCACTTAACGACAGGCGCAACCCTGGAACCGAGAAGTTGTCAACACGGAAAGCACCGGCTACCGAATTGCCTATCTTGAACTCGTAGGGGCTGCCGGCTCCGTCGTGTATCCAACCTTGGCGGCCAAAGCGTTCGGAGTCAAGCCCCGGTATAAGCAAAGCCTCGTAACGCCAGTCGCCTGCGCGGCCCCAAACGCTAATGCCGGTTTCATGCCAAGTGCATGGCATGATGGTGTTCTCGCCTTCGGGGCGGTAAACACCAAAGAATTCGGTGGGCAGGTGGTGCATATTGGTCGCTCCCACAGGCACTATGATGTGACCCACGCGCACGTTGAGCTGCGGCATGAACGACTTCTGCAGCCAAAATTGTTCGAGTGCTACCTCGCCGCCGCGCTCCACCTCGCTCTCATATTCCCCGGCCTCCTCTTCTTCTATTTCCACCGCCGATTCGGTGCCGCCGTGTTCAAACTCGATTTCGCTGCCCATAGTCCAGCCCTTGCCGAAGTCATAGCCCAGAAAAATCACCACGTGGGGCAAGTCGAACCGCCCGTGCGACTCGTCCTTGTATTGCCCGGGGGTTATGTACCGGGTGTATTTGTCGCTGTACATATTGTAGGAGTACGCTGCCTCGCCGTAACCGCCCACTGTGAGCCGCGACATTACCTTCTCTATCTTGGAAGGTTCCTCGCCGCCATGTCTTTCATCGGCTGCCAATGCCGCACTGCCAGTCATGCAGAACAACAGGGAGAATAACAAAACTTTTTCTTTCATTCCTTTGTGATTTTTTACGATTTATTCTACCGCAAAGGTATTGGAGACGAAAAACCTGAACAATCCCTATTAGTTGGTAAAAAATCGTAAAAACATCCCCATTTGTTACTATTTCTTACCGAGGCTCACACAATACTGGCGTAATCTTATTTTATCGTAACTTTGCACTACTTTTTTATTGCTATATACAGGGAAATGGGAACAACTGGCTACACATACGAGGAACGATTAGGAACCGACCGCATATTGCCGCTCGTCTTCAGGATGGCTATGCCGTCGGTGGCCGCACAAATAGTCAACCTGCTGTATAACTTGGTTGACCGCATATACATAGGCCACATACCAGTGATAGGCACCGATGCCCTGGCCGGCATAGGTGTGACAGGCGCAATAATAATCCTCATATCGTCATTTTCCTCGATAGTGGGCGGCGGCGGAGCACCGTTGGCGGCAATAGCACTCGGCCATGGCGACCGTGACCGTGCCGGAAAAATCCTGGGCAACGGCTTCGTGCTGCTGCTGACGTTCACAGTGATTACTACCACGCTGGTATATGCCTTCATGGAACCGCTGCTGCTGTTCACTGGAGCGTCGGCCAATACTTTAGGCTATGCCAGCGACTACCTATCGATATACCTTGCCGGCACCATATTCGTGGAAACGTCGGTGGGGCTTAACACATTCATCAGCACACAGGGGCGACCTGCCATAGCCATGTATTCGGTACTTATCGGTGCGGTACTCAACATCGGCCTCGACCCGTTGTTCATTTTCACCTTTGGCATGGGAGTAAAAGGCGCGGCGCTTGCAACCATAATCTCACAGGCTTGCAGCGCGGCTTGGATAGTGGGGTTCTTGTCGTCGAAGAAAGCATCGCTCAGGCTCGAAACACGGTATATGCGCATCGACTGGAAAGTCGTAGGCTCGATACTTGCCCTTGGCATATCACCTTTCATCATGGCAAGCACCGAAAGCCTTGTGGGATTTGTGCTTAACAGCAGCCTCGAACACTATGGCGACATCTACGTGAGCGCACTTGCCATAATGCAAGGGGCGATGCTCGTGGTGAGCGTGCCACTGACGGGGTTCGCGCAAGGTTTCGTGCCGATAGTAAGCTACAATTACGGCCACGGGAACAATGACCGCGTGAAGGAATGCTTCAAGGTGGTGCTTGCCACCATGTTCACATTCAATTTCGTCGTTATCCTGTTCTTCATGCTCTTCCCCTCGGTCGTGGCATCGGCTTTCACCGACGATGCCGCTCTTATAAGCGTCGTAAGCCGGTTCATGCCGATATTCCTGATGGGAATGACAATCTTCGGGCTGCAGCGCACGTGCCAAAATATGTTTGTCGCACTCGGCCAAGCCCCTGTTTCGGTATTCATCGCACTGCTGCGCAAAGTCATACTGCTTATACCGCTGGCACTGCTCTTGCCATCTTTCTTCGGCGTGGATGGCGTATATCTGGCCGAAGGTGTTTCCGATGCCACCGCCGCAATACTGTGCACGGCCATCTTCATTTACAAGTTCCCACGCATACTAAAAAAGAACTCATAACCCCTCATAAATACATTGGTTTAAAGCTATTTACCCCTGCTAACAAAGTTGTTACTAACAATATTATGAGTAACAACTTTGTTAGATACTATTTTTCCCCATGTTTGCATATACCATGATTTGGCGAAAATTCGTAACTTTGATGGCTTAAAATTCAGTTTGATTTGTGGCTAAAGAGATTGTAGAAACACCGCTGATGAAGCAATACTTCGAGATGAAACAAAAGCATCCCGATGCGATATTGCTGTTCCGAGTGGGCGACTTTTATGAGACATTTTCGGACGATGCCATTGCCACTTCCGAGATATTGGGAATAACCCTGACGCGCCGTGCCAACGGAGCGGCACAATACGTGGAGCTTGCCGGGTTCCCGCACCACGCCCTCGACACCTACCTGCCCAAACTTGTGCGCGCCGGAAAGCGAGTGGCTATTTGCGAACAGCTCGAAGACCCCAAACTGACCAAGAAACTCGTGAAACGCGGCATAACCGAGCTGGTTACGCCGGGAGTGTCGATTAACGACAACATACTCAACAACCGCGAAAACAATTTCCTTGCCGCCGTGCACTTCGGCAAACGCTCATGCGGCGTGGCCTTCCTCGACATAAGCACCGGGGAATTTCTCACGGCCGAAGGCACCACCGACTACATCGACAAGCTGCTTGGAAACTTCTCGCCAAAGGAGGTGCTTGTGGAACGCAGCAACCGCAAACGGTTTGCCGAGACTTTCTCGTCGAAATACCTCACTTTTGACCTCGATGACTGGATTTTCACCGAGGAGGCAGCCACCGACCGCCTTCTGCGCCACTTCGAGACTCGCAATTTGAAAGGGTTTGGCATCGATGCGATGCACTGCGCCATAGTGGCATCGGGAGCCATACTGCACTACCTCGACATCACGCAGCACACCCACGTGAGCCACATCACCACGCTGTCGCGCATCGAGGAGGAGCGTTACGTGAGACTCGACAAGTTCACAGTGCGCAACTTGGAACTGGTAGGCTCTATGTGCGAAGACGGCAAAAGCCTGCTGTCGGTACTCGACGGCACACTCACGCCGATGGGGGCACGAATGTTGCGCCGATGGATAGTGTTCCCACTGAAAGACATAAGGCAAATCAACAACCGGCTCGACGTGGTGGAATACTTCTTCCGCGACACCAAGGCTCGCGACACGCTGAAACACCAACTGGAGATGATTGGAGATATTGAGCGGCTTATCTCGAAGGTGGCCGTGGGGCGAATAACCCCGCGCGAACTCGTGCAGCTGAAGAACGCCTTGACTGCAATCGAACCAGTGAAATCGCTTTGCTTAGCCGCCGACAACGACGTGCTGCACCACATAGGCGAACAACTGAACCCGTGCAAGACGATACGCGACCGCATAGAACATGAAATCAATCCCGATGCATCAAACGTGGTAAACCGCGGCAACGTGATATGCCGCGGCGTGAATTCCGAACTCGACGAGCTGCGCGACCTGTCGCACTCAAGCAAGGACTACCTAATGAAACTGCAACAGCGCGAAAGCGAACGCACAGGCATCCCAAGCCTGAAAATAAGCTACAACAACGTATTTGGCTACTACATCGAGGTACGGAACACGCACAAGGACAAGGTGCCGCCCGAGTGGATTCGCAAGCAGACGCTTGTAAGTGCCGAACGCTACGTGACGCAGGAACTGAAAGAATATGAAGAAAAGATACTCGGTGCCGAGGAGAAGATTATTTCAATCGAAACTCGCCTGTTCAACGAAATAATCACCGCCGTAGCCGACTACATACCTGCAATTCAGGTCGATTCAAGCCTCATTGCACGACTCGACTGCCTGTTGGCCTTCACTCGTGCCGCTGCCGAAAACCATTATACGCGGCCTGTACTCGACGACTCGCTCGACATAGACATCACCGAAGGCCGCCACCCGGTAATCGAAAAGCAAATGCCTGTGGGGGAACGGTATGTGTCAAACAACATCCGCCTTGGCAACGACGACCAACAAATAATAATGATAACCGGCCCCAATATGGCTGGCAAGTCGGCACTGCTGCGGCAAACGGCCCTGATAGTGCTGATGGCCCAAATAGGTTGTTTCGTACCTGCCGACACTGCCCGCATAGGAATAGTCGATAAGATTTTCACACGCGTGGGGGCAAGCGACAACATCTCGCTCGGCGAATCGACTTTCATGGTGGAAATGACCGAGGCGGCATCGATACTCAACAATATAAGCGAACGAAGCCTGATACTATTCGACGAACTGGGGCGCGGCACAAGCACCTATGATGGCATATCCATTGCCTGGTCGATAGTGGAATACTTGCACGAGAACGGCAAGGCACACCCAAAAACGCTCTTCGCCACACATTATCACGAACTCAACGAGATGGAAAAGACCTACCACCGCATCGCCAACTACAATGTGTCGGTGAAAGAAATCAACGGCAAGGTAGTGTTCGTGCGGAAATTGGTGCGAGGCGGTAGCGAGCACAGTTTCGGAATCCATGTGGCAAAGCTGGCCGGAATGCCACCATCGATAGTGGAACGCGCCGACGAAGTGCTCAGCCAGCTCGAAGAGAACAACCGTGGCGAGAAAAACCCACTCAATATAAAGGATGCCCCGGTGGCTGGAGGAGTGCAATTGTCGTTCTTCCAGCTCGACGACCCAGTGCTATGCCAGGTGCGCGACGAGATACTGAATGTGGACATCGACAACCTTACCCCCATGCAGGCTCTCAACAAGCTGAACGACATAAAGAAGATTATTACCGGCAAGGATTAACAAAGCTCTTGATGAAACACCTGTTGTTGACAAGTATTTTCCTGCTGATGGCAACCATTGCGGCTGCCGCCAACGCAGTCACAGGCAGTGTGCAAGGCCACGTCACCGACGGCGACACCGGCAACGCAGTGGCCGGTGCCACCGTGACGATGATGGGCGACGCATCACTCACGTGCCTCACCGACAGCCTGGGTGCATACATAATGGACGGCTTGCCGGTAGGATATTGCATATTGCAGGTAGAAGCCGACGGGTATGAATACACCACCTCGCAGGCTTTCGCAGTCTCGACGGCAGCCCCGGCTGTGGTTGACGTGCAATTGCTACAAAGCAGGCATGAGCTTGGAGAACTCACCGTAACCGCATCGCCCTACCGCACGGGCATCGAGGCCCCGGTGTCGATGATGCGCATCGGCGCACAAGAAATAGACCTCACGCCGGGAGCCAACCGCGACATTTCCCGGGTGCTACAGTCGATGCCGGGAGTGCTGTCGGTGAGCAACTCAAACCGCAACGACCTGTTGGTGCGTGGCGGCGGCGCCAATGAGAACAAGTATTACATCGACGGCATCGAAATCCCCGTGCTCAACCACTTTGCCGTGCAAGGCGGCTCGGGCGGCAACGCATCGCTCGTCAACACCGAATTGCTAAGCGCAACCGAATTTTACACCTCGGCCTTCCCGGTGCAACTGACCCCGGGACTTAGTTCGGTGATGGAAATGACTATGCTCGAAGGCAACAGCGACCGGTTCCATGGCAAATTCATAGTGGGGTTCACCGACGCAGGCCTACACGTCAACACGCCAGTGAGCAGCGACGGACGCACCACGCTCACCGCATCGTGGCGCACGAGTTACTTGAATATGCTGTTCAGTATGCTTAAACTGCCGTTCCTGCCCACCTACAACGATTACCAGTTCAAACTTACCACCCGCATAGGCGAGGACGACAAGCTATATTTCATAGGGATAGGCTCACTCGACAACAACAAACTCAACACGGGCGAAAGCGACCTTGAACCCGACCGCGAATACATACTTGGATACCTGCCAAACAATGACCAAACGAGCTTTACATTCGGCGCAGGCTATTTGCACCGTTTCTACGGGGGGCAACTTAGGGCTACGGCAAGTGTCGATTACTTGAAAAACAGACTGTTCAAATACGAGGGCAACGACGAAACCCGTCCGCTGCTTTTCGACCTCGACAGCCGGGAAATGAATTACCGCTTCAACGTCAACGCCGAGTGGCACGACGTGGGCGGATTTAAGTTGAGTGCCGGAGCCAGTGGCGGCATCGGCGTGAGCCGCCTGCACACCTTCGGGCGATATGCCCTGTATGCCTCGGCAAGCCGTGTAATTGGCCGTTTTGCCGCCAACGCCTCGCTGCGCCTCGACGGCATGGGCTACAGCCGAGCCATGAGCAACCCGTTGCGCCAAGTGTCGCCGCGCCTCAACCTGTCTTACCGCCTGTCGGGAAAATTTACCCTCAGCGGCAGCATAGCCCGTTATTACCAGGAACCGTCAATGACACTGCTCGACTATGACAGTGGAGACATTGCCGGGCACAGCCAGCGCGACGGGCTGCGCTATGCCGCCGTCAACCATTATGTGGCAGGCATCAGCTTCTTGCCCGACGCATTGCAGGCACTACGCGCCGAGGGATTTTTCAAGCAATATTCACGGCTGCCAGTGTCACTCATCGACGGTATGCCCGTCACTACGCAAGATTTCAGCGACTACATCGTAGGCAACGTCCCGGCAAGCTCCACAGGACGCGGACGGGCATACGGCGTGGAACTGTCGTGGCGACACCGCGACCTATGGAACACCGTAGTCAACGCCTCTTACACCTTCGTACGAACCCAATTACGCCGCACCGACGGCACACCCGGCTGGTGGAGCTCGGCATGGGACGTTCGCAACATCTTCACACTGTCGGCAATCCATCGCCTGGGCCGCAACTGGACCATAGGTGCCAAATGGCAATTCTCGGGCGGACTGCCATTCACTCCTTACGACCGCACTCGCTCGTCGCTCAAAAGCCAGTGGGATGTCCGCCGCCGCCCATACACCGACAATTCTCGCTATAATTCAGGCCGCGAACCTGCCTACCACCAGCTCGACGTGCGTGTAGATAAAATATGGTACTTCGCCCGTTGGCGGCTTGGTTTCTACATCGACGTGCAAAACGTGTACAACTACAGCCCCTGGGGTCGCCCCATACTTGCCCCCGCGACCGATGCCAGCGGCAATTACATAACCTCGGCAACCGACCCCACCCGCTATCAAATGCAAGAAATCCCCCACGACATAGGCGGCACCGTGTTACCCACTGTGGGCATAACCATAGAGTTTTAATGAAAATACCTTGTGCTTGTACCCAACTTGCACTATAGTTGCATACGAACAATCTAAAAACACACAGAATATGGCAACGATAGAAATGCTATAAAACGAGCTGATACGCGATATACTCGACATTGACAACATCGACATTCTGAAAAAATAAGGAAACTTCTGCGCAAAGAAAAACGTGAAAACGCTACTGCAACCACCGTGACCGAAGACGAAGAACCCTATATATCGAAAGCCGAAATACTTGCCAACTTCGACCAAGCCTGCAAAGAGCTGAAACTTAACTTGGAAGGGAAATTATAGTTCAAACCGGCGAAGGAATTGCTCAATGAACTGTAAGATAACGTACACGCTTTCCGATGCCGAGTTGCTTGAAATACTTCGCCGCAACGGCATCGAATAGCAATTTAAGCCATTTTATGCCTCGGCAAGGAATTAATTGTTCTTGTTAAGGATAACCAGCGCACCTATCACTCCGGGTATCCAGCCGCAGCCGGTGAGTAGCAATACTATCAATATGGAGCCGCAGCCCTTGTCAAAGACGGCAAGCGGCGGGAAAATGATGGAAAGAATTACACGTCCTATCGACATATCTGTTCTGTTTTTTCGTTGTTGTTGAATGTTTTTTATCAGTCATGAAAAACCACCGTCAAGCCGGAACATAGTTTTTCTTTATATATTTCACTCCGTTGATTGCATGGCGCAGCATTGTGAAAAACTTCAATGGATTGTGGTGACTTGCACGCCAGGCCAGCAGCACATAGCGCAACGGGGCTGTTCCATCCTTGTAGGCGATATATATGAAAGCTGCCGTGGCCATCACAAGGCGAGGGTCGGCAGCCGAATGCGTCCGCGTGGTGGCATGGTGGTGGCGCGCTATCACGTAAGGAAAGAAAAATCCGCTGAGGCCCTTGCTGAGTGCATCGAATACAAACATACCATCTTCGCCCGAAATGAACATCGGGGAATTAGGCCCGAACAACGGATTAAACCACACCTTGCCTTGCACCGACTTTCGGCGGAATGCTATTTCAAAGCACGTTACATAGTAGCCCTTGGGAGGCTGCTTCAAGTCAAACGAGTATGACGGATACTGCTTGGGGTAATTCTTTGAATCATACTTGAACGTGGCAATGTCGAGCGACGGGTGCGACTCGAATACTTCCACTATGTGTGCCACATGATTGGGGATATATTCCAAGTCATCATCCGACATGAGGCAAATGTCGCCAGTCGCATTTTTTATGGCATTGTTGCGGTTGAGCGACAAGCCGGTGCTTTGCGTCGTTACCACTGTCACATCCTCGCGCCGCAGTTCATCGGGCAATTGCGAGGTGCCATTGTACCCGTCGCTTTGCTGCCACGATACCAAGTAAGAAATGTTGCGCATGGGCGGCATCAGCTCTTTTGCAACATTGAGGATGCGGTCGTTGTAAGTGCAAATTAATATTTCAAGTGTCATGATTTCTCCCTCGTTAAATATCAGTTTGATAACCGATGCGCAAAGTTAATTATAATGCACACCATGACCAAAAAATTTTTATAGCCCGCTTGTCATTGGCCGTAGCAGGCTGTTTATGTTGCGCCTGATTGTCGAAGTTAGTTCCTCGACTGGCTTGCCAAGGCATTCCGCAATATGCGTGTATATTTCGGTTATGGATTGTTGCGACTCGTCGGTCTCGGCAAGCAGGCGGTCGGCCTGCGTATTCATCAGCGACTCGGCATTGAACCGCTCGCCGTATGACAAATAAAAACCAGCTTTGAGCAATTGCGCAGCCACCGCAGCCTTGCCGCGAAAGCCATGGATAATCCACGGCTGCCGGGGCCGCAGCAAGCGGCGCAGCGCACACAACTCGTTGCTTGCCCTCACGCAGTGCAGCACCAACGGCTTACACACGCATTCCGACAAAGCTGCATGTAACCTCACGGCCTCGATTTGCCGCTCAATGGCAGAGGCTCTGCGGACTTTATCGATACCGCACTCACCTATCATCACCACGTCGGTGCGCCGTGCAATTGCCTCAAGCATGGCAAAATGCGCATCGGTCGCATTGTGAAGATGCCACGGGTGGATGCCCACCGAGTAGAGCTGCCCCGGAACTGGGGCAAATTCCCACGGGTTCACACTTATCACGGCATCGACGGCATCGGGGCGGTGCGTATGTATATCGGCAATCATAGTCATGGCACAGGGTCGTATCCGCTCCCGCCCCACGGGTGACAGCGGCAAATGCGCTTGATTGCAAGCCACAATCCGCGCACCGGGCCGTGCTTGCGCAACGCCTCGATGGCATACTGGCTGCAAGAGGGTGTAAAACGGCACACCGGCGGGAAAAGCGGAGATATGCAATATCGGTAAAACTGTATCGGCAACACAAGTATTGCCACCACGGCCTTCTTAATCCACTGCGCCATCATCGGCCTCCTCCTTTCCTGCGGCAGCAGCAAGCGCGGCAATCTTGCCAAGAATCGACTTCATAGCTTTCTCGATTTTTGCGTAATCGGCAATCGACGAATCGAGGTACAAGAACGCCACATCGGCATGGCAGCCGCAGCAGGCAAGCCCCGGCAGCAGCAACGGCCTGTTGAGGCGGTAAGCCTCGCGTATGCGGCGGCGCAGCAGCACACGCCCCACGGCAGTGCGTATCTTCTTCTTCGGCACGGTTATCATGAACCGCGCCGATGGTTCGCCTGCGCTATTGTGTACCGCCACCACTGCACGCAACGGATAAGCCACCACGCTGCGCCCGTTGGCAAAAAGCCCGTTGATGGCCGTGCGGCTGCACAACTTCTCGCATTTATATAACCTGTTGCCTTTCATACCGAATAAAAAAACGCAGGCAGCTTTGTCTTTCCCGAAAGCTGCCCTGCGTGTGTGTACGTTAGTAAAATCCTTGTTTTTTTGTTGTTTTCAGCCTTGCACTTTTTTCAGGTACAAGTCGAGGGCTGCTGTCATCGACGGAGCCTCGGCAGATGGCGCACTAAGGTCGAGCCTCAAGCCGTCGGCTTCCACTGCCTTTGCAGTGGTTTCCCCGAAACAACCTATCTTTATGTCGCCCTGTTTGAAGTCGGGGAAATTCTTCAGCAGCGACTTTATCCCGGCCGGGCTGAAGAATATGAGCATATCGTAGTCGAAAGGCTCGTCCTTGCCAAAGTCGTTGCTAACCGTACGGTACATCACGGCCTTGGTGTAGGCTATCTTGTTGGCATCGAGAATGCTCAAGTTGTCGCGGTGCACGTCCGATATCGGGAACAGGAATTTCTCCTTGTTGTGCTTGGTGAGGTCTTTCAGCAGTTTCTCGTCATCGAGCTTGCCCGACACGCCATAGAATATCTTGCGCTTGCGATAAACTATATACTTTTGCAAGTAGTGGGCAATGGTCTCGCTGGTGCAGAAATACTTCATAGTGTCGGGGATGGTGATGCGCATCTCCTCGCACAGGCGGAAGTAGTGATCAATCGCGGTCTTGGCCGTAAATATCACTGCCGTATAATCAGAAATTGAAATCTTCGACTGCCTAAACTCCTTTGAAGTCAATCCCTCGACCTTTATGAACGGCCTGAAAACCACTTCCACGCCATATTTTTGTGCAATGTCATAGTAGGGGGATTTGTCCGATTCCGGTTTTGGTTGCGAAATCAAAATTTTCTTTATATCCACTTTAGCTGTGTTTTTATGACTGTAAAACTCTACATAAAAATATCGCCCCGGTGAAAGAGAGAATGACGGGTACAATTTCAACGCTGCAAAGGTACAAAATAAAATAAAGCAACGATGCCAAATTGTTGAAAAAAATTCTAAAACCTTTGCAAATAAACACTATACGGCATAAAATATAAAGAATCGCAGTAATCCACAGCATCGGGACAAGTGCCCCGGGCCACAGCAGCATGGCAAATGCCACCGGGCATAGCAGCAACCCCAACACGGCTTGCGAGGCACTAAATCCCTCCACGAGCAGCCTTGCCCCCGACTTGTCGGGAAGGAAGGTGTAACACATCACACGGTAGAAAATCCACTGGGCGGCATAGAACAAGAACACATAGCAGGCAAGCGGCCATATAAGCCCCCCCACCTTGCCGGTGCCGATGGCCGACGGCTGCAAATACCCCACGGCAAAGTACAGGATAATGCCTCCCATGGCGCACGTGTTGGCTATGAGCGCAAGCATCAGGTTGGTCTCGCTCACCGTGTGGTCGTCAAATGTGTTTTGCCTGCGGCGCATCGAAAACAGGTAATTGCCCAAGTGAATAAAATACTTATGCCCCTTCTTGAAATTCAGCGCAATAAGCAAAAACACCATTAATATCAACGCTATGGTGCCTGTATCGTGCAGCGGCGACACGGGCCGACATACGGCCTGCCCTGCCACCGGCCCGGGCACCGACACACTTTGCGCAAATGCACGGCTCGCGAATGCCGTGTCATATCCACAATCCCCCGGCAGCGAGTCGAAATATGCGCCGCTACCATCCACTATAGTATCTGCATACATTGCCGCCATGGCCATATCAATATTTCGATTCCACTTTGTCGTCGGCCTCAACATCAATCGACGACAGTATCTCCATCACCTCACCGGCCGACTGCGCCACGTGCCACAGCCGCCTATGCGACGGTTTCATGAAAAACTCGGCCACACACCGCTCAAGCATTTCAAGCAACGGGTCGAAAAAACCGCCCACGTTGAATATCAATATTGGCTTGTGAAACAGCCCGAGCTGTTTCCATGTGATTATCTCAAGCAATTCTTCGAGCGTGCCGCAACCACCAGGCATTGCCACAGCGGCATCTACACGCGCGGCCATCGTCTGCTTGCGAGTGTGCATATCGGGCGTGACCACTATCTCGCTCAAGCGGTCGTATTGCCAACCGTTATCTACCATGAACCGCGGTATTACGCCCACAGCCCGTCCTCCGCCATCGAGCACACCGTCGCTGACGGCACGCATCAGTCCTTCGCGCCCACCGCCGTTGACGCACGCAATCCCAGCCCGGGCCATCTCCTGCCCCAGCCCGTAGGCAGCATCGATATACTGCTTATCCACACGGCTGCTCGAAGCTGCAAACACACATATTTCCTTGATATTATCCATAGTACCTGCAAAGGTACGGAAATAATCCAAAACCATGCACAAAAATTACCTGCTGCAAGTGCCGCAAAGCCAGAATTATTCCACTATCTTTGTACTTGGCGCATAAAGCGCATCAACGGCACGACACAACAAAAACGCCACCTTGCCGAAATAGCGGCGGCAAGTGGCGAAAACTAAATTGGCAAATAACACACGCAACAGTGAATTAAGTGATATTTTTAGGCAAAAAACGATGAGATATATTTTGGTTACGGCCTTAATGGCAATATGCGCGACTATCCGCGCTCTCGGGGCGGCAACGGGTTTGGAGGCGAAAATCGACACCGTGAAACGATACCTTGCCGGTTGCGACCCACTTGCCGAACTCGACTCGGCCAATGTTTACCTTATTACACGCGCCGACATCGATTACGAGCAATACGAAGCCATTTTTAGCGGTTACTTAATTCCGTTCGCACTCAGCCACAGAGACGAAATCCCCGATGCCGACCTGGCTTGGCTATACCGCAACCATGCCGTGATTTACTCCATGCTCGAACAGCCCGAGCGGCAAATTGCCGCCATCGACTCGGCTGTGGCGTTAATCGACGGCACCGATGGCGAACCACAAGTCAGGGCTGCCATATATGCCAATGCCGGCGATGCCCAAATATCGCATGGCAGCATCGAGCGCGGGCATGAATTGTTTTTCAAGGCGATAAGCATCTACGAGGAGATGGGCGGCTGCGACATGGAAATCTCAAATTGCCTTTACCAGCTCGCAGTGGGATACTTGCAGATACTCGACTATGCGGGCCTTGAATACGTGATAGGCCAAATGCAGGAACTTTGCGCCAAGCCCGGCGTTGACCCCAATTGCCTTTACGACCTGTATTCAGTAAAGACGGCCCTATATGCCGTGATGCACGACAAAGACCCGGGCAACAAGTCCCTGAGCGATTCCACGCTGCTATATTCCCACAAAGCCATCGACATCATCGAGGGGCATCCAGGAAAACTACGGGCCAGGGTGGTGCCGTCATGGAACTACTACAACCATGCACGGTCGCTGTTCCGCGCCCCCGACGTGGCAGAACGGTATGACAGCGTGGCCACCTACCTCGACAAGGCATTGAAAGCCGTGCCACAAGAGGAGTCGGTGAGCCGCGAGGTGCATATAAGCGTTTACCTGCTGCAAGGCGAGATGCTGTGTCGGCAAGGGCTGTACGCACGTGCCGAGGAGTGCGCCGACAAGGCCCGCAAGCTGCTCGGCATGGATGCCGCAAGCAACTCGCTTGTGGTGGAATGGGAACACCTGTGGAGGCTATATGCCGACGTGTGCGAGGCCACAGGCCGCTACCGCAATGCCTTGGAATACCGCAAGCAAGCCGAAGAGGTGATGGCAAAGCGGTTCGACGGCGAAAAAGCGGAAACCCTAAAACGGTTGGAGGTAAAATACGAAGTCGAAAAGAAAGAGGCCGCGATAGCTTCGCTGCAAGAACAGAGCCGCGCGGCACGGCGCATAGCATGGCTGCTGGGGATAGTAGCCGTAGTGCTCGCTGCAATAATTGCCTTGGTGGCGGTAGTAGCCCGAATGAGGCGGCGCAATGTGGAACAGCGGCTATACGAGGCCGCACTGCTGGCCGAGTTGCGGCAAGAGGAACTTGACCGCACACGTGCCGAAATGGAGCAGCGGCAGGCAAAAGGCCGCAACGGAATTTTCGCCGCAGTTATAGGGAAAATGCTGTCGATAATATCGGCCTCATCGGCCATCGATGGCAAGCAAAAGGAGGAATACACCGCACAGCTGCGGCAACTCGACGACACACGGCTCGATGTCGACTTCAGTGAAATAAGCCCGCAAATGACGCAGATGGACCTGAAATACGCAATTTGCTTTTACATCGGCATGGAAGTGCGCGATATTGCCGCCATATTCAATGTGGAACCAGCCAGTGTTTACACGGTGCGCTACCGTATGCGAAAAAAGTATGGCGGCGCAGTTGCCATGCGTTTCATGATGTAACCTGCCGACTGTTCTAAAAATCAAGCAAGCTTGTTTTTTGTTTACCGCCCGACTTTTCGTATATTTGTGAAAAATGAGATTTGAGAGGTTTGACATATATCCTGTGCTGAAGGCTTAATGTGTCGCCCCGAAAAGCAAGTCTTGCATAAGGGTTGATTTTGAGTATGATTACATCTAACAGATTACAGCAATGAAATGGTTGAAACATTTGGTTATAATTGTAGTGGCTACGTTGGTGGGAGTGTTTGCCACGCATCCGCTATTCGTTTTTCTGACAACAAAAGTCTTGTCTGACCTTTGGTATGACATATCGGTTTACTTGTTTACGTTCTTGGGCTTAGGGCTTGCAGTTTATGCCGTGGCCATGTGGCGGCATGCCAACAAATTGCTGTTGTGCATGGCTGCATTCTTTTGGCTGTGGGGCTGTTCGCTGGGCAGGTTGGCAGTGCAGTATGAAGGCGTTCACGACATTGGCGGCAACCATATTTTGGCTCAGCGGCATAACCGGTTGGGAGTATTGAACCATTGGGGCAATCCCATAACAGCCTTCCGTTTCACCGGTTATAAGGGGTGCCTGACAGATTGGGATTCGTTTGATTCACATGAGGAATATGCCTGTATTCTTGAGGACGATGGCGATTATTATGTGTTATGCCAAAATTCACAATTGTTAGAAGCCGACCAATTGCGATTTGCCGATGCCGAATATGATTCGGGCAAGTCGCATAGTGACGAGCCTGATAGCTTGTCGGGGGAAGGCGTATATGCATATATGGTGGCCACCAACGGCGATGACGGCAATTGCTATACCTTTTTCAATTCAGCGGGAGTGCATGTGTGTACTACGCAGAATTTTGTCATAAGCATAAGCGATTGGATTTCCGACCCTGTCATCGAGGCGCATGAAGGCTCGGAGTGGGTGTATTACGACATTACATCAATAGCCGTGGAAGAGTTGCAGCGCAGCGATGCATGCAGCAACGAGGACATAGTTTTGAGCAATTGCCGCGATGCCGACACCGACGGAGTGTTGGTATTTGCCTCTTCGCTGAAGAAGTCTTATACGGGCAGTTCTTCGCGTGGACGTGGTAAACGGCAAGAGCCAAGCCACTCGACGGATGACGGAAAAAGCGATAACGATGAACAGGCACCCTCGCCCGAGGAAGGCATGGCCGTTTGCCCCATTTGCAACGGTAACGGCAAATCTTACGGCACAACTTGCGGTTTCTGCAACGGTACAGGCGAAGTCAGTGCCGTTGCGGCCATGCAGTTAAGGCATGTGATTCGCGGTGGGTCGATAAGTGATTTTTACCCGTCATCGGGAGGGGCCTCAGATGGAAACCAGGGGTCATCCGGCCCGAGAGACATGATGTGTCCGGCATGTGACGGCAAAGGCACATGCCCCGTATGCCATGGAATAGGGAAAGTAAGCAATTACGGCTACACAAGTGTATGCAATTATTGTTACGGAGAAGGCAAGTGCCCCAAGTGCATGGGCAGGGGCTTGATACCTAAACACCCATGAACCAGAATGCGTCCGATTTCCATTTGGTGCGGTAAAAAAGCCTAAAATATTTGCAATCATGCTTATGGTACAAGCATTAAGCACTATATTTGCATTTTGAAATTTTATACGCACACTTAGCGAATGAAAAAATACAACATTCTTAACAATGCGCTCGGATGGTTGATGTTTGCCGTGGCGGCAGTCACCTACTTGATGACCATCGAGCCTACCGCAAGCTTTTGGGATTGCGGCGAATTTATTTCACAAGGTTACAAGCTCGAAGTGGGACACCCGCCGGGCAACCCCATTTTCATGCTGGCGGCACGCTTTGCTATCAACTTCAGCAGCGACCCGTCAACGGTGGCAATGTGCGTCAATTCCATGTCGGCACTGCTTAGTGCGGCTACCATACTGCTGCTGTTCTGGACCATAACCCACCTTGTGAGGCGGCTTGTGGTCAAGGACGATACCACTGGCATGACGCTTGTGCAAATGCTATTAATCTTCGGCAGCGGCATTGCCGGTTCGCTTGTTTACACTTGGAGCGACACATTTTGGTTCTCGGCTGTCGAGGGCGAGGTGTATGCCTTTTCATCGTTCTGCACGGCACTCGTCTTTTGGCTCATACTCAAGTGGGAAAACCGCGCCGACGAGCCTCACAGCGACCGCTACCTCATACTCATAGCCTACGTCATAGGCGTGTCGATAGCAGTGCACCTGCTCAACTTGCTCTGCATCCCGGCCATCGTGCTGGTATTCTATTACAAGAAATTCAAGAACACCTCGGTCAAGGGGTCGCTGCTTGCGCTGCTTGCCTCGTTTGGAATAATCGTACTCATACTCTACGGCTTGGTGCCAGGTTTTATCGAGACGGCCCAGTATGCCGAGCTGTTCAGCGTCAACGTGCTGGGTCTGCCGTTCAATAGCGGCGTACTCATATATGCCATAGTGGTAGTGGCCGTATTCGTGTGGTGCCTCTATGAGCTATACCGCCAGCGCAGTGCCACAGCCATCAAGTGGTCGTTCTTCCTGAGCGTGTTCCTCTCGGGAATGCTGTTCATAGGCGACGGCTGGCTGCTGCCGGTGGTGCTTGTGGCCGCGCTGCTCTACTACCTGCTGAAACTGTGCCGCCGCATACCGGTGCGCATATTCTCGATTACCGTGCTTAGCATACTGGTGATATTCATCGGCTACTCGTCATACGCGCTAATCTTGATTCGCTCGTCGGCACAAACCCCGATGGACCAGAACTCGCCCGACAACGTGTTTGCCCTTGGCAGCTACCTTAACCGCGAGCAATACGGCGACCGCCCGCTGTTCTACGGGCAGACGCTTAACGCCCCCATCATATACCAGGAACAGCCCAACGGAACCATGAGCCCCGTTACACACCAGGGCAAGACTCTGTATGCCAAGGAGGTGAAAACTTCTCCCGACCAGCCCGACCGCTACAAGGCCATAGGATATTCCGAAACCTACGAATATGCGCCCGAAATGAAGATGCTCTTCCCGCGCATCTACAGCTCGGCCCATGCCGCGCAATACCGCGACTGGATAGGCATGAAGGGCCGCCAAGTGACGGCAACCACGCAAATCGACCGAAACGGAAACCCGATAAAGACCGAAACGCGCACCAAGCCGACGATGCTCGAAAACCTGCAGTTCTTCATCGACTACCAGCTCAATTATATGTATTGGAGGTACTTCATGTGGAACTTCGTAGGCCGACAAAACGACATACAAGGCCAGGGCGAGATTACACACGGCAACTGGGTGAGCGGCATACCATTTATCGACAACCCGCGCCTGGGCGACCAGTCGCTGCTGCCGGCCGACCTCACCACAGGCAACAAGGGGCACAATGTATTCTTCATGCTGCCGCTGCTGCTGGGAATCTTCGGCTTGCTGTGGCAGGCGTTCACCGACCGCCGCGGCATAGAGCAATTTTGGGTTATATTCTTCCTGTTCTTCATGACAGGCATAGCAATAGTAATATACCTCAACCAGACACCCAACCAACCGCGTGAACGCGATTACGCATTTGCCGGGTCGTTCTATGCCTTCGCCATCTGGGTAGGCATGGGCGTAGCCGGACTGTGGAAAACCATAATGTACCTTCTGAGCAAGGCCAAGAAACAGCCAAAGGATGCACCCGTGGACTTCACGAGCCGCCGCAGCATGGCAGTGGCCGCAGTAGCTTGCGTGGTGGGACTTGTAGTGCCGCTGCAAATGGTGAGCCAGACGTGGGACGACCACGACCGCTCGGGCCGATATGCCGCCCGCGACTTCGGCATGAACTACCTGTCGAGCGTCGATGAAAACGGCATAATCTTCACCAATGGCGACAACGACACATTCCCGCTGTGGTATTGCCAGGAGGTGGAAGGCTTCCGCACAGACGTGCGCGTGGTGAACCTTAGTTACTTGAGCACCGACTGGTATATCAACCAGATGCGCCGCCCGGCCTACGAGTCGGCTCCGCTACCCATGATGGCCGACGGCACCACCTACGCCTACAACGAACGCCAATACGGATACTTCATATATCCCGATACCATGCCGGTGCCGGTGAGCGTGTCGCTAAAGCAATACTACTCGGCCGACTGCAAACGCAACGAGTGGAAATTACCCGAAATCAAGTACCCCGTGATGTATATCCCGGTTGACTCTCAAGCCGTGGTGGATGCAGGCATAGTAAAACCGCAACACGCCGCAGCCATCGAGGAATACATCGACTGCAATATGCTTGCCGACCGCTACACGGCTCAGGAAATGGCAATGTCGTCGAGCAAGGTGATGAGCTTAGACATAATCAACTCAAGCATCACCGAAGGGTGGAAACGCCCGGTTTACTTCGCAATGACCGTGCCCGAGAGCTACTACTTAGGCTTGCAACCCTATATGCAATGCACCGGCATGGCCTACCAGCTCACACCCATACGCGGCAATGCCCGCGGAGGCGTGATTCCGGCCAACACCGAAAAGATGCTCGACATCGTTACCACCAAGTTCCGCTGGGGCGGGCTTGACAGCGACCCGGACGGACACCTTTACCTCGACGAGACGGTACGCCGCATGGTGACCACAACGCGGTCAACCATCACCGACCTGGCCGCAGCACTCATCGACGAGGGCAAATATGACAAGGCTCGTGAGGTGCTTGACTTGATGGGCGAAAAACTGCCCAAAGCCTCGTGCCCCTACTCCATACAGATAGGCTACCGCATAGCTCAAGCCTACGCCATCATAGGCGAGGAGTGCCACAGCGAGGCCGATACGCAAAAGGCTCTCGACATTCTTAATGAGGAAATCGACCTGTATGCCCAGTATGTGATATTCTGCCAGTCGCTCGACTTGAATGATTACCGCCGGTTGTCATACAACGACCAATACGTTGACCAGCACTACTTGATGGAACTGCTCGACCTCTATGGCATAATCGCAAGCGAGAAACAGACGCAGGACATGATTGCCGGACTTGAGGCTCGCGGCGTGAACTTCGACCGCCAGTTGCAATTCCGCCAGCGCGGGCAACAGAAATAAAATCATAATTCATTCCACGTAGAGACGCGATTAATCGCGTCTCTACATTTATTTAACCAAAGCCATGCTGATAGAACAGCCCCCATTGCTATACCGAATGTTGTTCCCCGAGGCCCTGTGGAGGTTGAACCGCCGGCAAAAGGTGGTTTACCTGACATTCGACGACGGACCTATCCCCGAAGTCACCCCATGGGTACTCGACACGCTCGACCATTACGGCATCCACGCCACTTTCTTCTGCGTGGGCGAGAACGTGCGGCGCAACCCCGACCTATTTGCCGAATTGCGTCGCCGCGGACACAGCGTGGGAAACCACACCATGAGCCATGTACAAAGCTCGATGGTGACAACCCGCACCTACCTGCGCAACGTGAAGGAGGCCGAATTGCTGATAGGCTCCACGCTGTTCCGCCCGCCACACGGCATAATGCGCTGGGGAACGGCACGACTGCTGAAGAACCATTACAACATAGTGATGTATGACCTTGTAACGCGCGACTATAACCGCAAGCTCACCGGCGAACAGGTACTGCGCAACGTGAAACGGTATGCGCGCAACGGGTCGATTATCGTATTCCACGATTCGCTCAAGGCCGAAGCCAACATGAAGTATGCACTGCCGAGGGCGATAGAGTGGCTTATGGAACAGGGATATGGATTCTTGCCGCTCAGCGAGCTGTGATGTGCGCGAGGCTGTACGCGCCAAGGCACTGTCGATAGGATTCGATGCCTGCGGTTTTGCCTGCGCCGAGCCGGTGGAACAGTGGGCAGTGGAGCAATACGACCGTTGGATTGCCGCCAGACATAACGACTGCATGGAATATGCCGCCCGATACCGCGACGTGCGCAACGACCCACGCCTGCTGCTCGACGGGGCTAAGACCATAATATGCGTGGCAGCCAATTACCTCCCAGCCAAAAGGCAACCGGCCTATGCCCCACAGTTCGCACTCTATGCCTACGGGCGCGACTATCATGAAGTGCTTAAAGAGAGGCTGCTGCTGCTTGCCTCATTTATAGCCAAGACCACAGGCTGCCAGTCTCGCCCGTGCGTCGATACCGCCCCATTGCGTGAACGATACTGGGCCAGGAAGGCCGGCATAGGGTTCATTGGCCGCAATAATGCCTTGATATTGCCCGGTCGAGGGTCGTTCTTCTTCCTTGGCGAGCTTGTCACCACACTCGAAGTGAAACCCGACGAGCCGTACAGCCTCACTTGCGGCGACTGCCACCGGTGCGAGGCCGCCTGCCCAGGCGGCGCACTGCATGACGGCACAGCACTCGATGCGCGGCAATGCCTGTCGTGCCAGTTAATCGAGCGGCGCGGCGATTTGCCGCAGTGGGTGGCTGCGGCAGTTGGGAACAGGGTGTATGGCTGCGATACCTGCCAACTTGTGTGTCCGCACAACCGCAACACCATGCCCACTACAATATCCGACTTCGCCCCAAGTGAAGAATTCCTGTCACTCACCCACGAGGACATTGCCTGTATGACACCGGCCAAATTTCGCCGCCTGTTTGCCCACAGCGCAGTGCGCCGCACCCGCTTGGACGGACTCCGCCGCAACGCCGCCCTGCTGTAGAGACGATGTGCACATCGTCTCTGCACATCGTCTCACCCCTCCTCCTATCAACAGCGCCTGTCACCGAGACGATGTACACATCGTCTCTACAAACCGCCTATAAATGCCTCTACAAAAAAGCGGCCTCTCACTCGAGGTGAAAGGCCGCCATTTATATTATCTTAAAGTCTGTGGATTATTAGAAGAACCAACCGATGCGGAGGGTCGGGGTTACATGGAAACCAAATTCGCCAGCCTTAGTAGAATTGCTGCCATCGGTCTCTACCTTGTTGTTGCCCTGCTCTACAGTCGAGGTGCCACGCTTAACGTTCATCATTTCATAGCCAAGGCCAAGTTCAGCACCAACGTAAAGGCCCTTGCAGAGGTAAACATCGACACCGCTCACAGCGTTTACTGCGAAACCAAGACCCGGAGTCTTATCTTCGGTGCGGCTTTCGGCATGCTCATCCTCAGTTACATTCTTTGTTGACAAAGTGCGGATGCCAAGTTCAGCACCTACATACGGAGAAATCCTGTCAAACTTGTTGAAGTGGTATTCAAAACCAGGCATGATAGAGAATGTAGTAGTCGTAGTCTTGTTGTAACGCTCATACTCGGTATTTGCATCCTCGTAATATGTAGTACCCTTTTGAGTATCAACGCCAAGGCCAAGGTTCAAGCGAACCACCCAGTTGTCGTTGAGGAACAAGCGAACCTTTGCACCATATTCGGGCAATTGGAAACCCTCGTTGGTGTTTGCTCCGTCAAAAGAATAGTTGATTTCAGTTGCAACACTCATTGCTTCAGGCTTGTAGTTGTTTTCAGCTACACCACTGGTTGAAAATGCTGCCAACACGGCAGCTGCCAAAATAAATTTTTTCATAATTTAATTAATTTAGTTGTTATTTAGTTGTTAACTATCAACTTCTATTAATCTTAACACGGTGCAAAGATGGTCATTTTTTTGTTATACAACATGATTTTTACATATTTTAACCCTGCAAACCTGCATATTTTTTGTTAACAGTCTTATTCAGTGAGCATTATACGCAAAAGCAATGGAGGGCGACCTCATGGGAATAACCATGCTCGCCCTCCATCCATGCTTTTGCGGCTATAGTTTTGGCCTCTGTTAATCCTTTGTATTATTTGACAATGTTGCCGACTACGCAATTAGCAACCGCAATTACGCCATCATCTACCGCAGCGAATTCATCAAGATGTTCAGCATCAACTTCAAATTCCGCGGCTTCATCCGATGTCAACACACTTGCCTCTTTCGAGCCATTGGAGTATTCGGTATATGACTCTATCCCGATTTTTCCACCAATGCTTACTTGAGCACTCCCGTCTTGCACCTGCGATTGCTCCTTGACCGCTATTCTCAAGACTGCTTGCAGCGAGCTTGGCAATTCGCCATTGTCGCGCTCATACTTCACTTGCCTTTCCCACTCCGCGCTGCCAAGGGTGTCGGTAACAACCTGCCCGTCGGGACCCGGATAATCCACCATCACATCAAGGTAGTCAAGCATCGACAAGTGGATTTGCGCATTGTAAGTCGCAACCACGCGCACTGCCTCGGGTTGCGGTTCATCATTATTTTCGTCATCTGAACAGGATGCGAATACAACTGGCATTGCTGCCACGAGCATTGCCATGGCAATGCGATTGAATTTCTTAATCATAACTTTATGATAAAATTTAAAACCTGAAAAAACAGTTGCTGTTATAGTATCGGACTGACAACTTCGCCATTCTCGTCATACGTAATACCGCTGACCTCATAATGCACGATTACGCCATTTTTGCTGTCAATATAGTCATCCAATTTATCAACAGCAATTGTACTTTTTTCGGTTTTTAAACCATGGGTTAAATATGTAACAGTGCCATCGGTATATACCATGCTTGACACCAAGTCAACACGGCCATCGATACGCACACTTTTTCCCTCGAATTCAGGCGACTGTTTCTTAGCGATTTTCAATGCCACGTCCAAATCGGAAGGCATCTCACCTTTCTCGCGGACAAATGCCACTGCCTGAGTCCACTGCTTGCCGTTAAGTGGCACTGTGACGGTTTGTCCGTCGAAGGAGGTGTACTCCACCGTCACATCAAAGTATTTAAGCATGGCAGAGTCGATTTGCGCACTGTAATTCACCAACATCCCCTCAACTTCGGGTTGTGGCAATTGGGGTTCATCTTCATTGTCGGAGCAAGATGCGAATGCAATTGGCAACACAGCCATGAGCATAATCATGGCTAAACGATTAAAACCTTTTTTGAACATAACTTTGTAATAACAAAAATTAAACATAAAAAATTAGGGGGGAGGGATGCAGGCACTTGTCCTGCCCTCCCCCCTTTTCCGTAGTATTCTATAACGAATTACTTCAATTTTGCTTGAATGGCTGCACTTTCGGCCTCGTAGCCAGGCTTGTTGAGCAGCGCGAACATATTCTTCTTGTAAGCCTCAACGCCAGGTTGGTTGAACGGGTTCACATCAAGTATGTAACCGCTTATGCCGCAAGCCTTCTCGAAGAAGTAGATAAGCTCGCCAAGGTATTGCTCGGTGAGAGCCGGAACGGTAATAAGCAAGTTAGGCACACCACCATCGACGTGAGCAAGGCGTGTGCCAAGCTCGGCCATCTTGTTCACCTCATCCACGCGGCGGCCAGCTATGTAGTTCAGCCCGTCGAGGTTGGCATCGTCGGCCGGAATGACCTCGGTATATTGTGCATCGCCCACCGATATGACCGTTTCAAAGATAGTGCGTTCGCCCTCTTGTATCCACTGGCCCATCGAGTGCAGGTCGGTGGTATCGTCAACGGCAGCCGGGAATATGCCCTTGCCATCCTTGCCCTCGCTTTCGCCATAAAGTTGTTTCCACCACTCGGCGAAGTAGTGCAATTTGGGGTTGAAGTTCACAAGTATTTCCACCTTCTTGCCTGCGCGGTAAAGTGCGTTGCGCGTCATGGCGTATGCCTCGGCTATGTTTCCGGCCTGTGCAGTGGCTTCTTCCATACCCTTCGCACCGGCCATCAGTGCCTTTATGTCGTAACCGGCCACGGCAATCGGGAGCAATCCCACTGGAGTGAGCACCGAGAACCGTCCGCCCACATTGTCCTCAATGACGAATGTCTTGTAGCCCTCCTCGGTTGCGAGCTTGCGCAGCGCACCCTTGTGGGCATCGGTGATAGCCACAATGTGGCTTGCGGCAAATGCCTTGCCCTCTTGCGACTCAAGCATTTCACGCAGCATGCGGAATGCAATGGCCGGCTCGGTGGTCGTGCCCGACTTCGAGATGACTATGATACCGAATTTCTTGCCTGCGAGCAAGCCTTTCAGTTCATGCAGGTAGTCTTCGCCTATGTTTTGCCCAGCAAACACCACGCGTGGGCCCTGTGCAGGCTTGTAAGCGGCAAACGAGTCGCTCAAGGCCTCGATTACGGCCTTTGCGCCAAGGTAGCTGCCACCGATGCCTATGGCAACAACATATTCACAGTCGGCAAAGCAACGAGCCGTGGCATTGATGTCATCGAGCAACGCCTCGGGTGTCTCGCTTGGCAGGTGCAGCCAGCCAAGGAAATCATTACCGGCACCTGTGCCGTTATGGAGCTTTTCCATAGCCTGTGCCGCACTCGGCTGCAGGCTGTTGATGTCGGCTTCGGAAACCGTTCCGAGCGCGTCACGATTAATGAATTGAATCGTTTTCATCTTTCTTTAGCTTATTTAAAAAAGACATTATAAGTTCAAACAAATTATTAGCGATGGTCAATGGAACGTGGAGGCCATTTCCATTATCATCTTGGTTGCAGGGCGGTAGTTGTAGAGTATTTCATACACGCCGTCGAGTATGGGCATGGGCACTTTCAGTTCCTTGTTCACCTCGTATATGCACTTGGTGCCATAGTACCCCTCGGCAATCATCTCCATTTCCATCATGGCGGCTTTCACCGAGTAGCCTTTTCCTATCATCGAGCCGAAATTGTGGTTGCGGCTGAAACGCGAATAGCTGGTCACAAGCAGGTCGCCAAGGTAAACCGAGTCGCAAATGTTGCGCTGTCCCGGGCTTGCCACTGCCACGAACCGGTCCATCTCGCGTATGGCATTCGACAGCAACACGGCCAGGAAGTTGTCGCCCCCCTTCATGCCGTGCACAATGCCCGATGCTATGGCATACACATTCTTAAGCACGGCGGCATACTCGATGCCGGTAACATCGTCCGACAGGATGGTGCGCATCGACTTGCAGTTGAACCGCTCGGCGACAGCCTCGGCCAACTCGGCCGACTTTGAGCCGATGGTGAGGTAGCTAAGCCGCTCCAGCGCGACCTCCTCGGCATGGCACGGGCCGCTCACCACGGCAATGCGCCGCGGGTCGATTCCATAGAAACGCTGCATATATTCCGACACCACAATGTTGTCGTCGGCCACCATTCCCTTCACCGCACTCACAAGCTGCTTGCCGCTTATGTCGGCGGTGAGCTTGGCAAGGTGCGCCTTCAAGTAGGGCGACGGGATGGCCAGCAGCAGCGTGTCGGCCATGGAGCTAATCTCGTTGATGTCGCTCGAAAAATATATGCGGTCGGTGTCGAAACGTATGTCCGACAAATATACCGGGTTGTGGTTCAGCCGCTTGAAGTCGGCAATGCGGTCATCGCGGCGCATATACCACAATATGTCGTCGTCCTGTGCAAGCAGCAACAGCTTGGCAAGAGCCGTAGCCCAGCTGCCGCCCCCCATGACCGCTATCTTGCCCGTCAGGTTTTTAGTCATGATATTATCTTCTTTTATATATGTGATTACTTGGCGGCTGCATTCTCAATCCATGCCTTCACATCGTCGATCGAGGGGTTTGCAAGCCCCAGCTTATACTTCTTGTTCAGCCCACACAGGTCTTGGTGCAATTTCCCTGCACCTGCGGCGGCAAGAGCCTCCACGGTGAGGCATCCGGCCTTCTGCACCACTTCGACCCACTCGGCAGGCACGCCTACGGCTGTGTAAGCCTCGGCCTTGTCGCGCTTCTCCACCTTCTCGGGTCGCATCTGCGGGAAGAGCAAAACCTCTTGTATGGTCGATTGCCCGGTCATGAGCATCACAAGGCGGTCCATGCCTATGCCCATGCCCGATGTCGGCGGCATGCCATATTCAAGTGCACGGACGAAATCCTGGTCGATAAACATTGCCTCGTCGTCGCCCTTTTCGCTCAGGCGCAATTGTTCCTTGAAACGCTCGGCCTGGTCGATGGGGTCGTTAAGCTCCGAGTATGCGTTGCACAGCTCCTTGCCGTTCACCATCAACTCGAAACGCTCGGTGAGGTCGGGGTTGTGGCGGTGACGCTTGGTGAGCGGCGACATTTCCACCGGGTAGTCGGTGATGAAAGTGGGCTGTATGTAATGCCCCTCGCAGAACTCGCCGAATATCTCGTCGATGAGCTTGCCCTTGCCCATGGTCTCGTCAACCTCCATCTTCAGTTCCTTGCAGATGGCGCGTATCTCGTCCTCGTTCTTGCCGGTGAGGTCGTAGCCGGTGAACTCCTTGATGCTGTCGAGCATGGTGACGCGCTTGTATGGAGCCTTGAAGTTAATCAAGTTGTCGCCCACCTGCACCTCGTAGGTGCCGTTCACGTCCATGCACACCTTTTCGAGCATCTTTTCGGTAAACTCCATCATCCAGTTGTAGTCCTTGTAAGAAACGTATATTTCCATGCAAGTAAATTCGGGATTGTGGGTGCGGTCCATGCCCTCGTTGCGGAAGTTCTTGCCAAACTCATACACGCCCTCGAAACCGCCCACAATGAGGCGTTTCAAGTAAAGCTCGTCGGCAATGCGCAAGTAGAGCGGAATGTCGAGTGCATTGTGGTGGGTGATGAACGGCCTGGCTGCGGCACCGCCCGGGATTGACTGCAAGATGGGGGTTTCCACTTCAAGGTAGCCCTTGGAGTTGAAATATTCGCGCATCGAGTTGTAAACCTTTGTGCGCTTTATGAAAATATCCTTTACATGGTCGTTTACTATCAAGTCCACATAGCGGCGGCGGTAGCGCAGCTCGGGGTCGTCGAATGCGTCGTATTTCACGCCGTCCTTCATCTTGACGATGGGCAGCGGGCGTATCGACTTGCTAAGCACCGTCAGCCGCTGGGCATGCACGGTGATTTCCCCCATCTGTGTGCGGAACACGAATCCCTCGACACCCACGAAGTCGCCTATGTCGAGCAGTTTCTTGAACACCACGTTGTAAAGGTCTTTGTCATCGCCCGGGCACAAGTCGTCGCGGCTAATGTACACCTGTATCCTCCCCTTGGAGTCTTGCAACTCCATGAACGAGGCCTTGCCCATTATGCGGCGGCTCATTATGCGGCCGGCAATGCTCACCTGCCGCGCAGGCGCATCGTCACGGAATATTTCCTTTATCTCGTCGGTGTGGCCCGTCACCACATACTCGGCTGCGGGATAAGGCTCTATGCCCATCTTCCTCAACTCGTCGAGGCTGTTGCGCCTTACTATCTCCTGTTCGCTCAAGTCAAGTAAACTCATCTCTATGTATTATTCGTCAAAATGTCTTATAATTTGCAAAGTTACAAATTTCCCCACACTTAAAAACTGTTTTTAATTTTTTGTTCAATGATTTGAGATGTATTTTCGAGTCGATATTGATTGTTTTTGGGGTAAGTTTAGCGAACTAAACGTCGAAAAAAACAATCGGTAACGACCGAAAAGGCGCTCAAAGCATGAACAAAGAATTCCGCAGTCTCATTAATTAAATATTTTCTGCAAAAATTCAAAACAGTTTCTTACAACCCATTTCCCACACAAAAAACATAATTCTCCGTCACACCGACACTTGTGCGCTGATGTGGGGCCAGGGGTCGTAGCCTGTGAGGGTGAAGTCTTCGTATTGGAACGAGAATATATCTTGCACCGCCGGGTTTATCTCCATGCGTGGCAAGGGCCGGGGCGTGCGCGACAGCTGCTCCTCCACCTGCTCGAAGTGGTTGGTGTAGATGTGCGCGTCGCCAAGCGTGTGGACAAAGTCGCCTGCCCGCAGCCCGGTGACTTGCGCCATCATCATCAGCAGCAGGGCGTAAGAGGCTATATTGAACGGAACTCCCAGGAATATGTCGGCACTGCGCTGGTAAAGTTGCAGGCTCAGCCGCCCGTCGGCCACATAGAACTGGAAGAAGGCGTGGCACGGCGGCAAGTTCATGCGCCCCAGGTCGGCCACGTTCCATGCGCTCACTATTATGCGCCGCGAGTCGGGATTGTTCTTTATCGCGTCCACGGCCTGCGCTATCTGGTCGATGTGGCCGCCGTCATAGTCGGGCCACGAACGCCACTGGTATCCATATATGTGGCCGAGGCTGCCATCGGGGTCGGCCCATTCGTTCCATATCCTCACCCCATGCTCTTGCAGGTAATGCACATTGGTGTCGCCGCGCAGGAACCACAGCAATTCATATATTATCGATTTCAGGTGAAGTTTCTTGGTGGTGAGCAACGGGAACCCGTCCTCAAGGTTGAAACGCATCTGATAGCCAAACACGCTGCGAGTGCCGGTGCCGGTGCGGTCGGCCTTGAGCACGCCGTTGTCGCGCACGTGGCGCAGCAAGTCGAGGTATTGTTTCATTTTCTAATGATTTGTTTTTTAATGGTGCAATATTCGCAAAAAATCCCGACATCTGCAAGCCCCATGCGACACAGCACCGACTTAGGGATTTCACAAAACGAGTTCTTGTATTGGCAAAGCGGCATTTTTTTAATAATATTGCACCGTAAATAAAACACAGCCGCTATGAAACGCATATTTTGCCTATTTGCCTGCTTTGCCACACTGATAGCATACGCCCAACGGGGCGGATATAACGAAACGGTGCGCGAAGGCCCGTTTGTGGAAAACGACACTACATTTATCCAAAAGGTATATCACACCGGACCGAATAAATATGACAACTACACCGACAAGCTGTATATCGAGACCGACCACGAGTCGGAGGCATACAACCAAATAATGTATGCCTCATATGACCCAGAGTATGACATGACGCAAATTCTTTTGTCGGTAAAAGAAATCTGTCGGCAATGCACATTGGTCGAACAGACGCACATCCCTATTAACGGATGTTACCTCCCGTTATACAAATACCGTGGGAAATACTACTTTTATTGTCCAAGCGAGAGAGGACTTACCAATAGACGACAAATAGCCTGCCCATTCCTTATATGCCAATATATCGACGGAATGCAACCATATGGCATAACCCAGCTGACCAAGACATCGACAACATCTTGGCACATCGAAAGCGACGACGCTTTCGACAATGCCGACTTGATACGCAGTCCTGAAAGCCTTGACATTTACGAAATCGGCAACGGCATACAAGTATGGAAATACAAAACGAATGGGAGCCAACCCTCTTACAGCCTTTATGTCAATATCGACAATGCCAAGAATTTCGACATGATTGTGTGGAAAACCATGGAGTGCCAGCCTGAATTTGACGGTTTCGACGAAATCGACTATGAGAGCATAATCCGCCACAAGCGGCTGTTTTAAGAGGAGGCTGTTTCGTCGCTCGATTTATGCGCCGCCACTGGATTTGCTGGCGGCACGGTGGTTTCAACGGCCTGACCAGGGCGGTCGATGGTCATTTGCGGCACCTTGCCGCCTATTTGCTGCATGAGCGGGGTCGAGAGTCGTTTGCGAGTGGCGGTGAAACGTATCGCATGGTCGTTGCAGGCAGCGGTGCAATTCATGCACAGTACACAGCGGCTGTAGTCGATGGTGTGAGCCTTGGCATCGATGCACGAGGCTTTGCACTCCTGTTCGCAACGGCCACAGTTGGTACACACGTCGGGGTCGATTTCAAGCTGCAACAGCGACACGCGGCTCACCACGCTCAGTGCCGACCCCACGGGGCAGATGGTGTTGCAGAAGGTGCGCCCGTTCTTGAACGAAAGCACCGCCACCACCACAAGCGTGACAGCCGATATTGCAATTCCCAGCACTCCAGGTATCATCACCTCGCCAAGCAACGACGGGTGGACGGCTGCCGTAATGTGGTTCAGCAGGTTGGCATATACGTAATACGGGTCGATAATCTCGGGCAGGAACATTTGCCCGGCCATCACGCACAGCACCACCACGGCGAGCACCACATAGCGCAGGCGGTTCTCGGCACGGGAATAATGGTACAATCGCAAGCTGCCGTCGCGGTTGCGGCGCATCATTTTCCCTATGCGCCCGAATATGTCTTGCACCACCCCAAGCGGACACACCGTGGAGCAATAAGCTCGCCCCACGAGCAACGTCACGGCGAGCCAAAACAGGCACACGCCAGCCGCCAGCGACAGCACCGCAGGCAACAACTGCAACTGGCAAGTCCAGTCAATCCACGATGCTCTTTCAGGGTCGTGGCACAGCAATGCCCCCGTGAGCAATGCCACAAAAGCCACCGAGAGGACTATGCGTAATATCTTTAGCTTTTTAATCATTATTTGCAAAGATAGTGCAAGGCGAGCGCAGAACAAAACAAACTCGTTTGTTTTTTATACCGAGCCGAAGCCTACCTTTTCGCAGTTTTGGCCGTGCTACCGAAAATGCCTCGCATTTCGTGCATACATAATTTGCTTTTGCGCCAGTCTTGCATTACTTTTGTTTTGTCTTTAGAATTTATTTGCTTATGAAAACTTTGCATCACTTATACTTGGCTTTAGCATGTGGCTTGATGGCCATTGCCTGTGGCTTTACGGCAAATACAGCCATGGCGGCAGATGGAAATTCCCGCGGCCACAAAAGTGAAAATGTAGCCGCTTTCGCACGTCAAAAGTATCGGGGTTGCCGCATACTTGACCGTGACACCGACAACGGCTTTATTGAATTGAAGATACGCCACAAGAACATAGAAAAGATTTTGCTGTTCAGCCCGTCGGGACAATGGTTGCGCACGTTGTGGGATATTCGCCGCGAGCAATTACCCGAGGGCGTGGTTTCGGGACTCAGGAATGCAGGTTTCGGTTTCCGAGACATAGACGACAACGACAACCAAGTGGTGGAGTCGCCCAAAGGGTATTTCTACGCAATACAGGCTCGTGCAAGCGGACATGACAGGATTTACCTTGTCAACCGCCGCGGCAAGGTGTTGCGCAGCTTTACCGATGATGAGTGGAACGACGGCCGTTTTCCCGACGACCGCAAGCACCACGGCTGGGATGACGGTGAGGACCACTTCGACGAGGGCGACGACGAGTGGGACGACCACCGAGGAGGGTACCGCGGCGAAGACCACTTCGACGAGGGCGATGACGAATGGGATGACTGACACTCACCCCAATAACGAATATCGTGAGAATGGAACATTTCTTCAAATGCGTAAGCGACTGGCTCACCACCATCAGTGATGCCGTATGCGGCTACCCTTTTTTCCTGCTGCTTTTGGGCGGTGGGTTGTTCTTCTTCATTTATTCGGGAGGCATATCGCTGCGCCGCTATGGCAGTGCCATCAAGGCATTGCGCTATAAGCAGAGTAGCGACGGAGCCGGGCAGATAAGCTCGCTGCAAGCCTTGATGAGCGAAATATCGTCAACCGTGGGCATGGGCAGCATTGCAGGCGTGGCCATAGCCTTGTGCATGGGCGGCCCGGGGGCAATATTCTGGATGTGGGTCAGTGCCATACTGGGTATGTGTACCAAGTTCTTCGAGGGGGCCCTGTCAATCATGTACAAGGGGCGCGACAGTGCGGGCGAAGTGCAAGGGGGGCCTATGTATATAATAATCACCGGACTTGGACAGCGATGGAAACCCATGGCATATTTCTTTGCCATCTTCGCCTTGCTTGGCACACTCTGCTTTATGCAGGCCAACCAGCTCGTCGAGGCCGTCACCACGGTCATAACCTCCCCGATGGGAATAGAAAACACGCCGTGGCTGCGTTTCTTGCTCGGCAGCGCGATATGCGTGGTGGTGGCATCGGTAATCCTGGGAGGCATAACCCGCATCTCGCGCATAGCCACCAAGATAGTGCCCACCATGGTGGGGCTCTACTTCTTGCTTGTGGCAGCCATCATCATAATCCATGCCGACAAGGTACCGGGGGTATTTGCCTCGATACTCGACGGAGCTTTCAGCCTCGATGCCGGAATAGGCGGCTTGATAGGAACGGCAATAATAGGTTTCCGCCGTGCGGCCTACGTCAACGAGGCCGGCGTGGGCACAACGTCGCTCATGCACGGAGCGTCGCGCAACGACAATCCCATCCGCGAGGGCCTTGTGACCATGATAGGCCCGTCAATCGACTCGGGGCTTGTGTGCACGCTCACAGCTATCCCCATCATCATTGCAGGCAATTACGTCGGCAGCGGGGAGATAAAAGGGCTGTATATAGCCCTCAATTCATTCGATGCCTTGCTGCCCGGCTACGGGCACTACTTGCTCATGGTGATAGTGCTGTTCTTTGCATTCTCCACCATGTTCTCCTACTCATATTACGGGCTGAAGTGCACCAACTTCCTCTTCGGCGCACACCGTGCCAAGTATTACAACTATTTCTACTTAGTGATGATAATCGTGGCCGCGGTAATTCCGCTCGGCTCGGTGGTTGCGCTCATGGACTTGTCGTTTGCCCTGATGGCACTGCCCAACATGACGGCGGCCATATTGCTTGCCCCACGGGTGAAACGCCTTGCCAACCGCTATTTTGCCGACGAGGCCCGGGATAAAGGAAAATGATTATGGGAAACGCACCAGTCGAACGGCAATCCAACATAGAACTGCTGCGCATCATATCCATGGCAGCCATAGTGATGCTGCACATAGGCGCGGCATCGGTGGGGCTACCCGAGCCAAAGGGCAATTTGCAGGCCGTAACCCTGCGCGACGTGTGGGTGCTGGTGGTAGAGGCATTTTCAATTATCGGAGTCAACTGCTTTGCGCTCATTTCGGGATACTTCGGCATAAAAGCCCGCTGGAGCTCCTTTGCACGGCTCACATTGCTGTGCGTGGTATATGCCGTGGGCATTTACACGCTGCTTGCCGCATTCGGGTTGGTACCGTGGTCATGGGTCAGCTGGGTGCATTCGTGGATGGTATATTCTCACACCGACCTGTGGTATGTACCGGCCTACCTGGGGGTGTTCCTTCTAAGCCCGCTGCTTAACCACACGGATTTCAACAAGTGGATGCTGGCAGCCTTCGTCGCCTTCAATGTGTGGTGCGGATGGCTATGGCATGGCAGTTTCAATCCCACAGGCTACACGGTGATGCAACTCGTGATGATGTACTTGATAGGCCGATACATTAGGAACAACATTGATATTTCCACACGACGCAAACGGGTGCGCTGCCTTGCGGCTGCCGCCTACTTGGTGTGCACCGCATTGATTGTGGTGATGGCACTTTTCACCGACAGCCTGTTTGCCTACGCCTACAATTCGCCATTGGTGCTATGCTCGTCGGTATCGCTATTCATGTTCTTCGCATCGCTTGAATTCCGCTCACGCATTGTCAACCGCCTTGCCGCAACGGCCTTCGCAGTGTACTTGGTGCATAAGAACCCCTATATCTTCGGTGGCATACTGAAACCGCTTTCCCGGCAAATGTGGGAAACAACGGGGCTTGTGGGCTACACGCTGTGGTTCATCGCGTTCACCGTAGCCATCTACCTCGTGATTTTTGTCATCGACAGCGCAAGGGCGGCACTGCTGTCGCAGCTGGCCACAGCATTCCACCGCCTGCGCGGGCAAAAAGCATAAAAATTGCTTTTATTTGCACAATTGCGCATAATGTGCTAATTTTCGGGAAGAATTGTAGCCAATGCCTCAAAATCGGGGCATGATATTTGTTCCATCTCTTGATTAACAATTTTAATTAACACATATATAAGATGAAAAAAGGATGCTTGATTGCTGTTATAGCAGTAGTGGTTGTAGCGGTCTTGGTGGGCGTATGGGCCATGGGGTCGCGCAACTCTTTCGTAACCAAGGAAGAAGGCGTGGCAAGCGCATGGGCGCAAGTAGAGAATGTATATCAACGACGCGCCGACCTTATCCCAAACTTGGTGGAGACCGTGAAAGGATATGCCACACATGAACAATCGACGCTCGAAGGCGTGGTGAGCGCAAGGGCTCGGGCCACGCAGGTAACCATCGACCCCGAAAAAATCGATGCCGAGAGCCTGCGCCGTTTCCAAGAGGCACAGGGCGAACTGGGCGCGGCACTGAGCAGGCTTCTTGCGGTGACCGAAAACTATCCCGACTTGAAGGCCAACGAGAATTTCATGCAACTGCAAGCGCAGCTCGAAGGGACCGAGAACCGCATTGCCGTGGAACGCAAGAAGTTCAACGAAGTGGTGCGCGACTACAATGTGACGGTGCGCCAATTCCCGAGCAACATAGTGGCTGCAATGTTCGGTTTCGAGGCCAAGCCATATTTCGAGGCCGACGAAAGTGCACACCAAGCTCCTAAAGTGGAATTCTGACGCACACTCCGACATGGCACTCAGCGATTTTATCCCTCGCGAGGGGCAGCAACGGGTGGTAGCCGCCATCGTAGCAGCCGAGAAACGCACCTCGGGCGAAATACGCGTACACATAGAGCCGCGCTGCAAGCAGGGCGACCCATACCAGCGAGCCGTGGAGGTGTTCAACGAGCTGAAAATGTATGAGACACGGCAACGCAACGGTGTACTGGTGTATGTGGCATACCGCTCTCACGTGTTTGCCATCATCGGCGACAGCGGCATAAACGAGCGTGTAGGCAGCGACTTTTGGAACAAGGAAAAGGAGACGCTTGCCCGTTACCTGCGCCAAGGCGATGCCGTTGGCGGCCTGTGCGAGGTCATCGGGCAGATAGGCGACAGCCTGTCGGCTTATTTCCCGTGGACTAATGATGACGTAAACGAGCAAAGCGATGAAATTTCCTATAAAGAAGATTAATGCCGCGGCAGCCCTGCTGCTCGTGGCGGCACTATTGCAGACCGTGGCGGCACAGGTGCCGACGCGCCCCGACCCGCCAAGGCTTGTCAACGACCTGGCCGGCATATTGTCGCCCAGTCAGGTGAAATGGCTCGAAGACTCGCTCGTGCGTTTCGACCGCCATACGAGCAACCAGGTGGTCGTCGTCACCATCGACGACCTTGGCGGAATGGACCCGGCCGAAATGGCATACGAGATAGGCGAACAGTGGCAAGTGGGCACTGCCGACGACAACAACGGCGTGGTGGTGCTGGTCAAGCCTAAAAAAGGCTCGTCGCGCGGGCAGGCGTTCATCGCCACCGGGTATGGACTGGAAGGAGCCTTGCCCGATGCCACGTGCAAGATGATAGTGGAACGCGAAATGATACCTCACTTCAAGCAAAACGACTACTTTGGCGGCATACGCGCCGCCGTGGGCGTAATATGCCCCATAGCGGCAGGCGAATATAGCAAGGAACGCTACGAAGAAGGCTCCGATGCCAGTGCCGTGGCAGGGCTGCTGGGGCTGCTGGGCGCATTCGCCATATTCTTCATCATCGTGGCACTTACGCGCAAGCATGGCGGCGGCAACAACCGCAACGGCAATTCCGGCACATTCGGCCCAGGCGGCATATTCCTTGGCGGACTGCCCTTTGGCGGCATCGGCGGAGGGCGCAGCCACGGCGGTAGCGACTTCGGAGGTTTCGGCGGAGGAGGTTTCGGTGGCTTTGGCGGAGGCAGTTTCGGCGGCGGCGGAGCGGGTGGCTCATGGTAACCACCACCCTATTCCATAGCATAACAACTGCCAAGCATAACAGCATGGCTCATAATGTACCACGATCGGCTCCTCCGCCCGTGGTACATATCATTTCCTAATTATGCCTCCAATTAAATGCTCTATTTTTCCCATATTTTTTTGGTCTCATGCCATTTTTTTCGTTCCTTTGCGGCAACAATGGGAATTTGCCTGCCGTAATGGAGGCAGGACTTCGATAACATAAGCCAAGAGTTTACCTATGATTATTTTTTAACACAAACTTAACCATTTAATGCAATGATTAAATCAAGATTTACCCTCTTGATGGCTATGTTGCTGCTGTGCAGCGCATGGGCCGTGGCGCAGGTTGTATATACCGAACCTGCCGTAGTTCAACAAAGTTCAACAGGGATTGTGGTGTACTTCAACGCAGCCGAAGGCAACAAGGGGCTGATGGGGTACACGGGCGAGGTGTATGCGCACACCGGCGTAATCACCTCGGAAAGCACCGGCAACAGCGACTGGAAACATGCTCCATCGGAATGGGGCGACAACTCGGCCAAGTACAAACTTGAAAATGCCGGAACCGACCTGTGGCGGCTCAACATCGGCGACTTGAAGTCGTATTACGAACTTAACGAAGGCGAAACCGTGCAACGCATGGCTTTCGTGTTCCGCAGCGGCGACTGCACAAAGGAGGGCAAGACGGAAAGCGGCGGCGACATCTTCATCGATGTTTACCCCGACGGGCTGGCTATGAACTTCACGAGCGATGCCGGCAGCTACGTGCTGACCGACGATGACAACACGGTGTCGTTCACCGTCAGCACCACCTCGGCAGCCAACATAGAACTGCGCATCAACGATGCCGATAATGGCGAAGTAATCGCACAAAAACAGGGTGCGACATCGCTCACCGCAAGCCACAGCTTTGCGCAAGTTGGCAGCTACGACGTGATAGCCAAGGCCGTGGCCGGCAACGAAACAGTTCTTGACACAATCTCGCTGTGCCACCGCGGAAATTCGCAGCAAGTGGCATTCGGCGGCACATTGCAGCAGGGTGCCAACGCCGATGCCGACGGCAATGTTACATTCTGCCTGTATGCTCCCAATAAGAGCAACGTGATGATAGTGGGCGAATGGGACAACTACCGCATGATGGCCGAAAACGTGATGAACTACCAGGGCCAGGCCGACGACCGATACTTCTGGCTCACCGTGCCAGCCGAGAAAATCGACCCGGCAAAGGAATACGGATACTACTTCATCGTGGACGACAATATCCAAGTGGCCGACCCGTATGCACGGCTTATCCTCGACCCGTGGAACGACAAGTACATCAACCAGGGTGCCACACGTTACCCCGGGCTGAAATCGTTCCCTACCGACCGTGTGCCCGAACTCGCAATTGCCGTTTACCACGGCAACGGTGACGGCTATCAGTGGCAGGTGACCGACTTCGAGGCTCCGGCCAAGGAGGACTTGATAATATATGAAATGCTGCTGCGCGACTTCACCGAGGAGCAAAGCCTTGAGGCAGCCATGACGCACCTCGACTACTTGCAACGCCTGGGTATCAACGCCATAGAGCTGATGCCGGTGATGGAATTCGACGGCAACAACTCGTGGGGATACAATCCCAACTTCTATTTCGCGCCCGACAAGTATTATGGCACAAGCACCATGTACAAGACATTCATCGACGAATGCCACCGCCGCGGCATAGCCGTGATTTTCGACGTGGTGTTCAACCACACCTGGGGGCAGCACCCGTGGTGCAAGATGTACTGGGATGCTACCAACAACCGCCCGGCTGCCGACAACCCGTTCTATAACGCCGTGGCACCGCACAACTGGAGCGTGGGCAACGAATGGAAGATGGAAAGCGCACACGTGCGCGACTATATGTGCGACGTGCTGCAATACTGGCTGCGAGAATACCGCATCGACGGCTACCGTTTCGACCTTGCCAAGGGCTTAGGCGACTCGGGCAGCTATGCCAGCGACTATGACGGCAACCAATACAACGCATCGCGCATACGCAACGTGAAACAGTTCATGGACGCAATGTGGGAAGTCAACCCCGATGCATACGCCATTTTTGAATACTTCGTCGATACTGCCGAGGAAAACGAAATAGGGAACTACGGCGGCATGTCGTGGAAAAAGATGAACGAGCAATATTGCCAGGCCGCCATGGGCTACCAGGAAAACAGCACATTCCGCGGAATGTGGACCGGCGACGAGAGCCGCCCGTTCGGCTCTACCGTGGCCTATATGGAAAGCCACGACGAGGAGCGCATGGGCGCAAAGCAAATACAGTATGGAGCAGGCACCCTCCCTGGGTCGCTGATGCAGCGTATGCGCCGCCTCGGCTCAAACGCCGCTTTCTCGATTCTCGTGCCGGGAGCCAAGATGATTTGGCAATTCGGCGAACTCGGTTATGACATAAGCGGCGGCAACGGCGACACAGACCCCAAAGAACCGCATTGGGAATATTACGACAACGCCCAGCGCAAGGGGCTGTATGACACTTACTCGACGCTGCTTAACATTCGCCGCTCGAATCCCGAACTCTTCAGCGAGGATGCCGAGTTCTACTGGACGGTGGGCAACAACGACTGGGAAACCGGACGTTTCATAACCATGCGCAGTGCCGATGGCTCGAAGGAACTCGTTGCAGCCTACAACCCGACAACATCAGGGTCGAAGACGTTCAGCTACACGTTCGACAACCCCGACGGCACATATTACGCCGCGCTTCAATCCCACGGCGTAAGCTCGGCCACTTTCGACGCAAAGGCAGGGACCATCACCTTGCCCGCCCACAGTTTCATTGTTATCACCAATATGGAACACGCAGTGGGTGTGGAAGAAATTGAGGCCGACGGCACGGAAGGCTACCGCAACATTAGCATCTTCCCCAACCCTGCATCGAATTTCATACAAGTGAACAGCAGCGACGTGAACCGCATAGAGGTTTACAGCCTGGCAGGGCAAATGGTGGCAGCCAGCGAGGGTGAAAACATGATGGACATCTCGGCACTCACCGCCGGAACCTACATCGTGCGCATCTACACTCCGCAAGGTGTACAGGCACAAAAGTTGCTGAAACGCTGATACAAAGCCACGCTTAAATAACAAAAAATCGGAGGAATACACTCGCAAGGTGTTCCTCCGATTTTTTATTGCAGTCCGCTAAATGCCAACGCATCATGTAGAGGGTGCGCTGAAATGCGTTCTTGCCCCGGTGGGCATCGAAATGCCTATACGGTAGGGCGGCAAAGCCGTCCAACTTGAGGTAACCGATGTGTGAGGCGAAGCCAAACCATCGGAACACGGAATCATCATACATAGAACGGCCTCAAAGAGGTCGAATGTATTACGGTTCGATGTGTTTGACCTCTTTGAAGTCGAGCTTGCTGGTGTATACCCCTGCCAGCTCTATTATTCGCCTCGGGGCATCAGCGGCGGGCTCAAGCCACGTCATCGACGGGTCGCGGGCATACCAGCAGATTTGCTTTTTGGCATACACTCGGGTATTCTTCTTTATCCGCTCCACGGCAGTGCGGTAGTCCATAGAGCCGTCGAAATAAGCAAACATCTCCTTGTATCCAACGGTATTCAATGAATTGAGATGCCTCAACGGATAAACCGACCGAGCCTCCTGCTCCAATCCAGCCTCAATCATCGCATCAACACGACTGTTGATGCGCGAAAACAGCTCCTCGCGAGGCAAGTTAAGCCCCACCTTCACTATGCGGAACGGGCGTTCCTTGGCCCTGCCGGTGCGCAATTCGGTGTATGCCCTACCGGCCTGATAGCAAATTTCAAGCGCATGCAGCAGCCTCTTGTGGTTGCACAGGTCGGCAATCTTCAAATATTCAGGGTCGAGCAATTCCAACTGGGCCACTACGGCCTCTATGCCGCACTCCTCGGCAAGGCTTTTCACACGCGCCCTCACGTCGGGGCTTATCGTAGGCATCTCGTCGATGCCACGGCACACCGCATCGACATACATCATCGACCCGCCGCACATCACGGCGCACCGCCGCGGCGAGCGGTCGAAAAGTACGGGCAACAGCCCCATCGCATCCTGCTCGAACTGCGCCGCGCTGTAGTAGTCGGTCAAGTTTTTTATGGCAATGAAATGGTGCCTCACCTGCCGCAGCTCCTCGGCCGACGGTGCCGCAGTGCCTATGGGTATTTCACGGAAAATCTGCCGCGAGTCGGCCGAAATGATTTCAGCCCCCACCCCACGAGCCACCTCAATGGCCGTCGCAGTCTTCCCCACCCCCGTGGGCCCAGTAATCACTATCAAAGTGTCTTGTTGCATAAGATTAAATGTATGATAAAATGTGTGCGTTATCTATGCAAAAAATCCTCCCTTATCACTTAATCTCGCCAATTTTTTGATGTGGTAATTATTTTTTATGCTCATTCATGCAATATTATATAAGCGACTGCCAACAATCATTTTGTTTAACGACGCTATTTCAGCAGCACTACGTTCTTCCGCATAGTATGTGTGCTTTATCGACAATGCAATCTTATATGCCATCAGTGGTGGAACGGCATTCCCTATTTGATTAAATTGCTGGGTCTCATTTCCCACAAATTCAAACCAATCGGGAAAACTTTGCAGTCTTGCAGCTTCCCTATGGGTAATGCGCCGCCTACGCCCATCGGGCAGCCGCACTCGCTGCATGTCGCTGGTGGCTCCGGCCAAATTGCGACACGTTATGGTACGCGCCGGACGATCGGGGTATAGGTCGCGAGGATTTATGCAGCACGATGCTTTTTCATATTTTGCTATATACTCGTCTTGTGCGGCAGTAAGGAAACGACTGCCTTCGGGGGCAGTATTCATCGTGTCGCCTATTGCCTCGCCCACGGTTACCTTGCGATTTTCCCGTATCGGGAATTGGTAGCGCGATTTATGCCCCACCACAATCAATCGTTCCCTATTTTGTGGTACACCATAATCCACCGCATTCATGCACTTCATCTCGACCAAATACCCAAGCCCCCTTAGCTCGGCAAGGATTAAGTCCAAATACCATTTATGAGAGTACATGAGGTTACGCACGTTTTCAAACATGAATACCCTTGGCCTAAGCCGCTTAATGGCATCAATAAAAATCGGAAAACCGTCGCGAGCATCTGCCATGCCCTTTTGGCTGCCTCTCACGCTGAATGGTTGGCAAGGCGGACCGCCTATAACAATATCAGCGTAGGGATATTCCGAACCCACTTCAAGCATTGTTGCATGACATCGGCCTTTCAAGTTGCGGTTATATGTTTCAACGGCAGCTTCCACGCACTCAAAACCCACGGTCTCGAAACCTGCCGCCTCAAATCCCAACGACAGGCCTCCGCAGCCCGCAAACAGGTCAAGCACCACAGGTACCTCGGTTATAGTGGGAACAAGAATGTTATTGATTTCGTCGATATACATTTGCATGATTCTAATTGCATTGCGAAAATAGCATGATTTCATCAATCATGCAATAACATTATTGCATGCCATAAAAAAGAAGATGGCATAGTATTACTGCAAGAACCTACATCTCATTTCTTAAATAAGGTCTGAAGGCTCTCGCAGTAAAAAGTTGCCCCATAATATACCAATCTACTTGTTATATTTGAGCATGGTGAAGTAGCGGTCGAGGACTTCGTGGGCGGCCACAAAAGAGCTTTGGCGGTTGCCCAGCACCAATTGCTGCTTGGCGGCAAGCATTTCCTCGATAGCCGGATTCTGATAGAAGTTATCACGCAGTTTCTCGTTGATGGTCTCGTACATCCAGTAAAGTTCCTGCTGGCGGCGTTTTTCGTAGAAATAGCCATTGCCTTTCACAAAGTCGAAGTAATCGTATATCATTTGCCACACCTCGGCGATGCCTATCTCGTAGTAGCCAGAGTAGGTCAGCACTCGCGGCGCCCAGCCACTTGGCGGCAGCGGGAACAAGTGCAGGGCATTGCGGAACTGGGTGGCGGCAAGGTTGGCACGATCCACGTTGTCGCCGTCGGCCTTGTTGATTACTATTCCGTCGGCCATCTCCATGATGCCGCGCTTTATGCCTTGCAACTCGTCGCCTGTGCCCGCAAGCTGAATGAGCAGGAAGAAATCGACCATCGAGTGCACGGCTGTCTCGCTCTGGCCCACGCCCACGGTCTCCACAAATATCTTGTCGAAACCTGCCGCCTCGCACAGCACTATGGTTTCACGCGTCTTGCGAGCCACGCCGCCGAGCGAGCCTGCCGACGGGCTGGGGCGGATGAATGCGTCGGGGTGCACCGACAGCTTTTCCATGCGCGTCTTGTCGCCCAGTATGCTCCCTTTCGAGCGTTCGCTGCTGGGGTCGATGGCGAGCACGGCGAGCTTGCCCCCCTGTTTTAGCACGTGGAGGCCAAACACGTCGATGCTTGTGCTCTTCCCGGCCCCGGGAACGCCTGTGATGCCCACCCTTATGGAATTGCCCGAGTGCGGCAGGCACTTCTCGATGACTTCCTGCGCCACGGCCTCGTGCTCGGGGTTATGGCTCTCGACGAGCGTCACGGCCTGGCTCAGTATGGTGATGTCGCCGCGCAATATGCCTTCCACATATTCCGAGGCCGACAACAGGCGGCGGCGACGGCGCGCCTTTAGGTAAGGGTTGACCGACGGTGGTTGCTCAATGCCGCTGTTGACGGCAAGTCCTGCAAATTTCTGGTCGTTTTCAGGGTGTTCCATAATGTGCTGATTTATTTTTTGTTGCCCACGACGCGCACCACCTGCTTGTAGTGCAGCGGATCGTTGCAGTAGATTATTATATAAGTGTTTAAAATATTTTCTTCCATTTTACTGGGCAGCACCGCCACGCTTATTGCCGCCTTCTCGCCGCAATCGAGCGACATCCCGTTACCGAAATCCACCGTCACGCAGCTTTCGACCAGACGTATGCCGTATATCTGCAACGGAGATTTGCCACAGTTCTTTATCACCAACTGGCGGCTTGCGGCGAGCGTGTCGATGTCGGCAAACACCAAGCGGTCGGACTTCAAAGCCAACGACGGCGCATTGCGCCTTTGCTCGTCGCTCCACGATGCAAAATCGTCATGCACAGTGGCCATCACATCGATGTTCCTTATTCCGGCCAATGCACCTGGGCCTGGCTCTTCGGGCTGGGCAAACATGGTGAAATCACCCTCGGCATAGCCGCGCCACTGGGCCTTGCCGGTATCGAGCCGCACTTTCACCGCAACCGTTCCACGAGGCGGCACCACAGCCTTGCGTGGAGTCACCTCGATGCCACATGGCATATCTTCGGCATAGAACAGCATTGGCACGTCGCTGTCGTTATACGCCTCGATGCAAGCTTCCTGCACCTCGCCGACTGTCATTTCTCCAAATGGCACCGAACTTGCATTTAACTTCAGCGACCCCACAGCCACAGGGTATTTCTCATTGACCGTAAGCTCCTCGGCCTTCACCGTTCCCTCAAGCCGCAATGTGGTGCGCTGCGGCTCCGAGCCTGTAAGCACGGTGTAGAACATGGTGAACCCGCCTGCCCACCCGGCAGGGTTGAAGGTGACAGCCACCCGTGCCGTGTCGCCGGGTGCTATGGGGCGGCGCGGATAATCGGCTGTAGAGCAGCCGCATGATGCCCGCACACGGTTAATCACCACATCGTCGTCGCCCGTGTTCACGGCCACGAACACGTGTTCCACGCGCCCGTCCGATTCGGCCACCTCCCCCACCGAATGCCGCGTCTCCACCCATTCAAGCCTGCCTCCAGCCATGGCCGCGACAGTGGCGCAGCACCACAGTGCCAATGCCAATGCCGCCCTACTCATCGCCGCCTTCAGGTATCACCGACCCTTCAAGGGTGAGCGTGGTGCTTTTCTCGCGCCCGTTGGTGCGCACTGTCACCGTCTTCAGGAACCCGCCGAAGTAGCCCATCGGATTAAAGCTTATTTTTATCACCCCCTTGCCATCGGGCTTTATGGGTCGCTTAGGATATTCTGGCACGGTGCAGCCACACGTGCGGCGCACCGAATTGATTACAAGCGGCTCGTTGCCAGTGTTGATAAATTCAAATTCGCACGTCACCACCCCGTCGGCCTCTTTTATGTAGCCGAAGTCGTGCGTCTTCTTGGGGAACGTGGCTTGCGGATATTTGTCGCCCCCCTTGGCAAGCATTGCAGGCATGGCCATGAGCATTGCCAGCATGGTAATGACGAAATGTCTCATTTTCTATTTGTGCAATAATTGTTAGTACAATTGCAAAAATAGCAATTATTACTCGAAACACCATACTTTGCCCAATGGTGTTTTTTTACTCGCCTTGCAGTAACACACGCGGCGGCTCGGAAGAAAAAAACAAATGAATTTGTTTTTTCTTCTCTCGCCTTGCTGTAACTTTCAATAAGCTACGCTGCGGCTCGGCTATGCAAAAAATCAGCAAGCTGTTTTTTTGCTATTGCGCTCGCCTTGCAGTAACTTTGCAGCAATTTTCATAAAACACTTATAATCATGTCAACTTACACAGCTGAAGACAAGCGCAAAGTAACTACTCACCGCCTCATAGAAATGAAACAACGCGGCGAGAAGATTTCAATGCTTACTGCATACGATTACTCTATGGCCAAGCTTATCGACGAGGCCGGAATGGACGTAATACTCGTTGGCGACTCGGCATCTAACGTGATGGCGGGCAACGTGACCACACTGCCTATGACTCTCGACCAAATGATTTACCACGGCAAGTCGGTGATGAAGGCTGTCAACCGCGCCCTCGTGGTGGTGGATATGCCTTTCGGCACTTACCAGGGCAACCCACTTGAGGCTTTCGCATCGGCAGTGCGCATAATGAAGGAGACTCACGCCGACTGTGTGAAACTTGAAGGCGGCTCCGAGATACGCGAATCAATCGAAAAAATACTGTGCGCCGGTATCCCGGTCATGGGTCACCTGGGGCTTACTCCACAGTCAATCAACAAATTCGGAACATACGCTGTGCGTGCAAAAGAGAAAGCCGAAGCCGAAAAGCTCATCAACGATGCCCGTATGCTGCAAGAGATAGGCTGCTTTGCCCTCGTGCTTGAGAAAATCCCGGCCGCGCTCGCAAAACAAGTGGCCGACGAACTCACCATACCGGTAATAGGCATAGGCGCAGGCGGAGGCGTTGACGGCCAAGTGCTTGTGATGCACGATATGCTGGGCATCAATATGGGATTCTCGCCCCGTTTCCTGCGCCGCTACGCATCGATAGGCTCAACCATCATCGAGGCCGTGGGAAATTACATCAACGACGTGAAAAGCGGCGACTTCCCCAACGAAAAGGAACAATACTAACATAGGCAGCCACATAAGCCCATACACATAATAAATGCGCAAGCCGCAACACTCGGTGGCGGTTTGCGCATTTACTTAATTGTTTGTAACTTTACCGCACATATTTATTAGGATTAGTTTCATGGAGAAAGGTAATGAGGCCCGGAATGGTGGCGGCTTGGCAGCCTGGCTGAAAAGGTCGCAAGCATTGTTCATAGTGGCCGCAATCATTGTGATGGCGGCAATTTCGTTATGCTATTTTTATCCCGACGCTATGCAGGGCAACGTGCTGAGCCAGCACGACGTGACGCAAGGCATAGCCAACGGGCAGGAAGCAAAAACATTCACCGCCGAGACCGGCGAAAGAACATGGTGGACCAACTCGCTGTTCTCGGGAATGCCGATGTTCCAAATAGCTCCGTCATACGGCAGCAGCGCACTGCTGTCGTGGATTAACGACGTGTATGGACTTTGGCTGCCTTCGCCGGCCAACTTGCTGTTCATGATGATGGCGGGCTTTTTCATCTTGATGCTTGCCTGCCGCGTCAGGTGGCACATAGCCTTGATAGGAGCCATCGCATACGCCTTTTCCACCTACTTCATAATAATAATCGGTGCCGGGCATATATGGAAGTTCTACACACTGGCCTACGTTCCGCCCACAATCGCAGGCATCGTATGGTGCTACCGCGGACGCTACTTGGCAGGCGGCGCAGTGGCCGCACTGGCGGCGGCAATGCAGGTTTCCTCGAACCACCCGCAGATGACATATTACTTCCTGTTCCTGATTGCCGCACTCGCCATAGGCTACCTTGTAATAGCCTGCCGCGTAAAGCGCGTAAAGCAGTGGGGAATAGCCACCGGCACACTCGCCGTGGCCGCAGTGCTTGCGGTGCTTGCCAATTCACCCAACCTGTACAACACCTACCAATACAGCAAGGAAACCATGCGCGGAGGCCATTCCGAACTTGCCACGGCAACGCCAAATGCCACCAAGTGGGGGCTTGACCGCGACTACATAACGGCATGGAGCTACGGGAAATCAGAAACATTCACGCTGCTTATCCCCAACGTGGACGGCGGTGCCACGCTGAAACCCGTGGACGGCAAGAACCAAATGCTCACACTTGCCGACACCGACCAGGCCAAGCGGCTGCTAAACGAAGGTGAAATATCGGCGCAGGATTACCAATACCTGTCGCAATTCCCACAATACTTCGGCGACCAGCCCATGACCAACGGGCCCGTGTATGTGGGCGCACTCATCTTCGCGCTGTTCATAGTGGGGTGCATCATCATCAAGGGGCCGCTGAAGTGGGCGGTGCTCATTGCCACAATCATAACAGTGATGCTGTCGTGGGGCCACAACATGATGTGGCTTACCGACCTGTTTATCGACCACTTTCCTCTATACAACAAGTTCCGCACGGTATCGAGCATACTTGTGGTGGCCGAGTTCACCATTCCACTCATGGCCATGCTGGCATTGCAAAAGATGCTATTCGACAGGCAGTTGCAGCCGTGGCAGCGCACAGCCACATTTGCCACGCTGGGCATCTGCGCCGCAGTGTGCCTCATAGTATATTGGTTCCCGGGCATCTTCAACCTATACTCCGAGCAGGAGCAACAGTTGCTCGACCAGGGGGTGGCGCAGCAATTGCCAACGCTCTTTGCAGCCATCGAGCAGGTGCGTTCGGCCATGATTTCGGCCGATGCCATCCGCAGTTTCATCGTCATTGCGCTCGGCGCAGGGGTGATATTCGTGGCACAAGCCGGTAAAATAAAGCCGGCAGTTGCCGCCGCGCTGATAGGAGTAGTGGTGCTTGTGGACCTCTACACGGTCAACAAGCGTTACCTTAGCAGCGAGTCGTTCACCAAGCCCACGGCCACCAACGAGCAACTCTACTTCGCCAAGCGTCCGGCCGATGAGCAAATACTGCAAGACACGGCAATGAACTACCGTGTGCTCGACGTGCCACTGTTTGAAGATGCCATGCCGTCGTTCTACCACAAGTCGGTGGGCGGTTACCATGCAGCCAAGCTTACACGCTACCAGGACTTGATGACCTACCAAATGGACTTCCGCAACAACCGCGTGAACTTCGACGTTCTTAATATGCTCAACACCAAGTATATTATCACAAGCGACACCGAAGTATCGCTCAACCCCGAGGCACTGGGCAACGCTTGGCTCGTTGACACGGTTGACTATGTGGAAACGCCGCGACAGGAGATGGATTATCTCAACGACTTCAACCCTGCCACCCAGGCCGTGGCCGACCGCCGGTTCCAGGCCGCACTTGGCACAGATGTTCCGGTCAAAGCACCGGGCGACACAATATATGAAACCACCTACGCCCCCAACCGCCTCACCTACCACGCCAGCACCCGAAATGGCGGCGTGGCCGTGTTCTCCGAGGTATATTTCCCGTGGGGCTGGGAGGCTACAATCGACGGCAAACCAGCCGAGATAGGCCGTGTGAACTACGTGCTGCGAGCATTGCGCATTCCAGCCGGCAGCCACACTATCGACTTCAGCTTTGAACCGCAGTCGGTAACAGTGACCGAGACACTTGCCTACATCTCCATAATACTAATATACATGGCTGCCGTCGCCGCTGCCGCCATGGGAATTTTAAAATACCGCAAGCAATGGGCAAACTGAAACACTTAGGCTCGGCACTGTCGCGAATGCACACCGCAAAGGGATTTGGCGTACATTCACCATTTGCATTCAATTTTATCAAGAACGTGCTCGACGAGGAATATGGTTATTATTGCTACGACCATCTGCAACAATTGCGGCTCGCGGTGACAGAACGCACACAGGCCGTGCAAGGCTACAAGCCGCGGGTAATATCCATAAGCGAAGCGGCGGCCCTGTTCCGCGTGGCCAACTATTACAATCCGCCGCTGTTCCTGTCGATAGGCACAAGCTATGGAGTGGCTGCCGCAAGCCTGCTAACGGTATCGCGCCGCAGCCGTGCCGTGATTTACGACCCTGCCGTTACCGACAACAATGCCGCTTGTGAATTGCTTGCCGGGTACAAAAGCCGCATAACCGACCACGACAAGTTGCAAGATGCCATAGCTGAATATGAAAAACTACTTGCCGCCGAAGACTCAGCCGCCTGCCGCTTTGTGGCAATAAACAACCTTGCCGACAGCGATGCCCCAGCAGCCACCGCGCTTATCGACAGCATGGTGCAAAAAGAAGGTGTGCTGGTGCTGCGCAATATATGCTCGTCTCGTCCAATGACGGCACTGTGGCAACGGTGCAAGGAACAAATGTCCTACGGCATGACGTTCACCAACGAGAAAATGGCCGTCATCATCCTCAGCCCCAAACTACCGCGCCAGGATTTCGCCATTTGGCTGTCATGACTTAGCAATATGGTCAACATGAAACGAATGGACGCATAGGTCGTGCGTCCATTCGTTTCACTGTTTCATATTTTAACGAACAACAGCGATAGCTGTACCCGTCACGTCGTCACGATGTCGCCGGCAACTTGCCCCTTACGCACGCAGTAGCGGCGACACTGCCCACAAATGTCATACCCCAGCATGGCTCCAAGTATGAAATCCTCCTCGGGTGTCAATTTGTTGAGCGGACGGGTCACCATCAGCCTGATGGCGTTGATGCACTCCCTTCGGCCGAAAAACAAGTTTATCTTGCCATCACCCACCGGCTGGATAAGATAGTTTATCTTTTGACTCGACAAGCGGCGAATGGCATATTCGGCATACTTCTTCTCGGCAGTGAAAAGCACCATTTGGCGCACTCCTTTCTTGAACTCGTAGATGTAGTTCAAGAACACTTGTACCACCTCGGGGCTTATGTTGGCTGGCAATGCAGGCATAGGGCAGCTGATTTATTAGGCTATGGAATTTTTTTTACAATTGGTTCTTTATAGCCTCGACCCATGCATCTATGCGTGCCTCGGTCTGTTCGCTCTCGTTAACATCGTCGATGGCAAGCCCCACAAAGCGACCGTCAACCACAGCCGTGGAATCATCGTAGGTATAGCCGTCGGTCGATACACCGCCTATTATGTTACAGCCAGTTCCCTGCAACTCGCGATATATCTCGCCCATTCCATCGCAAAAGGTGTCGCTGTAGGATTGCGAGTCGCCACAACCGAAAAGTGCCACGGTCTTCCCGCTAAGGTCGGCACTGGTTATCTGCTTTATTCCGCCATACCAATCGTCTTGCATCTCGCCGGCACCCCATGTCGAGGTACCCAGCAACAGATTGTCATATCCCTGCACCTGGGCTATAGTTACCTTTGCCACATCCATTATGTCGGCCACTCCGAGTTTCTGTGCGATTGTTTCGGCAATGCTCTGGCACGTGCCAGTCGATGAGCCGTAGATTATCACAGTCTTTTTCATAACAATGTCTTTTTTACGATTATGTTTTTCGGTTACAAAGTAAGCCATTATCCACGGCACCAGAAATCCCTAAAAATAAGTATTTTTGCGCACCGCGTCACCAATAAATGGGGATTTTCTCCACTATCGGGCCTGCTCGCATTCATTCGGGTCAAAAAAACAGCATCATTGTGTGAACAATTTCTAAAAATAAGGGTAACTTTGCGCCCGGTTTTTAGTAAGATTGTTTTATGGTTATTCAATGTGCAATCATCTTCGGGTGCCTCGCACTCGGGGAATTAGTGGTGTGGCTCACAGGCATCAAGCTGCCGTCGAGCATGATAGGTATGTTACTGCTCACGGCATTGCTCCACTTCCGTGTCATACGCCTCGAACAAGTCGAGGGCATGGCAAATTTCCTTGTCAAGAACCTTGGTTTCTTTTTCGTTCCAGCCGCAGTGTCGCTTATGCTGTTCTTCGACATAATCCGCGCACAGTGGCTACCCATCCTGCTTGCATCGGCACTAAGCACCATGCTCGTAATCATAGTCACCGGGTGGGTACACCAGCTCATGCGAAAGCTCGTGGGAGGGGGCAGCCATGGAATATCTAAATAATATGTACTTCCTGCTGGCACTCACCTTCATCGTGTATGCCGCAAGCCAAATACTGCAATTGCGCACAGGTTGGACGGTGCTCAATCCCATATTAGTGTCGGCAGTGGTGCTAATAGCATTCCTCAAATGCACGGGCGTGAGCATAGAAACCTACAATGAAGGCGGCCGCCTGATAGAATTTTGGCTTAAACCAGCCGTTGTGGCTCTCGGAGTGCCGCTATACAAGGAACTCTCGGCCATACGCAAGCAACTGTTGCCGCTGCTCATGTCGGAACTTGCAGGCTGCGTGGTGGGCATTATATCGGTGGTACTCGTGGCGAGGCTGCTCGGTGCCACGCAAGAAGTGGTACTCTCGCTGGCAGCCAAGTCGGTGACCACGCCCATCGCCATGGAAGTGACACGCGCCGTCGGCGGCATACCGTCGCTCACCGCAGCAGTGGTGATATGCGTGGGCATATTCGGTGGGATGACCGGGTTCCGCGTGATGAAACTCACCCACATCGGCTCCCCGATAGCACAAGGACTGTCGATGGGCACGGCTGCACACGCCATGGGTACTTCACGCGCGATGGACGTGAGCGGCAAGTATGGGGCGTTTGCAAGCCTCGGCCTGACAATCAACGGCATCTTCACCGCACTGCTCACCCCCACCATACTCGACCTGATGGGAATGATATAACGGCGGTCACACAAAAAATTGTGGGTGTATCATAATTCCGACATTGAAGTTGTAGAAACGATTATACATCGTCTCGGTGAAATAACGGCTGATTTACAACATTTTATATAACTTGGTGGTTGTAGAGACGCGATTAATCGCGTCTCTACAGGGGGGTAAATACGCATTTTACCTCACTCACACAAATATGTACACCACATTTTTAGCAGGCGGCAATAAAAAACCATGATTTAACAGCAAAATACCACTTTCGCCATGAAATACGCAGGCAAATACAAAAAATTTATAATTGATATTTTCTGCATATAAATTATATTGTTATATTTGTGCAAATTATTAATCATAAACCTCATTATATAACGAATGTTACGAAAAACCTTACTTCTGATTGCATTTTGCTTATCAATTGCATCAGTTTATGCACAATCTGTTCGAGAAGAAGGGAACACGGCTTACGCCTACAACCGCACCGACGGGAGCCTTGCCACCTTCAATCTTGACGAGTTTTCGCAATTTGCCTCGCTCTATTCCATCGGGGTCAATGTAAAGGCCGGAGCCTTTGTGGAGGGCAGCTATTATGCCTACGTCGAGGGCGAAAGCTCCTCACAATTGGTGGCCTACGACCTTGAAACGGGCAACAGCGAAGTGGTGATGGATAACGTACCCGTGATGAACGATTTGACCTACGACTACACCACGCAGTCGCTGCTGTTCATCCAGTATGACTACCCCGACTGCTATCTGTCGCAACTCAACCTCGGCACCAAGGAATCAACCGTACTCAGCCGGCTCGAACCCAGCCAATTTGCCATCGCAGCCAACCTTTGGGGGGAAGTGTTCACGGCCGACCTGAGCGGCGTGATTTACAAGATAGACCGGGAAACCTACGAAATGACCGAAGTGGCTGAAACCGGGCATTACGCCAACACTGCCGCACTGCGCTCGCTCGACTTCGACATGAATACCGGCAAGCTCTACTTCCTTGTAAACGGCAGTTGGGCCGGAACTTATCTTTTTGAAATCGACACCGAGGCCGGCACATCGACAGCCGTCGGCTCGATGCAAAGCAACCTGTATGCCGGCATCTACACCGGCTACACCAAGGCCACGCCCAAAAGCCCGGCAGCACCAACAGGCCTGACCATAATCCCGGCAGCCGACGGCAGCAACAGCTGCGAGCTGCAATGGACTTGCCCGACGACTGCCTTCAACCGCAGCAGCATAGGCTCACTCACACACGCCACCATATATCGCAACGGCGAGGCCGTGGGAACAGTGGATGACGTGACCGCAGGACAAACCGCAACCTACACCGACAACGTGCCGCAAGCCGGCAACTACACCTACAAGGTGACGCTGAGCAACGGCGAGGGCGAAGGTATGTTTGCCCTTGCCCAAGACTACGTGGGCAAGGACGTACCGTCGGCACCTACTGGCATCACAGCCACCGCAACAGGCAATACCATAACCGTGAGCTGGACTGCCCCCACCACCGGGCAAAACGGCGGCGCACTTGAAGGCGAAATCTCCTACAAAGTGGTGCGCAGCGACGACAAAGTGGTTGCAGCAAGCACCACCGCGACCTCGGTTACCGACGAGGTGAGCGGCGCATGGGCCGGCTACATCTACACCGTGACGGCCATTAACGCCGGCGGCGAGGGTGGCAGCGCACAATCGAATGCCGTGCAGGCAGGCGAGCCGCTTAAACTGCCCATCGAAAGCGCACTGACAACCGAAGAAGACCTTGCCTCGTGGACCATAGTCGATGGCAACGCCGACGGCAACACATGGCACATAGGCAACCTGTGGACAGGCAACCCGGGCGTGGAATTCCGCCGCGGACCGCAAGTTTCAACCGGCGAGGCCGACGAGTGGCTAATTTCTCCACCGGCTAAATTGGCCGCAGGCGAAAAGACGCTTGCCACATTCAAAGTAAACTGCTCATATTCGCCCACCGAAACCCTTGAAGTGCGCATTGCACCCGTGGGCACAGCCCCCGAAGATGCTTCGGCAATCGATACGTTGACGATAAAGGGTTCGGAGGCATATTATGGCGGTTACGATGCATCGGTACCGGTACAAGTCGATACCGAAGGCGACTACCGCATCTATTTGCACTACGACGTGGAGGGTGCTTACTCTTCAAACGAAGGCCTGCACATAACCAACTTCAAATGGGGATCAAACAATGTAGCCACCGTGTCGGGTACGGTGAAGTATGGCAATAGCTCTTTCTCAATGGGATGCTACGGGGCAACAGTTACAATGGGCGAATACTCAACCACAACCGATTACAGCGGCAAATACACATTCAAAGATGTTCCCGCTGGCGAATACGACATCACCGCAGAATACATATCCGGCTACTCGAAAGGAACAGAACACGTGACACTAAATGCCGGCGACAATATTACCGTTGACTTTTTGCTGACATTGCTCAAAAAATACACCGTCAGCGGCACCGTAACCGACAAAGATGGCAACCCCATAAGCGGCGCACGTGTGGATGCCGGTGACGGCGACTATGCCACCACAGGCAGCGACGGCACTTACAGCCTGATGCTTTACGAGGGCGACCACACAATCAGCATCACCAAGAACTTCTACATAGAGCAAAGCAATGACATAAGCCTGACGGCAAATATGCCTGGTACCGACTTCGCACTCGACTTGAACGTGCTGCCGCCTTACAGCGTCACAGCCACCGACGGCGACGAAATAGCTGTGGCATGGGAACGCCCACAACCGCTCGTTGAACTGAAGTACGACAACGGCGAGGCAGTGGACTCCTACGGTTACGGTTCATATTACACCGGGTCGCAAATCGTGGGTACTATTTATGTGGGCGAATACACCATTTATGAACTGAAATGGCAAACCACCGGCAGCATCGACAACAACATCACCCTGATGCTGCTCGGCACCGACTACGGCGGCAACCCGACGGGCGAAGTGCTGTACCAGGCCAACGTCACCACCGTTGACGGCGAGTGGAACACCCACCGTCTGGCCGAACCGTTCTATACCGACCGCGGCTTCATCTTTGCCATTGCCGGCAAGACCTACGTGGCCACCGACGGCGGTACCGAGGACGGCACAATCGACCATCCCGAAACGCAGGTATATACCAATACCTACATGAGCGGCACCTCCTACAACTACCTTGACGAACTTAGCGACACCCCGTCGCGCCACTTCCTGCTGCGCGCCTTGTATGCCTTCGACGAGCCGGAAGATGCCACCGTGCCGGCAATGACTTATACCGCATGGCGCCTGCCGGCATCGGCACGCGACGACGAATCGCAGTGGACGCAGCTCGCCACAGGCAGCACCGAACTAACCTATACCGACAACAATGTGCCGAGCGGCGAATACCTGTATGCCGTGAAGACAACGTATAGCAATGGCGTTACTTCCCCGGCCACGTTCTCAAGCATCGTGGCACATAACATGATAGCCGCAGTGACGGTGAACGTGGGTGCAAATTCCGACCCGTCACACGCCGATGGAGCAAAAGTCACGCTCTACAACGATGACAACACCTACACGGCAATCGTCAACGGCGGCAAGGCCGAGTTTGCCAACGTGGAAAAAGGCATCTACTCGATTGTCATACGCCACAACGGATTTGACTACATCGAAGACGGCGGTTTGAACATATCGGGCGAAGACGTGGCCTTCAGTTTCGACTATGAACTAACGCAGAGCCTCGACCTCCCGGCCAACCTCGACGTGCTTATCGACGGAACTTCGGCACGCCTGGTGTGGAATATGCAACCCAACATCGTTGACAATTTCGACGGCGACGACTACACTGACTTCGAGCTGAACCCTGCCGGACGTGCCGGTTGGCAATATATCGACAACGACGGCCTTAGCACATTTGGATTCGCAAGCACCACCTTCCCACACATGGGAGAGCCGATGGCAGCCATAGCGTTCAATTCCAAGGCCACCACGCCGCCGCTTGGCTCATCACCGTTGTTCAACACGGCTTACTCCGGCACACGTGCACTCGCCTTCATCGCAGCACGCGGCACCACAGGCACCGAGATTGTGGAAAGCGACGACTACATGATTTCGACCGAACTGAAACCCTACCGCGACTTCAAGTTCCGTTTCAGAGCATGCACGTATGAGCAGCAGGACGGCTACCGCGAACGCATCAGGGTGGGATACTCCACCACCACGCCAGAGCTCGACCAGTTCAAATGGTTCGATGATACGCTCAGGTATGTACCACTCACCTACACACTGTATGAATACACTATACCACAAGAGGCCAAGTATGTGGTACTCAACAGCTCATCGCTGCAAAACTTCATCCTCTTCGTCGATGACGTGTTCATCGGTGTTGACGAACAGGTGGTTGGCAACAGCTATATGCCTGTGAACGTGAACAGTTATGAAGTTTACCTTGACGATGCCAAAGTGGCCGACACGCAAGATACCGAGTACCTGTTCACCGGTCTTGCCAACGGTACCCACACTGCAGCAGTGGTGCAAAAGTTCGACACCGGCGACTCCGAGCCGCTTGAAATCACATTCAGCATAGGCTCGACCGGCATCGACGGCATCAGCGACGATGCCAACGTAGTGGCCATCTATGCCGCAGGCAGCACGCTCCACATCACAGGCGATTACAGCCATGCCGTGGTTTACAACACAGCCGGCGCACAAGTGATGTCGCTCACCGGCGAGCCGCAAGCCGACCTGTCGGCACTGCCCGGCGGCATCTACATAGTAAAAGTCATCAAGGCCGACGGCGAAACCGTCACAGCCAAAGTGATACTTTAATCCCACGCTGCCAATAGCGCGGCACCACGACAAACCTGCAATCCCCGGAGGATGTTCCTCCGGGGATTGTTGTGTTATATATCATTTGCATTACAAACCCTTAATTCGGTTCGCCTACTTGTTGTTTATCTCGAAATAAAATGTTTTCTTTGTAACAGGAGCAAATGCATTGGAACGATGGAAAAGAACACGTACATACGTTTTGACTGGGCCATAAAACGCCTGCTGCGCGACAAGGCCAACTTCAGCGTCCTCGAAGGGCTGCTGAC
>CALUIB010000016.1 GCA_944320595.1 uncultured Muribaculaceae bacterium | reverse complement strand
TATATTTTCAGCTTTTGGCGTGAGAACTCGTCCAAATCCTTTGCAGCGTTGGCATTCATGTTTACCGCTCGGAGGGGGAGACCAAGAATAGGCAAGAGGTATTTCTTTTCCTTTCACCCAGCCTTTCCCCTTACATGCAGGACAGGTAACATGTCCATATCTGGAATATTTTGGTTCTTTATCGTCATTCGCATCCGTTCCATGCTTTGCCTTAGTATAAATCTTTGAAACAAAGACACAAATAAAAAGAATAAAAGTTCCAATTGCTGTAATAACCATTAAAAATGTTGCGAATTGATTTCCACCACGAAGTATGTAATCTCTTCCATAATCTTCCGATGCAGCTATTAAATTAGTTGCATTAAGAAAAACAACAATTAGCAAAAGAACCAACTTTGGAAGAGTTTGCTTCATATATACGACTGTCCCTCATCCTCCATTGGAACGGCTAAGTTATTAAATGCGAAAAGCGTGAGGACTGTATCTATGCTCACTCAGTTATCAGGCTTCTCGCATTGCCTATGGAAATGAGTAAGCAACAGCCACTCACGCCATGCGAGTATATAGTTCTCCCTATATATCCGTAACGTGAGCGTTGTTGCTACCCGACCTCTTTCCATATTCAAATTTTGCGAGAATTTGATTATTAAAGGCAAGTATCAATAACGCTCTTAATCAAATATGTATGATTCTTTTGCAGAATCACTGCAAAATTAATCAAAAGCGTTGAGTTTTAAGCATCTGCACCAAAAATATTTTTTTGCAACGTGTTTTATAACATATATTTGTGAGTTTCCTTGTCTGTCCGATTTCCGATGTCTTACAGTCGTTTTTTATAAGAAGTCAGGTGGAAAGAAATGGACACCCCGAAAAAGGGATGCCCATCTCCAAACGGACAACCACTCAGCCCAAAAAACAAGCATATTCGTCATCACCCTGCTTCGCACGGTGGATTCCCTGCACGAACTCCGTACAGTTGACGTTGCGCTCCAAGAAACCGTCAATGTAACTCGACTTTGCAGCACCATTCAACAGGTTGAGCAACTGTCACCCCGATATAGACCCACCTGTGCAACGGAAATTACTGTCACTCACGAATGCTCGACAAGCCGCATTGATTTGACTGTCACCAAGCAGCATCTTGGGTAAAGCCCTCTGCCTTTCGGGTGTAAGGGCTTGATAAAGCCTCATTCTCCCCACAAGCTGACAGAACTCCGATTCCGTCACCCTCATAGTACCGAGTGTGTTGAACAGGTCAACGTCCTTTGCAGGGTCGTAACAGTGGAACAACCTCAATGCAACTTGGTAAAGCTCACCCAAGCTCATCACCTCCACCCTGTCCTGCAATCCGTCGGTGGTGAGCATAAGGTTGCTGCACACCCTGTTCTGAAAGCCTATGAAAATTTTGAACCTCTCCACCGACTTGCGAGAGTAGAGGTTGATTTCATTATATGCCCTCACACCACCGATTGACAATGCCACATGGTTGCCGTTGATTTCCCTCGTGACTGACGGCAGCTCGAAACAGAAACACATTCGTTGGTAGAACAACGGACAGTTACATACAGTGCATACGTCTATGAATGTGTTATTTATCTGAACAGTGTCACCAACATATCCGACATCATAAAGCAAGCAGGTTTGTCACCCGGCGAGGTGAACATCATAGTCGGTAATTCCTCCGAGAACGACAAGCTAATAGTAAAAATCGGGGATGGATTCTCACGCGGCAGGATTCCGATGAAAGGCGAGCCGCACAAGATGTTCACGTTCTGCACATCGACCGCTTTTGCAGGTTGCGACTTTTATTCGACTTGCGCATCCACTTTTGTCATAAGCGACTGCCACAGAAGGAACACCACGATAGACATAGCTACCGACTTGGTGCAGATTGCAGGGAGGCAGAGGCTTGAAGAAAACCCTTTCAAAAAAAAATGCTGCATTTCATATAAACACAAGTTATTACGATTTTGACGATGAGGAATTTGAAAGCGAACTTGCAAGGAAAATGCGTCTGACATTGGCAGACGTTGACAATTACAACAGCATTACCGATTCGGAATTGAGGGAACACAAGATTAAGGAAGTTTACAAGATGCAGAAGATGTAGGATTACAGTGAAGTATTCACGGTTGGGGCAATCTGCCTTTGGTTCATTCTTGAAGGAATCCCAATGTGCAGGATTCAATGATATGCCCAGACTGACATATTTGAGTTTCCTGTCTTTTGTCACTCTCAACATGAGAGGAGATTCATTGTTACTAAGCACTTTAGACTTGTAACAAACTGCTTTTACTGTAATTGCCACGGTTTAAACTATGGTTTAAACAAACCGCTTAAACTACCGCTAAAACAAGGGTAAAAACAATAAAAAAGAGAGCTACATTGCTGTAACTCTCTGATTTACAGTGGTGCCAACGGGAATCGAACCAGTGACACAAGGATTTTCAGTCCTTTGCTCTACCAACTGAGCTATGGCACCATTGTTGCTTGTTTGCGAGTGCAAAGTTATGACTAAATATCGGATTGTGCAAATTTTCAGGCGCATTTTTTTTGCATTTTTTCTTCCCTAGCAAAAAAACAATGCCGCAACAGCCTTACATCGCACTAATTCACAACACTTTAAATAAAGTTACTCATCTTCGATGCAAAAAGCAATATCCTCGCCTTGGCGATTTCGGGCAAAAAACGGGAGAAACGAGCGGCATTTAGGCGAAAAAAATGAGTAACTTCGCATCGCAATAAAAAATATACGGCATGAGAAACGACGGGATTGACATAAGCGTACTGATGCTCACGTACAACTTCGATAAATACATCGATGAAGCCATCCGCGGGGTGATGCACCAGCGGTGCAGCCACAATTTCGAGCTGGTGATAGGCGACGACCACAGCACCGACGGCACCGTGGAGATTTGCCGCCGATGGGCAGCAAAATACCCCGGGCATATAGTGCTCATGGAAAACGTGCAGAATCGCGGACTGATGCAGAACTTCGCCGACACCTACGCCCATTGCCGTGGCCGCTACATCGCCATCTGCGAGGGCGACGACTACTGGATCGACCGCACGAAGTTGCAACGCCAGGCCGACTTCCTCGACGCACATCCCGACTATGCGATGTGTGTGCACCGCGTGGTGAACTACTACGAGGAAGACGGCAGCATGAGCTTGAGCAACGGCGGGCAGAAAAGCGACAACGACATCATCGACCTGGCTCGCCGCAACTTCGTCACCAACGTGTCGGTGATGTTCAGGCATGCCAACGTCAATCCGCTGCCCGAATGGGTCACGCAGGCGGCCACCTACGACTACGCCATGCACATACTCAACGCCGAACATGGGAAAATACGCTACATGAACCGCTGCATGGCCGTTTACCGCAAGCGGCGCGAGGCATTGTGGAGCCGAGCCGGAGCCGAAAAGCAGTACCGAATGGCCATGCAGGTGCGCAAAATGCTGATGAGCCACTTCTCGGACAGCAGCCGCGCCGATGTGCGCGAACTGCTGCGGAAGGCATACATCGACAACGCCGTGGCTCTCGTCCGTCACTACCTTGCCACCGGCCAAAAGGAACAGGCCAATGCCGTGGCACAAGAGGCCGCAGCGGCGGCGGGCGGCATCGACGCTCAAGAGGTGCACAGGCTTGCAAAGACGCCCGCCCCCCGGCTCGGGCTTACGCAACTCATCGCCCGGCGCATCATTGCGCCGCTCCGCCGCCAAGTATCGCGCCTGCTGCCCGTGCCTCACGCCCGGTAACCCCCCCCCGGAAACAGCCGACAGTGAGGAAATAACGGCATACTGTTGTGGAAAATAAGAGCATTGTTCCATTTCGCATATTTTATGACCCATTATTCGCAAGCGTGAATGAATATTTCGCCTAAATATTTGTAATCTAATCAATAATAATTAAATTTGCAAATGCGTATGCATTGCCGAAATGTGGCCGCAAGGCCGCAATATTCGCACAATGGCAGCGCAGTGGCGGGTATTAGTAAAGTCCTTTGGGGATGCATTGCCTGCCGGGCCAAGTCCACGAGCGCGATGTCCAAAAGCCATCGACGCACGGGCGGGCGGTCATTGGCAGCAATTCTTGACAGGTGAATTCTTGACAGACAAGCGGATTAAGCGATACCGGGGAAACAAACTTCCGATAACAACAAGCAATCGGGAATCCTACAATATGAATGCTGTATTGGGAGAAATTCCCAATGGGCATTTTAGAAAAAAGTCTTTATGTGAAATCGTGGAATAGATGGCTTATGCAGTTGCTGTAAGCGTCGGAAAAGGCTTTTCGTCTCGATTTGCGTGACGACCAACCGGTGGCGCGATGTGGAGGCTGTGTGCCGCTTTGTTTTGTTCATCGCGGGTCTTCGCTTCTTGATTTCGGGTATGGCTTTATGTAACACTTCGACATAGGGTAAATTAGGAGTATTTTTAGGTTTGGCCCGGCAATTCGCATCCCGATTGCCGGGTTTTCCATGCGTGGCACGGAAAGCCGCATGGCAGACAACAGGCGCATTTCCATGCCAAGCAGAGCTTTGGCTCGATTTTTGCACGTCATTAATTTGGCGGCGAGCCGCTTGCCAGTTTACAGCAGTGTAAATAAGCAAGATAAACTCCGGCAAATGGCCGTAATTGTAATAAATATTAAAAGATGCGGCATTAAGGAAATATTTCCGTAATTGTTCATTGCAGTTGAAAAAAAGTGACTAACTTTGCAATGCCTAAACAAGGCAAACGGAGATGGAACAATAAAGACAATATTTAATCTCTCAATTATATTAACTAATATGGCAAATTTAGATTTAAGCAAGTACGGTATCACCGACGTGAAGGAAATCCTCCACAACCCGTCTTACGAAGTATTGTTTGCGGAAGAGACCAAGGACAGCCTCGAAGGCTATGAAAAAGGCCAAGTAACCGAGCTCGGCGCAGTTAATGTCATGACCGGTATCTACACCGGCCGTTCACCCAAAGACAAATTCTTTGTAATGAACGAGGCCAGCAAGGACACCGTGTGGTGGACTACTCCCGAATACAAGAACGACAACAAACCTTGCTCTGAAGAAGCTTGGGCCGACCTCAAGGCCAAGGCCGTAAAGCAATTGTCGGGCAAGCGCTTGTTCGTGATGGATACTTTCTGCGGTGCCAACCCCGCTACTCGCTTGAAAGTACGCTTCATCATGGAAGTGGCTTGGCAAGCACACTTCGTTAAGAATATGTTCATCCGTCCTACCGAAGAAGAACTCGCCAACTACGGCGAACCCGACTTCGTATCGTTCAACGCTGCAAAGGCAAAAGTTGACAACTACAAGGAACTGGGTTTGAACTCCGAGACTGCTACCGTATTCAACCTCAAGACCAACGAACAGGTTATCCTCAACACTTGGTATGGTGGTGAAATGAAGAAGGGTATCTTCTCGATTATGAACTACCTCAACCCGTTGCGCGGCATCGCTTCGATGCACTGCTCGGCCAACACCAACATGGAAGGCACCGACACTGCAATCTTCTTCGGCCTTTCTGGTACAGGCAAGACTACCCTTTCGACCGACCCGAAGCGCTTGCTCATCGGTGACGACGAACACGGCTGGGACGACGAAGGCGTATTCAACTACGAAGGCGGCTGCTACGCAAAGGTTATCAACCTCGACAAGGAAAGCGAGCCCGACATCTACAACGCCATCAAGCGTGACGCACTGCTTGAGAACGTGACCGTTGACGCAAACGGCAAGATTGACTTCGCCGACAAGAGCGTTACCGAGAACACTCGCGTTTCTTACCCCATCTACCACATCAACAACATCGTTAAGCCCGTTTCAAAGGGTCCGCACGCTCACCAAGTTATCTTCTTGTCGGCCGATGCATTCGGCGTATTGCCTCCGGTTTCAATCCTGAACGCCGACCAGACGAAGTATTACTTCCTCTCGGGTTTCACCGCCAAGTTGGCAGGTACCGAACGTGGTATCACCGAACCGACCCCGACATTCTCGGCTTGTTTCGGCGCAGCATTCCTTTCGTTGCACCCCACCAAGTATGCCGAAGAGCTTGTTAAGCGCATGGAAGCCGTTGGTGCCAAGGCTTACTTGGTAAACACTGGCTGGAACGGAACAGGCAAGCGTATCTCTATCAAGGATACCCGCGGCATTATCGACGCAATCCTCGACGGTTCGATCGACAAGGCTCCGACAAAGACTATCCCGTACTTCGACTTCGTAGTTCCTACCGAATTGCCGGGTGTTGACCCAAAGATCCTCGATCCTCGCGACACTTACAGCGATCCCGCACAATGGAACGAAAAGGCCAAGGATCTTGCTACTCGTTTCATCAACAACTTCACCAAGTTCACTGGTAACGAAGCAGGCAAGGCATTGGTTGCCGCAGGTCCGAAGCTCTAATGCAACGCTAAGCTAATAATAAAACAAGTTTAGATAATTCCCAAGCGAGGGGCGCATCATCGAGATGCGCCCCTCGCTACGTTTACATCAAAACGCAATAACGCTGTCAGCGTCATAATGTGTTGCCTGCTACCCAATCGCAGAGACGGCATAGTATGCCGTCTCCAACAGCCACAAACATACAGTTTGCGCCAAGGCTGAGAAGTGCAGAATGTGTCGTATCAACGCTATGTGGATTTCACCGAGACAGCATAATATGCCGGAAAGATTGAATTTTAACAGTTGTATAGACGATGTGCACATCGTCTATACAGGGGGTGAATATGCGGCGAGGGCGCACCGACAAAACGGTGCGCCCTCGCTATTTGATATGCCAAAATGCAGGCTTGATTACTTAACGATAACCTTCACTGCCTTGCCGGCGAGCTTTACAATGTAAACACCTTGCGGCATCGAAATAAGGCTGCCGCTGCCAATTACTTGGCTGTTCACGAGCTGACCAGCTATGCTGTAAATGTCAACACGGCCTTCGTAACCGTTAACACTGATTGCGCCACGAGTTCCATACACTGCTGCTGTGCCGTCGGCTGCAATGCTTTCAACACCCACAGTAGCAGAACCCTCGGGAGCGGTGAAAGTAACGCCGATAGGAATTTGCTTCGTGTTTTCAGGATAATCGGCATTCCATATTACATTGATAGTCATGTTGGCTGCGCCAGCATCGGTAGTCGTTCCTGAGATTTCAACCGATGCATGAATATCCATCATGCCAGCCATCGAAAGAACCAAATCTTCAACTGCACCTTCATAAGAGGTGGTACCATTCTCAGTAGTCATCGATACATTCTCAACAACGATGTCGCCAAGAGGCATTGGCTGTGCACCAGGGGTCAAGGCCACCTCAAAATCGGGCAACATAAATGTGCAAGTTCCTTCATCGGTAGCTGTGATTTGTACATTTGCAGGAGAATCTTCGGCCAACGGCTGGTCCATCATAGTTATGTCGATGGTTCCTGCATAGGTCGTCGTGATTCCAGCCTTGGCGGCAGATGCGCAAGTGGCAATCATTGCCATGGCAATAAAAAATGAGTAGATTTTCTTCATAAACAATTGATTTATAATTTTTGACGGTGCAAAATTACAACCATGTTGCGACTAATAGTGTTAATATAGTTTAAAAGATGCCGCAGCGGCCAAGTTCCGTCTATATATGGGAAACGGCAAGACAGCGTTTTGGGCGAAATGTTTGTACTTTTGCAGGCTCAAATGCGCACGAAGGTTTTGGGAATTATGCCTTTTTAAGGCATTTATACACAGACACAGGTAAAGAAGATTGTTAGATAATTATGAAGTACAAGGTATTTTTATTGATTTTGCTTGGGATGTTGACGGCGTTCGGCCCGTTTGTGACCGATATGTACCTGCCGGCACTGCCCACTATGACGGGATATTTCGGCACATCGGTGTCGATGGTGCAACTGGGCTTGACCTTCAGCATGATAGGGCTTGCACTTGGGCAGCTGCTCGTGGGACCCGTAAGCGACAAGTATGGCCGCCGCCGTCCGCTCATAGCCTCGATGGTGCTTTTCATTATTTCCACCGTGGCCTGCATCTTTTCGCCCGACGTGGTGTTTTTCACCGCCATGCGCTTCCTGCAAGGCATTGCCGGGGCGGGCGGCATAGTAATTTCGCGCTCGGTAGCCACCGATGAATTTTCGGGCAAGGAGTTGATGAAGATGCTTGCCATCATAGGTGCCATCAACGGCATTGCACCCATCGCAGCCCCCGTGGTGGGCGGTGTCATGCTGTCGGCCACCGACTGGCGCGGCATCTTTGCCGTCTTGCTCCTGCTGGGCGTGGTATTGCTTGTGGGCAGCATCATGTTCCGTGAGTCGCTCCCCCGGGAACGCCGCAGCCAGGGCAGCGTGCTTGCCGCATTTGCATCGTTCGGAGTGGTGGCACGCAACCGCCGTTTCATCAACTACGTGTTGCAGCAAGGGTTCGCGCAATTCATCCTATTCGCCAACATCGCCTCGTCGCCATTTATCATACAGGAGCATTACGGCTATTCGCCCATCATCTTCAGCGTATGCTTTGGCGTGAACGCAATGGCCATAGGCGTGGCATCGGCACTGTCGGTAAAGTTCCGCAAGCCCGAAGATGCCGTGGCGGCCAGCTGCGTGGGCATGGTGGTGATGAGCAGCGTGATTGCCGCGGTGCTCATGCTCGGCGGCTCATTCTGGGCCTACGAGATTTCGCTGTTCATGCTCATGTTCATGATGGGGCTCACGTTCACGGCATCAACCACGCTTGCGCTCAATAGCGAACGTGACCGCGCCGGGGCAGCCTCGGCACTGCTCGGCACGGTATGTTTTCTTGCCGGAGGCATCGTCTCGCCGCTTGTAGGGGTAGGCAACATACTGCATTCCACCGCCGTCATCTTTGTCGCCGGTGCGGCTATGTCGTCGATATTCGCCATCCGTGCTCGCCGTGCGGGCAATATGCGGTAACAAAAAAGAACTGCCTTGTTTCACAACAGGGCAGCTCCAGCAGAAGTTATACAAAGTTATGATAAAATATTGCGTTGTGTAATACAGTAGTTACTAAAACCTTTTGGCAATCACATTATTTTATGAATCGTAGTGTACTACCACTTGCAGTTTTCACAAAATACATGCCATTGTCGAGTCCCGACACCGATATGCGTTCGCCCGTGGCGGCCATGACTTTTTGTCCTGCTACATTGTATATAATGGCAAACGTGCTTTGCGGCAGTGCCAAAGTGGCCGTTGCACGGTCGTAGGTTATGGCAGCCTCGGTGGCCAGGGCATCATTGCCGATACCAGCGGTGCCGTCGGTCTTCACCATAAGCTTGTCCATGCAGAAGTATGCCGATGTGTTCATCCCATAATCCCCTACGTCGGTGCTGCCAAGCGTGAAATACAGCGATACCACCTCACCGAGCGGCGACAAATCGACATATTTCCAGGTGCGGATGGCCTGGAGCATCCCATCTTCATACTTAACGAGATCCACGTCCACCGTCTTTTCACTTTGGTCGACAGCCACACCGTGTATGGTAAGGGTGAACTTGTCGCCGTTGACAAATGGGCGAGCCACGCCATTACCGTGCACGCAATCATAAAACGCCGTCGGGAAGTTTGTCACATACACACCCACCGCTTCACGTGCCTTACCATCGTTGAAAAGTATTTGGCACGACGGTTCTTCGCTCATCATTGTGCTGTAATATCCGACAAGGTATGGAACCGACTTATCTACAGCTACGTTCCCATTGCCATCGGTCACGACATCTCCGCTCTCGTCAAGTACAATTCCGCCGCCACCCATACACCCTACGGTATATGAAGTAGTACTTTTCATGTCGGTGCTTGTACATGGTGCAAACCCTTCCCAATAGTTCCAATCGGCATACCCAAGGTGGCTCATTATGAAAATTTGCGCCTCTAAGAAGTCTTGCGAGAAATCGTCATTCCCTTCGTATAGCTTGTCCCAAGCCCCGTCATCGCCAAAATTCAGCGTTTCGGGATAAAGCGGCTTGGTCAAGTCGAGGGTTGTGACACCTTCGGCTGCAATAGCCCCGTTGCCCATAGCGAGCAGCGATGCTGCCAGCAGTAAGTAGTTAAAATGTTTCATAAGCAGTTGTTTTGATTTATTTAAGTGTTACCATTAACCTTTTAAATAAGTCATGTCGCTGCTATTATTCTTAATTCTCGGTGCAAAGATAGGTGGTTTGTGCCGCACTGCAAAACAAAAGTGTTCGTTTTTTCGGGTCTAAATGTCACATTATTCTTGATGAATGGTACAAAACCGCGTACAGGCGCAAAAAAACTTGCCACATACACATATTTCGCCATCTTTAGATAAAACAGGCCGCATTTCGGCAATGGACAAAAAAGTCTGCAAGCATGATTTGCATTTGCGCTCGGCTTGCACTATCTTTCAATAACATAGGCTGCGCCTCGGCTTATCGCAAATTCATGCAAGCATGATTTGCATTTGCGCTCGGCTTGCACTATCTTTCAATAACATAGGCTGCGCCTCGGCTTATCGCAAATTCATGCAAGCATGATTTGCATTTGCGCTCGGCTTGCACTATCTTTGCCACGCATTGGATTTTGAATATATAATTATGGAGAGGCTATCGCGCCACGCAGAACGGTGCCGTGGCACGGGTTTTGTGTTTTACGTGGAAAAAGGAATAACTTTACATATTTAGAATGGAACAAAAACGTCATTACAAGGGTCTCACCGATGCCGAAGTGCTTGAAAGCCGCAGCCAGCACGGTGTGAATATCCTTACTCCGCCCGAGAAAGACTCGTTGTGGAAGAAATTCTTTGAAAAACTCGTGGGCCCGTTCGGGCGTTACATTCCCGGGTGGGAAAACGGCGACCCGCTCGTGTTTATCCTCGAAATTGCGGCATTGCTATCGATAGCCATCGCATGCAGCGAATATTACGGTTGGTTTGGCCTGCACCCCGAGGGTCCGTCGGTATTTCTTGAGCCGGTGGGAATCTTGATTGCCATATTCCTGGCTACCGGCGTGGCTTTCTATTTTGAAGTGAGAGCCGACAAGGCTTTTGCCATACTCAACCAGGTGAACGACGAGGAACCGGTGAAGGTGATACGCAACGGCAACACTATGGAAATACCCAAGAAAGACGTGGTGGTAGGCGACATCGTGATACTGAACACTGGCGACGAGGTGCCTGCCGATGCCGAACTGCTCGAAGCCGTAACGCTGCGCATCGACGAATCGACGCTAACCGGCGAGCCTGTGTGCGACAAGACGGTTGACCCAGCCGAATTTAACAAGGATGCCACCTTCCCCTCCAACCATGTGATGAAAGGGACAAAGGTGATGGAAGGGCACGGAGTGTGCCAAGTGTTTGCCGTTGGCGACAAGACCGAAAACGGCAAGGTGTTTGTGGCCGCGCAAATCGACAACAGCGTGAAAACGCCGCTCAACGAACAGCTCGACCGCCTAAGCCACCTTATCACATGGGGCAGCTACATAATTGCCGCACTCATAATCGTGGGGCGCATAATAATGTACATGACCGGGGCTGTCGGGGCGTTCTCTTGGCCCGATTTCCTTGCCTACCTGCTGCAGACGGCCATGATTGCCGTGACGCTCATCGTGGTGTCGGTACCCGAGGGATTGCCGATGGCCGTCACGCTTAGCCTTGCATATAGCATGCGCCGCATGCTCAAGACCAACAACCTTGTACGCAAGATGCACGCCTGCGAGACGATGGGCGCAACCACCGTCATCTGCACCGACAAGACCGGCACGCTCACACAGAACCAAATGCGCATACACCGCACAAACTTCTACGGCCTCGCCGACGACCAGCAATTAGGCAACGACGAGATGGGCCAGCTTATCACCGAGGGGATAGCCGTGAACTCGACGGCATCGCTCAACCTCTCGCAGCCCGACAAGCCGCAAGTGCTGGGCAACCCCACCGAGGGGGCACTGCTGCTGTGGCTGCATGGCCACGGCATCGACTACCAGGCACTGAAGGACAATGCCCCTGCCATCGAGGAACTGCCATTCTCCACCGAACGCAAGTATATGGCCACGGTGGTGAAATCGGGCACGGGCAAGAAAGTTCTTTACGTGAAAGGCGCACCCGAGATAGTATATTCAATATGCTCACAGGTGTGCGGCGGTGTCACCAAGGAGGCCATCGACCGGCAGCTGCTTGAATACCAGAACCAGGCAATGCGCACCCTGGGATTTGCCTACAAGGTGCTTGCCAACGGAGAGGAACCCATTGCCGATGGCCGCGTAGTGGCACAGGGGCTCACATTCCTTGGCATAGTGGCGATTGCCGACCCAGTGCGTGCCGACGTGCCCGACGCAGTGCGCGAATGCCTCAACGCCGGCATCGCAGTGAAGATTGTGACTGGCGACACGCCGGGAACGGCCAAGGAGATTGGTCGCCAAATAGGCTTGTGGACCGACCATGATACCGACCGCAACATCATCACCGGCCCCGAATTTGCCGCACTGAGCGACGACGAGCTTAAAGACCGCATACTCGACCTGAAGATTATTTCACGCGCCCGCCCGATGGACAAGAAACGCCTCGTGGAAACATTGCAAGAGAAGGGCCAGGTGGTGGCCGTGACCGGCGACGGAACCAACGACGCCCCGGCACTGAAAGCCGCACAAGTGGGATTGTCGATGGGCGACGGAACGTCGGTGGCCAAGGAAGCGAGCGACATAACCATCATCGACAATTCGTTTGCCAGCATAGGCCGCGCCGTGATGTGGGGCCGCTCGCTCTACCAAAACATACAGCGTTTCATTCTCTTCCAGATGACTGTGAACGTGGCAGCCTGCCTTATAGTGCTGGCCGGTGCTTTCATGGGCACCGAGTCGCCGCTCACGGTTACGCAGATGCTTTGGGTGAACTTGATTATGGATACATTCGCCGCCATGGCACTTGCATCGTTGCCGCCGTCGGAGCGAGTGATGAAGGACAAGCCGCGCGACCGCCGCGCATTCATCATCGACAAGATAATGGGCTGGGGCATCATTGGCACGGGCATCATATTCTTCGCCCTGCTGCTTGTGCTGCTCTATGTGTTCCAGCACGCCGACATCACCTGCCTCACCGACTTGATGCACCTGTCTATAGACACCACGGTAAATCATCTGTCGCCCTACGAGCTTAGTATGTTCTTCACCATCTTCGTGATGTTGCAATTCTGGAATATGTTCAACGCCCGCGCGTTCAAGACCGGCCGCTCGGCATTCCACTTCAAGGGGTGCAACGGTTTCGGGCTTATAGCCTGCATAATCCTCATCGGCCAGGTGTTCATAGTCAGCGTCGGCGGCCAAATGTTCACTGTCACACCCATCAAGCCTATCGACTGGGCCATCATCATCGTCGGCACCTCGGTAGTGCTGTGGGTGGGCGAACTGCTGCGCCTGCTAATGCGCCGTCGCTGATTGCATCGACAATTTTAATAATAACATAAAAAGAATGGTAAAAATGCACGGCTCTTTGCCCTCCATTTTTACCATTCTTTTTATATATGAGCACTACTGCAATTCTTACAGCGGCTTGAAGTAATAACGCCCCTTGGCGCGAGTGATTTTGCCATACTGGATGGCGCGGCGCGGGCAGCGGTGTATGCAGCCAAGACACATCGCACAGCATCCATGCCACCGGGGCATACCGTCGGCGGCATCGAGCGTGATGTTGCGCATGGGGCAACTGGCCACGCAGGCACCGCATGAATTGCACAGCGACGGGTCGGCGGCAAACCGCTTGTCGCTCATCAGCAGCCGCAGGAACAACGGGCGGATGACGCGCGACTTCAGCCACTTGTGGCTGCCCGTCACCACGTCGGTCACTCTGCCGCGGCGGGCTATGGCATCGGCCACGCCGTCAATGCGGCGTGGCGCACTGGCAATCTTGCTGCGTTCAAGTTCTGCCGGGTCGGTGTCAAATCCCGGCAGCAGTATGTAATTATTGGGCATTTGCACCGAGAAAGCCGCACTTAGGTCGATGTATCCGAGAGCCGAGGCAAAAATGTCGGCAGTAAGCCCCACATCGTCGCCGCAGGTCGCCACCATATAGCAATAAGTCCTCCCCTTTTCATAGCCGTCGATGTGCCACCGGGCTATGAAGTCGAGCACCACCGGCGGAGGCCCCCACGAATATGTGGGGAACACCCACCCAATGCTTTCGCCCGGCTGCAGGCTGTGGCGGTAGTCGCCACGAGCCACGCAGTCGGCAATATCCATCAAGCGTTCACCTAACCGCCGTGCAAGCTGCCCGGCTACCCAGCGGCTGTTGCCAGTGCCTGAAAACCAATATATCATGCCGTTACCTGCTTACTTGTGGAGTTTCACGAGCGTTGCGCCAAAGCCATATTCGCGAAAACTTGCGTCTTGCGCCTCGCACCGCGGATAGCGGCGTTTAAGCTCGTCGAGCAGAGCCTTGCGCAGCACACCCTCCCCCTTGCCGTGAATGAACACCACGCGAGCACCCGGGCGGTCGATATTCTCGTCCATCACCTTGCGGAACTTGTCGAGCTGCACTTCAAGCATATCGCGGTTCGACAGTCCTGCCGTAGTGTCGAGTAACTCGTGTATGTGCAGGTCGCACTCCACTATCCCGTTCTTCTCCTTTTCGTGCCTCTGCACCAGCTTGCGCGTGGGCCGCTCCGCACGGCGTTTCTCCTGCATGGCGCGTTCAAGGTCGGCACTGTCGATTACCATCATGCGAGCCGGCACGTCGTTGCGCACTATGTCGAGGGCAATCACCGGCGTGTCGAAGTATTCGTTGTCGTGGAAACAGTGCAACTTGTAGAATTTGGTGGTGTCGAGGCGGTGTTCCACAAGAGCCGGATTCTTCAGCTTGAACGGTTTGCCATCCTTGAAGGCCACGTATTGCACTGTCACGCGCGACATCTCGGTGAGGCGCGACGCGTCAAATTCCTCAAGCAGCACCTGTATGTTAGGCTCAATGATGCCGTGGCTCCAGGTAGTCCATTCCCCGTCGGCATCGCCGCGGGTCATGTAGGTATAATACAGGTAGTAGTTGCTATCATTCACAAGGTAGGCGTAGAACGTAGTAGTGTTCAAGTGCTTAATCTCACGCGGCTCGTAGGCCAGCGTGATGTTCAACTTGTCGCCACCTTCGGTTTCCTCCACCACCGGGGCTTTAGGCTGCGGTTTCGGTTCCTCTTTGCTCGGAGCCGGGATTACGGGGCGGTCGTATGCAGTCTTCTTCGGTTTCGACTCATCCACCACCACGCATTCGCGCAGCAGAACCGGCTGCTCAAACCCGTCCTCGTCTTCCACGTAAGCCATGTTCCCTTCTATACGAGATATGCGCCCCCCACCCGTGGAATTGAGGAAACGCACCACGTCATTAACCTTTGCCATAATATCATCAATATTTAAATCATGGAAACAAAGGTACAAAAATCCTGCCACATCGTGGCTGCAACAAGATAGTAACATTTTCTTCTGAAACTCGGCATTATTTTTATAATTTTATATATAACCGCATGGTTTTGATTATTTTTGTGTCATCTTTCACATCTATTTCTTGCCTATTAAGAAAAATATATATACTTTTGCCGCCACTTGCGATTATAGATAATTTTTCATAAAATACACAGTTTTTACATCTTTAATGAGCTTATTTATGCATAAAAACCTTAAAATTGTTCTTCCGCTGCTTGCAGCAGCCATGATTGCCGTGGCTTGCGATGACGACAATAATGGCGTGCCCGGCGAGCCAATACTGCCGCCCGGCGAGTCGGATGGCGGCGGATATGAAGAAGTAGAGCCTGAACGGCCTGAATATGTCAACGCCAACCTTGTGTATTACGGCAACGACGGCGTTTCGGAATCCTCGGACGGGTGGGTGCTGACGCTATACACCGACATGACCGTGGAAACCGGCTATCCCGTAGGCCCCGGGCAAATGCTAAGCATAACCATAAATGCCACGCCGAGCCCAACCGGGAAACCGTCGATAGAGTACCTTGCGGGCGATTACCACATGCCACTGAATAGCGGCGACTTCTCGGCCGGCACTTATATTCAGGGCGAGATGTACACCATAGAGATGCCGGGGGAAACAATAGAACGCCCCGACGGAACTTTCTTTGCCGACATACCGGCAGGCGAGACCAAATTCGATGCCGACTTGCTGCGCGAAGGTACCTTCTCGATTGCCGACAACGGCGACGGCACTTTCACCGTCGATGGAATACTTGTGGGCCACAGTTACCTGAAACGGTATTTCACCTACACTGGCGAGTTTGACCCGGTAAACCGGGCAGGCGAAAGCACCACCCCCAATGTGCCCAATTCAAACCTTACCGGCGATATTGAGCTGGCCGGCCTCACCAAGTCTCGATTAATCGACCGTGGCGACTACTTCTTCCTTGGCGACGAGTCTTACCGCCTGTTCCTGCTTTACATTGCCGAACCGTCGGTTGACCTGTCGGGCGACTGGCCTTCGGGCGAAGGACGGCTGCTGCGGCTTGAACTGTTCGTGCCGTGGACTGCCGACAAGGCCGACGGCATACCTGCCGGAAAATACACAATGGCCAACCGCGTACAGGGCGGGGGCATTCCTCGTGCCGACATAGTGCCGTTCCGCATAGTAGAGGGGTACCCCGATGTATTTGAATACAACACCGGCACATGGTACCAGGAGTTTGCCGCCGACGGCTCATGGGTCAACTACGGGCGCGTGACAGGCGGCACGGTCGATGTGGCACGCAATGGCGATGCCCACACCATAACCATCAACCTTACCGACTGCAGCAACCAGGCACACAGCATAACCGGCGTGTGGACTACCGATGGGCCTATAAGCATAGAATAAACTTTTATCCAAACAAAAACTAAAATTATAACAACAGATGAAAAGCAGTATGAAAATGATGCGGCTCATGGCAGCCGCAATGGTGCTGGCCGTGGGTGCAGCGTCGTGCAGCGACAACGAACCCGAGGTGCCGCCGACACCGGGGAACCCAGGCGACGGCAGCGACTCGACTGCGGTGGTAGTGCTTGAAAACAAGATTACATTTGCAGGCGACACCGCCGACGTGAAAACGGTATTCCGCTATGCCGAAGACGGGGCGTTTTACTTGTCAACGGTCGAGAATTGCACCTCGATCGACAGCCTTGGCCGCGGCGACTACATAAAACTTTCGCTCGGCACCGAGGCTACGACCTCGACCGTGGCGGTGGGCGACACACTGAAATTCGACATGGCATCGGTTCCACAAGGCTTCGAGCTGGTTTATTCAAAGGGCGGAACCGACGTGGTGGCCATCAATGATGCCGACAACGGCTCGGTAACGGGCGGCACACTTACGTTTGTATATACATCGGAAACGGCGGCTACAATCGACTTCGCCCTTACGCTGGCAGAAAGCACGCTGGAAGGCAACGCCAAGTGGACCGGCAATGTAGTAGAAACCGAAAAACCTGCAAATCCCACATACCCCGGAACAGCCATGACATTCGTGGTCAATGGCGAAGAAACTGCCGTGGGAACAGTGTTCTGCGACAGCTACGACGAATATGTGCTCATCACCGCCTCGCCCGACGTGGTGGAAACATACGATGAGATGCTCAGCGGACGGTTCATCCAGATAATGGTGCTGCCGCAATTCCTCAACCAAGACATCGACCTGATGCAACAGGCCATAACCATTTCGGCTTGGGATGGGACATCTGTCGAGGGTCCGCAGTCGATAACGAGCGACAAGCTCACCTACGGGCAAATGCGCGTCAACCACGACGAGGCCACCAACGAATACACCCTGCTGATGGCCATGACATTCACCGATGCCACACAAGTGGGCGTGAACGCATCGGCCACAATGACCGCTCCTGCCCCCGAGGAAGGCAACACCATCACCGTCAATGGCGAGACGCAACCCATCAGGGCACAGTTCTACACAACCGACGGCGCAGACCAGGTGTACTTGTACTTCACCTCGGCCGAAGTTGAATCGTTCAACCAGATGGCCGAGTCGGCCTACGACTACTTCTTCCTTGCACTGAACGAGGACGACCTCACCGGCAACGCCTTCGACATAGCAACTTCGGGCAAGACGTTCACTATTTACTACGTCAGCAATCTCACCGGGGATATGCTCATGGCCGACAACAACAACCTTGACGGCGCAACCGGCACAATCGGCGTAAGCCGCGATGCCACCGACCAAACCAAGTTTACTGCCTACGTTGCAGTGACCTTTGGCAACGGCACTTCGGTGTCAATCGACTTTGAAGGCACTTGCCTCTCCACCGACTACGAACCCGAGACACCCGAAGATACCAACGAGTTTACATGCTTTGGCGCAACCGAGGCAATCAATTCCATCCTCGTTGACAAGAGCGATACCGAGGTATGGCACATCTACTTCACTGCCACGCCGGGCTTGACCACCGTAAACGAGTTCGTTGAAGACTGGGCTTTCCACATCACCGCCCCGGCTGCAGCATTCGACGGCGAGCCTAACGGTTTCTCGACCTACAAGGACACGCTGAAATTTGAATATGACGGCAACACGTGGCAATATCCCGGCACAGGAACATTCACGGCCACGCTCGAAGGCAACCACCTTGAACTCGACTTCACCACCTACGGCGATGTCGAGGGGCATTACTCGGGAACTGTGACTGTTGTGGAATAAAAACATGAATTATGATGATATATAGATTTTTGCGAAACACACTGACGGTTGCGGCAATATTCATAGCGGTCGCCATGACGGCTGTTTCTTGTTCCGACGACGACGAACCGGCTCCCCCCGCCACACCGGGCGGCGAGGCACCCGGTCAGGAACTGCCCACCGACTCGATACTTGGCGCGTTCACCTTCGATGGCGACTCCATCCCCATCGTCACCGCCAACTTCTCGGAAACATCCGCCGGGTCGGACAGCGAGGGCTACTACACGTTTGAATTTTCTCCCCAAAGCCCCGACTCGGTGCCTACCACGCGACTGGTGATAAGCATACGCAAATACTGGGGCGACGGCAAGGAACATGCTGTGGGAGGACTTGACCTCTTCCACAACGACGATTACATGATTGTGTATGAAGACCCGGCGCACTACTACTCGCAGTACCGCAAACCGCAAGGCGGCTCATTCCGCATTACCGTGCCTACCGACCGCAATGGCTGGTTCTCGGTTCAGGCCGACGTGCAACTTGCCGATGGCAAGCCTCTGGCAGTGGAATACGAAGGCACGTTCAATGTTGTGACCGAATAATACACAGGCTTTACATTCCACTACGGGAAAGCAAAGCCGCACAAAAAACAAGAGGTCGGACAAATACTGGCGTACAGTTTGTCCGGCCTCTGCTTTATACAAGCCACTAATACCTCGCACAATATGTAAGAGCCTGCTTAAATTACGGCGAAATTCCGCAAACTGACAAAATAGTACAAGAAACGGATATTTCAGTGTAATTTTTGGTGGGGATCGGGTTTTAATTTTGCATTCGTAATAAACCTAAGAATAAACCTAATATTAATGATGAATCGTTTTACCATATTATCGACTGTCGCTGCATCGTTGCTTTTCGCCTCGTCGTCGTGTTCCAATGCAGGCAAGGAAGGACAAGCAGCAACAGAGGAGCCGTCGGGGTTCGTGACGATAAAGGACGGGAGCTTTTACATCGACGGCGAACAGTATAAATACGTTGGTACAAATTTTTGGTATGGCGCCATACTAGCCTCGGAGGGGCGTGGCGGCGACCGGGCAAGGCTTAAGGCCGAACTCGACTCGTTGCTGGCGATGGGCATCGACAACTTGCGCATACTCGTGGGCGGAGACGGCCCCGACGGTGTGCCGACGCGCATCGAGCCTACGCTGCAGCCGCAGGCAGGCGTGTACAACGATACCATATTGCAGGGTCTCGACTACTTGCTTGCCGACATGGAACGGCGCGGCATGAAGGCAGTGCTTTACCTGAACAATGCCTGGGAATGGAGCGGCGGCTATGGCTGTTACCTTGAATGGGCCGACAAGGGCGCGGCTCCCATACCGAGCCGCGACGGTTGGGATGCCTATAATAATTATGTAAAGCATTTTGTACTTAATGACAGTGCCAAGCAATTGTCTTACGACCATGTGCGGCGCATCGTGAGCCGCACCAACACGGTCACCGGCAAGCCATACGCATCCTCGACGGCCATAATGTCGTGGCAGGTGGCCAACGAGCCGCGGGCATTCAGCAACGAAGGCAAGGACTCGCTTGCCGCCTGGATAAGGCGCACCGCGCAAATCATCAAGAGCATCGACCCGAACCACCTTGTATCGACTGGCAGCGAGGGCAAGCACGGGTGTGAGCAGGACATCGAGCTGTGGACTCGCATCCACTCGTTCCCCGAAATTGATTATGCCAACATTCATATATGGCCTTACAACTGGGGCTGGGTGGACGAAACTACCATTGCATCGGGGGTTGAAAAAGCTTGTGAAAACACGCATGATTACATAGCCGAGCATTATAATGCTATCCATGCGGCGGGCAAGCCGTTGGTGCTTGAAGAGTTTGGCTATCCGCGCGACGGTTTCTCGTTCGTTCCCGGTTCGCCGACAACGGGGCGCGACACATATTATGAATATGTAATGTCGATGGTGCGCGACAGCACTACGGCTATGCTGGCCGGTTGCAACTTTTGGGGCTGGGGCGGACTTGCAAAGCCCGAGCACGAGATGTGGCAGCGTGGCGACAACTATACCGGCGACCCGGCGCAGGAGGCACAGGGACTAAATTCGGTGTTTGCCTGCGACACATCAACCATTGCAGTCATCAAGCAATTGGCAATCGACAACAATAATCGTAGAAATTCTCATAAATAAAATAGGTTTTTTTCATGTTAAGTTTTGGTAGAAGGTTTATTGTTATTTTAGTGCTGTTTGTATTGGCATTGCCCGCCGCCGTGATGGCGGGCAATGTTGAATACAACGTGCCTGTCGTCCACGATTGGTGGTGGACTGCTCCCGAGCGTCCGCAAATCACCGTCGATGTCGTGAATAGCAATAACGAAATTAGCAAATGTGAAGTATCGCTCACCGTGACTACCGACCAAGGTTTGCCGGTGACCGAGATGAGCCAACTGGTGGCCGTGGCCGCAGGCGACAGCACAGCCGTGCAGTTTGAGATAAACGTGGAGCCGGGATTTTACCGTTGCACGGTGGCTGGCGACGGGGAAGTGGTGAAGGAGTTCAACATAGGCTTTGAGCCCGAGGGGATAGTTTCGCTACCCGACTCGCAGCCCGACTTCGACGAGTTTTGGCAACGCACGCTCGATGAGCTTGCAGCCGTCGCTCCCGAGTATTCGATGACCGAGGAGAAGGACAAAAGCAACAAGGGCGGCAAGGTGTATCGCGTGAAAATGAAGTCGCTCGGTGGCGTCGAGGTGCAAGGGTACCTGACGATGCCCGCCAAGGCAAGCAAGAAACACACTATGCCGGTGCTGGTACACTACATGGGATATGGCAGCAAGCCGTGGCACGCCGAGCCTTACGAGGGGATGGAACGCATAGAGTTTGTGCTTAGCACCCGCGGGCAAGGGCTTAACGAGCCTACCAACACCTACGGCGACTGGGCCGTGTATGGCCTTGGCGACCGTGATAGCTTTTACTATCGTGGTGCGTTCATGGACTTGGTTCGTGCCATCGACTTTGTGTGCTCGCTGCCCGAAGTTGACCAGCGTTACATCTTTGCCGAGGGTGGCAGCCAGGGTGGCGCATTCACGCTCGTGGCCTGCTCGCTCGACAAGCGCATACGCGCAGCCGCGCCGTGGATACCCTTCCTGAGCGACTACCCCGACTACTTCAAGATTGTGCACTGGCCTGCCGAAGTGATTTTCAAGAAACAGCAAGAGACTGGGATTAGTAACCGGGACCTTTACAAGATGCTCTCATACTTCGACGTGAAGAACTTCACGCGCCGCATCACCTGCCCCATACTAATGGGCGTGGGACTGCAAGATCCCACCTGCCCCCCTCATACCAATTTCGCCGGTTACAATCTCATCTCGTCGCAAAAGCAATTCGTGATATATCCCGAGTGCGGGCACGACACTCGCCACCCCGACTGGGATGACCGCCAGCGCGATTTTTTCCGAAAAATCACAGAAATGTAATAATAGTGTAACATGAGGCTAAAATTGTGTCATTTTCTGCCATTGGCGTGATGTAATTTTGCCTTGGTCAATCAAAGACTTTTTTTACTAACCCAAATAATAACAAACACCTTAAAATTGTTTCATGATGACGAATAAATTTCCGTATTTGAGGGCTGTCGTGATGGTGCTGTTTGCAGCGCTTTCGATTAGCATGGCGGCCCAGACAGCAGTCACGGGTGTCGTCCTTGAACCCGACGGGATACCGGCTATCGGTGCCACCGTCATGGAGAAAGGTTCTACGACAAACGGTACGGCTACCGACATCGACGGCAACTTCTCGTTGCAGGTGTCGTCGGCCCAGGCAACTTTGGTGGTTTCATACGTTGGAATGGAGACCCAGGAGGTTCCATTGAACGGGCAAACCAATGTCACTATCACACTGAAAAGTTCCGACATCGCCCTGGATGAATTGGTGGTGGTCGGTTACGGTACTATGAAGAAGAGCGACCTTGCTGGCGCGTCGGTCTCGCTTAACGAGGATGCGCTCAAGGGCTCGGTAATCACCAACCTCGACCAGTCGCTGCAAGGACGTGCCGCCGGTGTGCAGGCCACGGCCACTTCGGGTGCGCCGGGTTCGTCGGCCACCATCCGTGTGCGTGGTCTTGCCACTGTCAACGCCAATGCCGACCCTCTTTATGTTGTGGACGGTGTGATTTGGCAAAGCGGCGGAACAAGCGGCTCGTCGCTCGGCCTTGGCGACGCTCTCGGTAACGGCTCGGTTTCTACCGTATCGCCCCTTTCATCTTTGAACCCTGCCGACATCGTGTCGATGGAAATCCTCAAGGATGCCTCAGCTACGGCCATCTATGGTGCGCAAGGTGCCAACGGCGTTGTGCTCATCACCACCAAGCGCGGCCAGGCAGGCGAGCCCAAGTTCTCTTATGACGGCATGATTGCCGTGAGCCAGCAGAACAAGCGACTTGATATGCTCAACTTGCGTGATTTTGCCGAGTTCTACAACGAACTTGTCGCAACCGGGCAAGCCGACGAGAACGACTGGTATGCCGACCCGTCGCTGCTTGGCGATGGTACCGACTGGCAAAGTGCCATATTCCAAACGGCCATACAGCACTCGCACCAGGTGTCGGTGCAGGGCGGTACCGATAAAATCAAGTATTACGCCTCGGCCAACTACATGAATCAGGAGGGTACTATCATCGGTTCTAATTTCGAGCGTTATTCGTTCCGTGTGAACCTTGATGCGCAATTGAAGTCGTGGCTGAAGTTTGGCATGAGCGCAAGCTATACCAACACTGCCGAAGACCTCAAGCTGGCCGATAGTAACGAAGGTCTTGTTTACTACACGTTGACTTCTATCCCCGACATACCTATTTACAACATCGACGGCAGCTATGCCACAATCGTCCGCGAGGGTTACACCAACCCCAACCCGATTGCGCTTGCCATGATGGACGAGATAACGCTCAACCGCCGCAAGCTCAGCGGTAACATCTTCTTCGACGTTACCCCGTGGGAAAAACTCACTTGGCATGCCGAACTTGGTTATGACATAGGAGCTTCTGATGCTGAACGCTATGAGCCTATGGTTGACCTCGGCTCGTGGGTGCGCGACTCAAACTACAGTTCGAAACAAAAGAACAGCAGCAGCTATTGGTCGCTGAAAAACTATGTGACTTATACCGACACTTACAACGATAAACACGACCTTACAGTCATGATTGGTCAGGAAATGTGGGAGTCGAACTATGATTACACACAGGCTGTCGGTCAATTACTTCCATCCGATGAAGTTCACAATCCTGTGTTAGGAACAGGAACACCAAGTCTTGGAGCTGGTTTCGGCAGCTCGTCGATGGCATCATTCTTCACCCGCGGCAACTATAATTTCGATGACCGTTATCTTGCTACCTACACTTATCGTTACGATGCTTCATCTAACTTCGGTCCTGGTCGCCGTTGGGCAGGTTTCCACTCGTTTGCCGCAGCCTGGCGTTTCTCGAACGAGAAATTCATGAAGTGGACGAACGGCTGGCTCAATAACGGTAAGTTGCGTATCGGTTGGGGTCAGACGGGTAACTCCAATATTGGTGCCTATCGTTGGGGCGTTTCAATCACTCGTATGCCCACCGGCCTTGGCATGAGTTTCCGTCCATCCAATATTGCCAACGAAGATATACAATGGGAGGCACAGGAGCAATGGAACGTGGGTCTTGACTTGAGTTTCTTGAGCAACCGCATCAACTTCGTGTTTGACTGGTACCGCAAGGAATCGAAAGATATGCTTATGCAGATGCAGCTGCCCATGTACATGGGAACGTCGGGCAACGCATCGTCGGTACTCCAAGCTCCTTACGGAAACTTTGGCAACATCTTGAACCACGGTTATGAGTTCACGCTTAACACACGTCCTATCATAGGCGAATTTGAATGGCACTCCGACCTTAACATCTCGTTCAACAAGAACGAACTAAAGAGCCTGCAAGGAACCTCGGCCGGCCAACTTTACGGTTATGCCCTTTACGGCAATACCAATCTTGTGAGCGTTTCCGAGATTGGCAAGCCACTCTATCAGTTCTATGGCTATGTTACCGACGGCATATACCAGGATTTTGAAGACCTGCAAAATTCGCCAAAGGCCGAGACTTATCCGGCCGACGGCACTTCGTTTGGCAGCAACACAGTGTGGGTGGGTGACCAAAAGTTCAAGGATTTGAACGGCGATGGCAAGATAACCGAGGCCGACCGCACTATAATCGGCAACCCATGGCCCGACTTCACATTTGGCTGGACCAACACGTTCTACTGGAAGAACTTCGACCTCTCGATATTCATCACCGGTTCGGTAGGCAATGATGTGATGAATTACTTGAGCATAAAGTTGACCGACATGAAGTCGGCATGGTCGAACTACACTACTGCTATTAACGACCGTGCCCGCTTGGTTGCCATCGACCCCAACATAGGGTATAACGACATTCGCAACGTGCGTGTGACCAACCTTGATGCCAAGTTGCCGCGTGCCACTGTCAACGACCCGAACGACAACGACCGCATCAGCGACCGCTACATTGAAGATGGCTCGTATGTGCGCTTGAAGAACATTTCGCTCGGCTACACATTCGACAAGAAATTGCTCAAAAAGACCGGTCTTGAGAGCTTGCGCCTCTATGCCAACATTCAGAATGTATGCACTATCACCGGTTACGATGGCTACGACCCTGAAATCGGTGTCAATACATCGGGCAACAACGTTTATGGTTTTGATAACGGACGTTATCCTTCGCCTATCACTTATTCATTCGGTTTGAATCTCACATTCTGACAAATAAAAAAACGCTTTACAATGAAAATATCAAATATAAAATATATGGCAATTGCAGCATTGACGGCCTTCGGAGCCACCTCTTGCGACGACTTCCTCGATCGCCCGGCCGAAGACTCATACAATGTTGACAACTATTATGCCAACGACGAACAGTGCGATGCCGGCGTGTTCTACCTTTACAATTCACCGTGGAGCGACTTTACCCGCGGCGGCATAATAATGACCGAGACCATGGTAGGCAATATATACCAAAGCCAAAGTCCTTACCTCGATTTCTCGGTTAACGGTTCGGACAACGACCTTGTGTTTATGTATGAATCGCTGTGGCAGGTGAATGCACATTGCAACACTGTTTACAACAACCTAAAGACTGCTAACTGCTCGGAGGCCACCCGCGCCAAATGTATGGGCGAGTGTCTCACATTGAAGGCTATGGCTTATTTCTACCTTGTACGCGCATTTGGCGACGTGCCAATCGTGCACGACAACCAGGCCGAACTTGAAGGCGGAGACTACAACAACAAGCACAAAGTGCAGAAGGCCGATGTGTATGAATACATCATCATGACACTTGAGAAAGCGATGGAATTGCTTCCCGAGACTAACGATCCCGGCCGTATTGACAAGTATTGCGCCGAAGGGTTGCTTGCCAAGGTTTATCTTACCCGTGCAGGTGTCACCGGTACGCTTAATGCCGATGACTTGGCCAAGGCTGCGCAATATGCCAAGGACGTAATCGATAATTCGGGCCGCCACTTGCTTACCAACTATTCCGACGTGTTCCGCTTGCAGAACAACAATAGCGAGGAGTCGCTGATAGGTCTCCGTTGGTATGGTTCGCGCCAAGTGTGGACGGCGCAAAACTTCCTGCAAAGCTCGCTTGCTATGGTAGGCTTTGATGAATTTGGCGACTGCTGGGGCGGTTGGACTGCTCCGTCGGTCAACTTGCAAGATGCTTTCGGAGTTAACGTGCTGCAAGATCCTGCAACGCGTGTCGATCCCGATACTCGTCGTAAAGCCACTATGATGCTGCCCGGCGACGTATATGAATATTTTTGGACCGACAAGGGCGGATTTGATTATTTGAAATTCATGTATGACACTTCATACGGCGTGGGCGGTCCCGGCGAGCTGCAAAGCAATACAGGTAGCAACTGCGTGAAGCATTTGTATGGCAATAGTAATGACCATTATGACGCACTCGGTTATTACCCCGAATCGCAGGCCAACGGTCTTGCCACCCACTTGCTGCGCCTGTCGGATGTTTACTTGGTTTATGCCGAAGCTATGATAGGTACAGGCACTTCCACAAGTGACCCGTCGGCCATCGACGCTTACTGGCAAGTGCGCCATCGCGGACGTCCGGGCGAGACGCAGGCACCGGCTTCCATTACTTGGGAAGATGTGTGGAACGAACGCATGCTTGAACTTGCCCACGAGGGTGATCGTTGGTATGACTATGTGCGCTTGTCGTATTACAACCCGCAAAGTGCCATTGATAGGATACGTGCGCAACGCCGCGATGCCTACTACGGGCTTGGTACAGTATATGAACAATACTATGAGTCGGGCGAGTGGACGGTAAATCCCGACGAGACTCGTTACAATCCTGATGCCGTGGCACCCAATGTGACCGAGGCAGACTTCACCCTGCCGAAACCGGTGGATGACGTAAGTTTCAATCCCAATATGTCGGACAGCGCGCCTGCCGTTCACGAAGATGTGCGCTCGCTTTACAGTTATGATTAATATCACCGTTTAATTCTATGTGACAACTATGAAATTCAAAAATATATATAAGTCGGCCTTGCTTGCCATGACAGTTGTTATGGGATTGTCGGTTGTTTCGTGCAACGACGACCAAGGCAAGTATGAGCCTGCCGACGGTGTGCCTACCGTCAAGTACATCAAGGTGACGAACCCCGAATCGGGCGACTCGCTTATCACCGGCGCATATCTCGACAACCTGATATGCATCGTGGGTGACAACCTGAAGAGTATCACCGAGATTTGGTTCAACGACCAGCAGGCCGTGTTGAACACAAGCTATATTACCGAGCACACGCTGCTTGTGTCGGTACCGAGCATTATACCGGGTGAAGTGACCAATACCATGCGCCTGGTTGCAACAGGTGGCACTGTGAATTATCCTTTCGAGGTAATTGTGCCGGGACCGTCGATGACATCGATGTCGTGCGAATATGCCACCCCGGGCAGCGAGGTTACCGTTTATGGCAACTATTTCGTTGACGACCCCAATGTACCATTCACAATCGAGGTGACCGATGCCGACGGCAATCCCACCGGCGAGACGATTACCGAGTTCAGTGATTTCCAACAGATGCAGGTATCATTCACCTTGCCGGCAAGCCTCACCGGGAACGACTATTATTTCTCGGCAACAACGGTATATGGCACGGCACAGTCGCAATTCCGCTACCGCGACACCCGTGGTATGCTTTTCGATTTCGACGGACAAACTGGCCTTGGCAACAACGGTTGGCACGCACGTACAATCACCAGCGACGAGACCTCTATTACCGGCAACTTCGTGCTGCTTGGCGATGGAACTACTCAGATGGAAGAATATGGCGGTTGGCATGAAGATCCTTACTCGTTTGAGTACTGGTGCGGCGACTGGAGCGTTCCGCAAAAGTTTGAAGGTACTACTGCTCGCCTCAATGACATAGTGGATTTCTCCGACTTCGAGAACATGGTTGTGAAATTTGAGATTTATGTTCCCGAGAGCAACCCGTGGAGTGCAGGTTCGCTGCAAGTGATATTTGCCGGAACCGACCTCGTGACCGGTGGTGGAAATAACCAAGGCAACGGGCTTAATGAGAGCGGCAACGCCGTGCCTAACAACACTTACTTCCGTTCGGTTGATGACAATGGCAATGAAATTAACCCCGGTTATCCACGTGCGCTTTACACCCCGTGGCAGTCCGAAGGCTCGTTTGACACCGGCGGTGAGTGGATTACTGTTTCATTGCCTATAGCCACGGCATTTGTATATGACGACAATGGCGTGACTGCCACGCAGCAACTTACCGAGGACTCTTTTGCAAGCCTTCAACTGTTTGTTTGGTCGGGAGGTATGACCGGCACACCGTGTACGCCTATCATAAAGATCGACAATATACGTGCCGTTCCTAACAGATAATATAACCCGTTTTTAATTTGATACTAAGATGAAAAAATTCAATATATCGTCATTTTTAATGATATGCCTGCTGGCGGTGAGCGGCATGATGTTTACCGCTTGCGACGACGACCTCGACACCAACCAGTTCCAGGAAGGTGGAGTCAAGCTGAACGTGTGGGGACCATGTCCTGTGGCACGCGGAGGTGAACTGCGTTTCATCGGTACGGGCATGGACCAGGTGTCGGCTGTGATGTTCCCGCAGGAGATAGAGGTTACTGAAATCACCCGCGTGAGCAGCGAGGAAATTCGCGTTACCGTGCCGCAAGAGGCCGTTGAGGGAAAGTTGGTCTTGAACACTTCGCAAGGGAAGATTGAGACTACCACCGAGATTACTTTCCTTGAACCGGTTTCAATCGATGACTTCTCGCCCAAGAGCGTGAAGGCCGGCGACGAACTTACCATTACCGGTGAATATCTTAACCTGATGCATGGTGTGATTTTTGCCGACGGTGTGGTTGTTGACGAATTTGTAAGCCACTCGCGCAATGAAATAAAGGTTATTGTTCCTGCCGAGGCTCAAACCGGTCGCATTGGCGTTACCGACCTTGGTATCCAAAAGGATGGCACTGTTGAGGATATCCCCAACGAGATTTATGCCGACGTTGAGGAGCTTGGCGAGCTTACCGTGACCCTGCCCGCAGTGGCACAGGTGCTCGACGTGCAGAATGCAAAGCCCGGTGATGTGATTACTGTCACCGGTACCGACCTTGACCTTGTTACCACAGTATTGATGCCTAATGACAGCATCGCCCAGTTCACCTACGCCGATGGTGCGCTTGCCATCACCGTGCGCCAGGATGCCATCGACGGGCAGGTACGCATTCTCCCTGCATCAGGCGTGGAAGTGCTTGCCGCAAACTTGACGATGGCTGTGCCTACCGAACTTTCAGCAAACCCGGCTACCGGCTTGCGTGAGGGCGACGTGATTACCATTACAGGTACCAACCTCGACGTGGTGACTAATGTTACTTTCCCCGGCATGACCGAGGCAACCGAATTGGCCTCGCAGTCGGCAACAGAACTGACGGTGGCAATGCCTGCCGCAGCACAGTCGGGCGACCTTATGCTCAACACTGCTGCCGGCAAGAGCGTGGTGGTAGCCATTACCACAGCAAAGCCTGAAAATGTCACTTATGCGGCATCGAGCGTGGGCGGTGGCGAAAACCTTATAATCAACGGTCAGAATCTCGACCTTGTGGCAAGTGTGACATTTACCGGTGGTGCATCGGTTGGTGACTCCACATTTGTGGCACAGTCGGCAACTCAAATCACACTTGCAGTGCCTACTGCAGGCGCTGAAACCGGCGTGGTTACACTCGTGATGGGCAACGGTGAGAGTGTTGAGGCTCCCGAAGTAACAATCACCTCACCCAATTGCGCATACTTGCCGAGTGTTCCCGAAAGCTTTGTGCAAGGAACATCGGTTGTGCTCGACATTATTAACGGTAGTCATCTTACCAATGTTACCATTAACGACGCACAATCGCAATTCTGGTTTGACGAAACTGCCAATACGTTGTCGATAAAGATACCTGCCGATTTAAGCGGAACTTGCACCTTGAAGTTGATTTCGGACAACGGCGAAATGGAATACGGTATCAACATCGTGGCCACCGAAACCACCATTTGGGAAGGTTCGTTTACTTTGAGCTGGAACGCACTTGAAGATCTCTCGTGGGGCAAGTATGATTTCAGTACGGTTAAGGCCGGACAAAAGCTTATAGTATATTTCACCGAGGATTCTGCCCAGACGTATTGGCAAATCCGCATAGCCAAGGGCAACGGTTGGGCTGCGCTTGCCGATTGGAGTGCTTCGATTGGCGGTGGCGATACATTGGATTTGGAAGCTGGAGCTACGTCTTACTCTTACACTTTGACCGAGAACGATGTAAACGAACTTGCGAATGACGGTGGACTGATATTGACAGGTACTAACATCACCTTAACTCGTGTGGCTCTTTCCAATTAAATACCGATAGAGCATTCAATAGGTTCTATACATAAACAATCAACCAACTTGCGAAAGAGAGCCGGTGCCCGTTCCCCACTGTGTGGGGCGGGCGGGCATCGAGCCTCTTTTGAAAACAAAGAATAATTAGTAACTTTCCAATATATTACTTGACATAGATTATGAAATTCTTGAAAACTATACCGGCGGTGTTGCTCATGGCTGTTGCACTCGTTTCTTGCGACGACGACGAGACCATGATGACGCAGACACCCGTCACGCTGCGCTCGCAGTCGATAGCCGAGGGTTCTTCGGTACTGGCCGGGTTGACCACGCAGCTCACCCTCTCTTATAACTACCACATGGCCATCAATGAGTCGGCCAGTGTAACCGTCAACGGTACTGCCGTTACTCCTGTCATCGATACTGCCGACGTGAAAAACGTGGTGATACCCTTGACGCTCGACGCTGGTACCGACTACACAATCTCGGTTCCTGCCGGGGCATTCTACAATACCGACAACTCGTCGATGACCTCGGGTGCGTTAACTGTGAACTTCGAGACCGTCGTGGGGCTCGACAAGAGCCTGGTAACTACCTCGCTTGTCAACGGCAATGCCACGCAGCAGGCCAAGAACGTGTATAACTTCCTGCTTGAGCAGTACACCGTGCATACCCTCTCGGGCGTTATGGCCAACGTGGCCAACAACAACGACTTTGCCGACCTCGTGAACACGACCACTGGCAAATATCCTGCATTGACGGGCTACGACTTCATTCACCTTGCTTACTCTCCTGCAAACTGGATTGACTATAGCGACATCACCCCGGCCAAGACGCAATGGGACAACAACGGCCTTGTGACATACATGTGGCACTGGAACACGCCGAGCAACGAGGGCGATGCCATTGACACTTACAGTGCAAATTCCAGCTTCGACATCGAGGCCGCACTCACCGAGGGTACTTGGCAGCACGACTTCATCATGGCCGACATCGAAAAGGTGGCCGGTTACTTGAAACTGCTGCAAGATGCAGGCATCGCAGTCATCTGGCGTCCGCTCCACGAGGCAGCAGGCAACTACGACCTCTATGGCAGCATGGCCGACGGTGCTTGGTTCTGGTGGGGAAAGAAGGGCCCTGAGGCCACAAAAGAATTGTGGAAACTGCTCTACGACCAGCTCGTAAACGTGTATGGGCTTAACAACCTTATATGGGTATGGACTGCGCAAGTGCCTACCGAAAACACTGCCAACTATCTCGACGATGCCATAGCCGCATACCCCGGCGACGAGTATGTAGATATTATAGGTGTTGACATCTATGCCGACAACATCGACTCGAAGAAGTTGCAATTTGACTTTGCCACTGCTGTTGCCGACGGTAAGAAGATGGTGACGCTGAGCGAATGCGGCAATGTTCCCAATCCCGAGACTTGCTTCAACAGCGGCGAGGCATGGTCGTGGTTCATGGTTTGGTACAACACCGATGAAGATGGAAACATCTTGCTCAACACTGAGGATGCCAACTACAGCCTCAATACAGCCGAATATTGGAGTGAGTTGATGAACAGCGAATATGTAATCACTCGCAACGAAATGCCCGGCGATTTGAAATAAACAAAGTTGAAATTTTGCCATCATTGTGCATTGTAGAGACGCGATTAATCGCGTCTCTACAGCAAGGAGGCAGAACACACACATAAAGGAATGGAAACTTACAAAAATCCGGCTGCACCCATTGCCGACAGGGTGGAAGACTTGCTCGGGCGCATGACGCTTGAGGAGAAGGTGGGGCAAACCAACCAATTGGTGGGCGTTGAACACTTTCGAAATAACCTTGCGTCGCTCTCTGCCGACGACTTGTTCCGCAACACGGCGCAGGCTATCTATCCCGGCCACAAGCCCGAGGAACTTGAGGAGTGGACGCGGCAGGGTATCGTAGGGTCGTTCCTTCACGTCATTACGCTCGACGAGGCCAACCGCCTGCAACGCCTGGCCATGGAGAGCCGTCTGGCCATTCCGTTGCTCTTTGGCATCGATGCCATTCACGGCAACGCCAACTGCCCCGATAACACGGTTTATCCCACCAACATAGGGCTTGCCTGCACTTTCAATACCGAACTGGCGCGACACATAGCACGGCAGACGGCTGCCGAGATGCGAGCCATGAATATGCACTGGACCTTCAACCCTAATATGGAGGTAGCGCGCGACGCTCGCTGGGGACGTTGCGGCGAGACTTACGGAGAGGATCCTTACCTTGTGGAGCGTATGGGCGTGGAAACGGTGCTGGGCCTGCAGGGCAACCTCGACGGGGAGAACGACGTGCTGGCCTGCGTGAAGCACTTGATAGGTGGCAGCCAGCCCGACAACGGCACCAATGGCAGCCCTGCCGACATAAGCGAGCGCACGTTGCGCACCACTTTCTTCCCTCCGTTCAAGGCTGGGGTGGATGCCGGTGCCGCCACGGTGATGCCGTCACACAACGAGCTTAACGGCACACCGTGCCACAGCAACCGCTGGCTAATGACCGATGTGTTGCGCCATGAATGGGGGTTCAATGGATTTGTGGTGAGCGACTGGATGGACATAGAGCACGTGCACGACTTGCACGGCACTGCCGAAACTGTTGAAGATGCATACTGCCAAAGCATCATGGCCGGAATGGATATGCATATGCATGGTCCCGGCTGGGTTGATGCTGTGTGTCGTCTTGTAAAAGAGGGGTATATCGACGAGCAGCGCATCGACGATAGTGTGCGCCGCATACTCACTTATAAGTTCCGCCTCGGGCTGTTCGAGCATCCCTTTGCCGACCCCGAGAAGACCATGCAGGTGCGCCTGTGCCCCGAGCATCGCCGCACGTCGCTCGAAGCCGCACGGCAGAGCATAGTGCTGCTGAAGAACGAAGGCGGACTGTTGCCGCTCGATGCAAAGCGTTACCGCAAAATTCTCGTCACCGGCATCAATGCGCAAGACGAGAACATAATGGGCGACTGGTCGGCAAGCCAGCGACCCGAGAACGTGGTGACGATACTCGAAGGGATAAGCCACTGCGTGGCCGACAGCGATGCCGAGGTGGTATATGTGAGCCAAGGGTGGGACCCGCGCAACATGGACCCCAAGCGTGTGAAACGTGCCGCCGAAGTGGCCTGCACGGCCGACCTTAACATTGTGGTGGCCGGTGAATACATGATGCGCTACAGGTGGAACGACCGCACCTGCGGCGAGGACACCGACCGCAGCGACATCGGCCTCGTGGGATTGCAAGAGGAGCTTATACGCCAGGTGGCACAGTCGGGCAAGCCCACGGTGCTTGTGCTGGTCAATGGCCGCCCGCTCGGAGTGGAATGGGCCGCCGACAACCTGCCTGCAATCATCGAGGCATGGGAGCCGGGAATGTATGGCGGACAGGCTGTGGCCGAGATACTTTTCGGCAAGGTCAACCCAAGCGGCAAGTTGTCGATGACCATACCTCGGTCGGTGGGACAGTTGCACAGCTACTATAACCACAAGCCGTCGCAATATTTCCACCCCTATGTGTGCAAGCCCAGCAGCCCGCTCTACCCGTTTGGCTACGGGCTGTCATATGCCACTTTTGCATATAGCAACCTGTCGGCAACCGGCGAGATACACGCCGACGGCAAGGGGCAGGTGGACGTGGCCGTTGACATTGCCAACACAGGCGACCTCGACGGCGTGGAGATAGCGCAGTTGTACATTCGCGACGAGTATAGCTCGCTGACGCGCCCCGTGAAGGAGTTAAAAGACTTCAAGCGTGTGGCATTGAAAGCTGGCGAAAGCAAGCGAGTGCACTTCACGCTCACTCCCGACAAGCTGGCCATGCTCGATGCCGACTACCACACGGTGGTGGAACCGGGTAGCTTTGTGGTGATGGTGGGTTCATCGAGCCAAGATGAAGACTTGTTGAAAATCAAGATTAACGTAAAGTGATATGAAAGCGATGAAAAAGTATATGTTATATATGTTCCCCGTCATGGCTGCAATGATGAGCTGCGGTGGCGGCGGCACAGCCGAAACGGCTGCCACGGCGCAGCCAACGCCGGCCGAGGAACTGCGTGTGCGGTTAGACAGCATCGGCCGCCACGGCTTTGCCTTCGGCATGCACGATGCCACGGCCTATGGCCACACATGGGTGGGGCTGGAAGACAGTTGCGACGTGCGCTCGGTGTGCGGCGACTATCCTGGCGTGATGAACTGGGACCTTGGCCTGATAGAGTGGAATTGCGACAAGGAGCTTGACGGCGTGCCATTCAATGTAATTCGCCGCGAAGTGGCAAAGCAAGACCGCCGCGGAGGCATAAACACATTCAGTTGGCACGTGCGCAACCCACAGTCGCGCGGCGACTCTTGGAACTGCGAGGGCGACTCGGTGGTGCGCCAGTGCGTCACCGCAGGCAATCCGCTCAACGATACCATAAAAGTGTGGATAAGCCGCGCTGCCGACTTCATTGGCTCGCTGCGCGATGACGAGGGGAACCGCATAGGCGTGGTGTTCCGCCCGTGGCACGAACACACAGGTAGCTGGTTCTGGTGGGGGCAAGACCACTGTTCGGCCGACGACTACAAGGCTCTGTGGCAGCTCACCTACGACATTTTCAAAGAGAAAGGAATCGACAACGTGCTGTGGGCTTATTCGCCCGACAAGGACAACGTGACCGACGTGGCAAGCTACCTTGAACGCTATCCGGGCGACAGCATAATTGACATAATGGGTGGCGACGTTTACCACTTCGACGGCGCGGCTGGCAAGGACACATACCTTGAACGTGTACGCAACGTGATAGGCTCGGCCTGCACCGCAGCCCGCGAGCGCGGCAAGCTCGCAGCTTTCACCGAGACTGGCAGCGAGGGCCTGCCCATGGCCGACTGGTGGACCAGTGTGCTGCTCGACAACATCAAGGAGTACCCTATATGTTACGTGTCGGTGTGGCGCAACGCCCACGACAATCCCAAGCACTTCTATGCGCCATATCCGGGGCAAGAGTCGGTGCCGTCGTTCATCGAGTTCTACAACGACGACCGCACGCTTTTTGCCCGCGACTTGGAAAAAATAAAATAAATCAACACAATAAAGAACAACACTTTCAAAATAAAAACTGTTATGTCAATCTTTGAAGAAAGAAAAAACAAGGTAGAGCGCGAATATGAGGAATTGGTAAGCCGCCCTAACGAAAAGATAGAAGACAACGGCATATACTGCCGCTACAAGAACCCTGTGGTTACGGCACGCATGGCTCCTCCATTCTGGCGTTATGACTACGACCCTGTGAGCAACCCTTACTTCATGGAGCGCATAGGCGTGAACGCCACGCTTAATTCGGGCGCAATCAAGTGGAACGGCAAGTATGTGCTCGTTGTCCGCGTGGAAGGTGCCGACCGCAAGTCGTTCTTTGCCGTCGCCGAAAGCCCCAACGGCATCGACAACTTCCGTTTCCACGACCATCCTATCACCATGCCCGATACCGACGATCCTGCAATCAACGTGTATGACATGCGACTGACGGCTCACGAGGACGGGTGGGTTTACGGTCTTTTCTGCGTGGAACGCCACGACCCGGCTTTCCCCAACGACCTTAGCGCGGCCACTGCCACTTGCGGCATAGCCCGCACCAAGGACCTTGTGAACTGGGAACGCCTTCCCGACCTGAAGAGCCGCAGCCAGCAGCGCAACGTGGTGCTGCACCCCGAGTTTGTCGATGGCAAGTATGCCCTCTACACCCGTCCGCAAGACGGCTTTATCGATGCCGGCAGCGGCGGCGGCATAGGGTGGGCGCTCATCGACGACATTACCAATGCCGAGGTGAAGGAAGAAAAGATAATCGACTGCCGCTACTATCACACCATCAAGGAGGTGAAGAACGGCGAAGGCCCGCACCCCATCAAGACCCCCAAGGGCTGGCTGCACCTGGCACACGGCGTGCGAGGCTGCGCATCGGGGCTGCGTTACGTGCTTTATATGTACATGACTGCCCTCGACGAGCCTTGGCGCGAGATAGCCACCCCAGGCGGCTATTTCATGGCACCAGTGGGCGAGGAATACATAGGCGACGTGATGAACGTGCTTTTCACCAACGGCTGGATTGCCGACGAGGATGGCACAGTGTACATCTATTACGCATCGAGCGACACACGTATGCACGTGGCCACGTCAACCATCGACCGCCTTGTGGACTACTGCATGAATACCCCGGCCGACGGACTCTCGACCAGCGAATCGGTTAAGACGCTCAACCGCCTTATCGACAAGAACCTGAAGATAATGGGCCGCTAACCCCACCAATATGCGTAGAGACGCGGTGCGCCGCGTCTCTACATTTCAATTACATAAACCTGCTGAACGACGAATAAATGATACCATTAAAAGAAAAAATAGGATACGGTTTCGGTGATATGGCATCTTCGATGTTTTGGAAGATACTGTCGTATTACCTGCCGTTCTTTTATTCCAATATTTTCGGACTGAAGTTCAACGATGCCGCGATGCTCTTTCTCGTTACTCGCATTTGGGATGCGGTGTCCGACCCCGTGATGGGCACCATTGCCGACCGCACCAAGACGCGCTGGGGCAAGTACCGCCCCTACTTGCTGTGGGTGGCCGCCCCGTTTGCCATCTGCGGTGTGCTTGTCTTCACCACGCCCGGCTGGGAATATGGCGCAAAGTTGTTTTGGGCCTATTTCACCTACATATTGATGATGACGGTTTACACGGGCATCAATGTGCCATACGGCGCGATGCTTGGCGTCATCACCGACGATTCAAGCCAAAAGACGGTGCTGTCGTCCTACCGAATGTTTTTCGCATACGGCGGTAGCTTCATAGCACTCGCCTCGTGGGAGCCGCTGTCGAATTACTTTGCAGGCACGGTATTCGGCTCAGCCGAAGCTCCCGATGCTGCAGCAGGCAGCCAGTGGGCCATGATATGCATAGCCGCAGTATGCTTTGTGCTGTTCTTGTGCTGCTTTGCACTTACCACCGAGCGCATAAAGAGTGTTTCGACCGTATCGGTGGGCAACGACCTAAAGGCACTGCTTGCCAACTCCCCGTGGTGGCTCATGATAGGGGCTGCGTTGTGCACCAACCTGTTTAACACCGTGCGCGGGTCGGCTGTGGCTTATTTCTTCGCCGACGTGGTTGCTCCCGGCGGTGCCGAGGTGAGCCTTGTGCTGTTTGGCTTGCAGATACTGTTCTACTCGGGATTGTTCTTGAGCGTTGGCGAGGTGGCCAACATGGTGGGCGTATCGCTCACCGTCCCCATCACCAAGGCACTTGGCAAGAAAGGCACGTTTATATGGACCAACTTCGCCCTTGTGGTGTTGAGCATAGCATTCTTCTTCGTGCCGGTGAGCCAGACGGGATTTTGGCTGATGCTGCTGTTGCAGATTGTGATTTCTATATGCACGGGCATCATTTCGCCGCTTATATGGAGTATGTATGCCGACGTGTCGGACTATGCCGAGCTTAAATACAACACGGCCTCGACGGGGCTCATATTCTCGTCATCGTCGATGGCGCAGAAGTTTGGCAGTGCATTCGGCGGTGCCGCAGTGATGTGGATTTTGGGAATGTTCGGTTATGTGACCGACCTCGCACCGGGGCAGGTGCAACCCGCTCAGGCCATATCGTGCCTGTGGTGGCTCATGAGCTGGATACCGGCCATAGTGGCGGGTATTGCCATACTGGTTTCGTCGTTCTATCCGCTAAACACCAAGCGAATGACGCAAATAGAGCAACAATTGAAACAAATACGCTCCAAGAGCGTGGAATAAATCATATAACTTTGCAAAATAGAATCGGGAATGGAAACAATGAATATCGACATACAGAAGTTCCGCGCCGAGCTTATCGACAACTTGGAAAACAACATATTGCCTTACTGGACTGGCAAGATGGTGGACTCGCGCGGTGGTTTCTATGGCCGCCGCGACGGCAACGACCAGCTTGATGCCGATGCCCCCAAGGGTGCCATACTCAACGGGCGCATACTGTGGTCGTTTGCCGCGGCCTACCGTGTGACCGGCAAGCCTGAATACCTGGAGATGGCCAACCGTGCCAAGCGTTACATCATCGACAATTTCTATGACAAGGAATTTGGCGGCATATATTGGTCGCTCAATGCCGACGGCACTCCGCTCGACACCAAGAAACAGTTTTATGCGATTGGGTTCGTTATTTACGGCTTGAGCGAGCTGGTCCGTGCCAATGGCGACAAGGAAGCTCTGGAATATGCCCGTCGGCTGTTCCACGACATTGAGGGGCACAGCCGCGACCGCGAGCGCGGCGGCTACATCGAGGCCTGCACCCGTGAATGGGGCGAGATTGCCGACATGCGCCTTAGCGACAAGGACGAGAACGAGAAAAAGACCATGAACACGCACTTGCACATCATAGAGCCATACACCAACCTTTACCGCGTGTGGCCCGATGCCGACCTGCGCAGTGCCATTGTGGAACTGATGCACATCTTCCTCGACGTGATGGAAGACGGCAGCAACCACCACCTGGGGCTGTTCTTCGACGAGAACTGGGTGCGACACGACCATGAGCAGTCGTTCGGGCACGACATCGAGGCATCGTGGTTGCTGCTTGAAGCCGCGCAGGCACTTGGCGACAACGACTTGATAGCAAAAGCCCTGTCGCACACATGGAACATAGCCGAGGCTGCCCTGCAAGGGCGTTGCAGCGACGGCTCGATGGTGTATGAACGCCACGGCGACGGCTCGTATGACAACGACAAGCACTGGTGGGTTCAGGCCGAGCAGGTCGTAGGACTTGCCTACCTGTATAAATTCCACGGTTACGGCAAGGCACTTGGCATGGCAGTGGAAACGTGGGAGTACATTAAGAACAACCTTGTTGACCGTGAAGGTGGCGAATGGTACTGGAGCCGCAAGGCCGACGGCAGCATCAACCGCACCGACGACAAGGCCGGTTTCTGGAAGTGCCCTTACCACAACAGCCGTATGTGCCTTGAAACTTATTCGGTATTAGGAGAATAATATATATACACGCAGAATGGACAGAACGCAGAATATCAAACCATTTAAATTTGTTCCCTACTTGAAGTCGGTGCTTTGGGGGGGAGAACGCATAGCCCCTTACAAGGGCATCACTACCGACCAGCACCAAATAGGCGAGAGCTGGGAAGTGTCGGGCGTGCCGGGGCATGAGTCGGTGGTTGCCGAGGGCGACGACCGCGGCATGACGCTGCCCGAACTCATACGCAAGTACCGCGGCAACCTTGTGGGCGATGCCGTGTATGAGAAATTTGGCGACACTTTCCCGTTGCTTGTGAAGATAATCGATGCAAAGCGCGACTTGTCGCTGCAAGTGCACCCCGACGACGAGCTTGCTCGCAAGCGGCACAACAGTTTCGGCAAGACCGAAATGTGGTATATCATCGATGCCGACGAGGGCGCACCTATCTATGCCGGGCTCGCGAAGAATATCACACGTGAAGATTACAAGCGCATGGTTGCCGACAACACCATAATGGATGCCGTGGCTCGCCATGATTCTCATCCTGGCGATTTGTTCTTCCTGCCTGCAGGCCGCATCCATGCCATAGGCGCAGGGAACTTGCTTGCCGAGATACAGCAGACATCGGACATAACCTACCGCGTATATGACTTTGGCCGCCTCGATGCCAACGGCAAGCCGCGAGAATTGCACACCGAACTTGCCGCCGATGCAATCGACTACCAGGTGTATGACAATTACAAGTCGAGTTACAAGCACATCGACGAAGGCGAAGTGGAACTTGTGAAATGCAATTACTTCGACGTGCGCAAAATCAATGTCACTTGCGCCTGCGACATCGATTCGAGCCAGTGCGAGTCGTTCCGCATCATCATGTGCCTTGAGGGTGCAGTGGAGATTGTGGATAACTTCTCAAACGTAACCGAGATGCACCGTGGCGAAACAATACTTGTGCCTGCGGCCACTTCGTCGCTGCGCATAACGGGGAATGCCACGCTGCTCACCGCCACAGTGTGAACACTGCGTTGTGTGAACTGAACATATTTACCACGAGGGTGCATCAAAATGCACCCTCGTGGTAGTTTATACGCATACGCACTGGTACAGGATTTTGCGCATTTTGCCACAATCAATGCAATTTTTGACGCTTTCGTATTGGCCGAGGGCGATTTTTTTGCCTACTTTTGCCCCTTTCTAAACCTCACATAAACAATTTTGATAATGAATGCTGTAAGAAACGAAAAAATAGGCTGGGTTGACTTGTTAAGAGTGCTTGCTTGTTTCCTTGTGGTGTTTTCCCACAGTTGTGATGCCTTCGTGGCACAGTTTGATGCCGACCGTGCATCGTTCCTGACGGGCGTATCCTGCGGCAGCCTTGTGCGAGCTTGCGTACCCCTATTTGTGATGATGACGAGCGTGTTGCTGCTGCCGGTTGGCTCGCAATACAGCCTCACTGGCTTCTACCGCAAGCGCGTTGGGCGCATCATTCCGCCGCTCATATTTTGGTCGGTGGTGCTGCCGGTGCTTATGTTCCTGTACTTTAATTACGTAAATCCCGACACACGTAACCCTCAACTTTCGGCAGAGGCTTACACTCCGCTGCTGCTTGTGCAACGCATCTATACTTTCATATTCAATTTCAACTTCGATGCCACTCCGCTGTGGTACCTGTATATGCTCATAGGGCTTTACTTGCTGATGCCAATACTGAACTGCTGGCTTGTGCAAGCCTCGCGACGCGAACTGAAAACGGTACTGATGCTGTGGGGCGCGACGCTGTTCCTCCCCTACTTGAAGATGCTCGCGCCCGTGCTTGGTTACCAAGGCAACTTCGGCAACATGGAACTACTGGGAATGTGCGACTGGAACATCTACGGCACTTTCTACTACTTCTCGGGGTTTGTGGGCTACTTGATATTGGCTTACTACCTCAAGACCTATCCGCCACAATGGAGCTGGGGGAAGACGCTGTCAATAATGGTGCCTATGTTCATTGCAGGATATGCCATCACCACTGGCGGATATATCCTCACGCAGGAACATTTCCCCGGCAATTACGCCTACCTTGAGATAGTGTGGTACTTCACTGGCATCAACGTATTCATGATGACGCTGCCGGTTTTTGTGATAGTGCAAAAGATAGGGCTGCGCCCGCGCCGCTGGCTGTCGCGGCTGGCATCGCTCACTTTCGGCATCTACTTGTGCCACTTCGCCTTCATCTTTGCAAGCTACGACCTCTACGACATACCATCGTTGCCCTACTGGCTGCGCATCTTGGCCATTGCCGTCACCACATTTGCAATAAGCACGGCCATCACGTGGCTTATGAGCAAGACGCGCCTCACCGCCCGCTTGGTGAAGTAGCAGCCAAGTGCCGCTGTGCCAACTTCAGCACCCGGTCATAAAGGACTATGGAACCGGCAACCGACACATTTAGCGAGAAACGGCCCGGCAATTGCACCACGTCGTTGCAGCAATCAAGCACTTCGGGTGGCAGACCGACGTCTTCGGCTCCAAGCAAGTAAACGGCTCGCTCGGGGTGGCAATAGTTCATGATTGGAGTGCTGCGCTCGTCGAGTTCTATGCCCACAAGCCGAGAGTCCTTGGGCAATGATGCCCGGAATTGCTCGAATTTCTCATACTCGAAAAGAGGAATGTGTTTCCAGTTTTTCAGCTTGTCGGTTCTCATCGTCTGGTAACGTCGGCATATAATAAACATGAAATCGGCACCCATCAAGTCGGCCGACCGCCATAGGGTGCCAATGTTAGCACTCACTTTCGAGGCATAGATGCCTATGCCGAAGTATCCCCTGCCATGCTGAGGAAGTAACGCATTTGGATAAAATTTTTTAGCCATGATACTACTGTTTTTTGTATTATGGCACAAAATTACGGGCAGCTTGCGCCAAATAGTGGCACAGGCTGCCCGTAAATCATTTTTTATTAAAAATATGGCATCAATTGGTGACCATATAGCCGCCCGACGACATCTCTATGACACGGTAGCGACGCAGGCTGTAGCCGCTTTGCGCGGCTGGACCTGCCGTGGGTGTGCCTGCACCTTCGCATACGTCGAAACGCGACTCGCAATTTGGGCAATAGGCTTCAAGCGTCTCTTCGTCGAACGACAGCAATCCCTTGTTGCGGTCGGCCTCTACCGGGCAGGCAAGGTCGTAGGCAAGAGGCATATTGTAATCGCCTGTCTCGAAATTATATCCCGAAACCAGCAGCACCCCACCCAACCCGGTGAGTGCGTCGGGGTCGTAATTGTAATACCCCGACGGAAGGCCGCGGCTGCGGTCGAATATGCGGTGTTCGCCGTAGGTGTGCACGCCATATATTCCCCACACCTGCTGGTTGAACTCCATGCGCACCGGGAAAGCCGGCACACGGTCGTCGTTGGCCTGCTTGCACCCCACTGCCACAATCGCAAGCAGTGCAATAAAAACTATTCGCGTCATAGTGGCAGTCATTGCGCAGAAAGGATATGGTCGATTTCGGCTAATTCTTCTTCTGAAAAATCGGTACCACGCAAGGCTTGCAGGTTGTCGGCAAGCTGCTCCACGGTGCGCGGCCCCACTATCACCGAGGTCATGGCCTGCCGCGACAGCAGCCATGCCACCGCCATCTGGGCAAGCGACTGACCGCGGCGCAGGGCAACGTCGTTCAGTGCGCTTATACGCGCAAGCAGCTGTGGCGTGATGGAACCGGCCTTCAAGTGGTGACCGAGCGCGGCACGCGACCCATCGGGCAACTGGCCGCCAAGGTACTTGTCGGTGAGCAGCCCCTCGGCAAGCGGCGAGAATGCCGTCATGCCGATGCCAAGCCTTGAAAGCATGGCCAAATGCTCCTTTTCGGCATCGCGCACAAGCATATTGTATTTCCCTTGGTAAATGAGCGGATGCACGTCACGAGCCGACAGATAGGCGGCAGCCTCGGCGAGTTTGTCGGCAGGATAATTCGACAGCCCCACATACAGAGCCTTGCCGCTACGCACAATGTCAACGAGTGCCTGCATGGTCTCCTCGACCGGCGTAAAGCCGTCGTAGCGGTGTGAATAGAATATGTCAACGTAATCAAGCCCCATGCGGCGCAGCGACTCGTCGATGCTCGTCATAAGCATTTTGCGCGACGACCCCTCGCCGTATGGCCCAGGCCACATATCATACCCGGCCTTGGTAGTGACAATCATCTCGTGGCGGTGGGCACGCAAATTCTCGCCGCATATCTTCCCGAAGGTTTCTTCGGCCGAGCCGTATGGCGGCCCATAGTTGTTCGCAAGGTCGAAACAAGTGATGCCGTGGTCGAAGGCATAAAGCACCTTCTCGCGGGCTGCCTCGTAGGCACAATTCTCGCCATAGTGCCACCAAAAGCCAAGCGAGACTTCAGGCAGGCGTATTCCCGATGCGCCGCATTGGCGGTATTTCATCACCCCTTCGGCATAACGGTCGGGATTGGGGATATAAGACGGTTTGCAGTTCATGATTATTCCCTCCCAAGTAATTTATTGAATGCGTGGTGATAAGTGTCAAAGTCAAAACACTCAAGCTCGCGGCGGTATAATGTTTCGATTTCTCGGTTACACAGGTTTCCTATCGACCCTATGTGGGTATGTTCCACCTGCTTGACGGGGATAAAACGGCCAGCCTCTATTTCCATGCCCACCTTTTTGTAAGCATCGCGGAACGGCATTCCGCCGCGCGTGAGGCTGTTCACCTCCTCCACCGAGAACATGAGGTCGTAACGGCTGTCATCGAGGATATGCTCGTTCACTTGTACTTGCCCGACCATGGCGTTAACCATATTGAGAATTTTCACAAGTTCGTCAAACGCAGGCAGGAAACTCTCCTTTATAAGTTGCAGGTCGCGGAAATAACCCGAAGGCAAATTGTTGGTTATGAGTGTAATTTCCCCGGGCAAGGCTTGCAGGCGGTTGCATTTGGCGCGAGTCAGTTCAAACACGTCGGGGTTTTTCTTGTGCGGCATTATCGACGACCCGGTGGTAAACTCGTCGGCAAGGCGCAAGAAACCGAAGTTCTGCGAATTGAACATACAAGCATCGAAAGCAAGTTTTGAAACCGTAGCGGCCACACCGGCCAAGGCCTGAGCCACAATGCGCTCAGTCTTGCCGCGGCCCATCTGCGCATACACCACATTGTAGTCGGGCGACGCAAATCCCAGCAGCCGCGTGGTCATTTCCCGGTCTATGGGGAACGACGAGCCGTAACCGGCGGCCGACCCCAGAGGGTTGCGGTTGGTTATGTCGTAGGCGGCACGCATCACAGTGAGGTCGTCGGCAAGCGACTCGGCGTATGCCCCGAACCACAGCCCAAAGGATGACGGCATGGCCACCTGCAAGTGCGTGTAACCGGGCATAAGCACATCGCGGTATCGTTCCGACTGCGCCTGTAACGTCTTGAACAGCCGTGTCATGGCTGCCACCACCTCTTCAATCTTGCTGCGGGAGAACAGCCGCAAGTCAACCAGCACCTGGTCGTTACGCGAGCGACCCGAATGTATCTTCTTGCCCATGTCGCCCAGTCGGCGCGTCAGCATCAGCTCCACCTGCGAGTGTACATCTTCCACCCCCTCCTCGATTACAAAACGACCCTGTTCGGCCTCGGCATATATAAGGCGCAGCTCGGCAGTGAGTACCTCCAGTTCGTCTGCCGTGAGCAGCCCTATGCTTTGCAGCATGGCTATGTGAGCCATCGAGCCAAGCACGTCGTAAGTGGCAAGGTACAAATCCATCTCACGGTCGCGCCCCACGGTGTACCGTTCCACATCGTGGTCAACCTGCACGTTTTTTTCCCAAAGTTTCGATGCCATACTATTCAAAATCATTAATCTGCTGCAAATTTAGTCACACTTCCCTTTTCCCACAAGCCCTAATTAAGAGCCTGTTTAAATTTTGCTCAAGATTATTTTGAACAAAATTTAAACAGGCTCTAAGATTGCTTGTTGCTGGCATTCAGTAGAAAATGCCATTGGTGCCACATAAAGAATCCTGCCTATTAATCGGCCACGGCTCTAAACGGTACGAGCGGCAGCCAGTCGGTGCTATGCACTTTACCCGGCATCCAATTGCGGAAACAATACCTTACTTCGGCAATGCGACCTACCTTGTCGCTCGTGACACGTATGTCGCGGTCGATGGCAACTGCATCGGCAGGATAGAACACGCCGTCGGCCCCGGCAACTTCAAATCCAGACAAATTACGGTTAGGCGTGAAACCGCCTTCGGCATTGTCGAAATGCAGCAAGGCACTATTTCCATCCACCTCCATGCTTTTAAATGTGGGGCTGTCGCATGCAATTCCTTCAATGCCGTATGTGCGCACGGCAGCCATCCATGCAAGGCGTTCGCCAATGGGCTGCTTCATGCTTGCATGAATATCTTCGGCCTCGTAGGGTTTCGACAAGTCGCTTGTGCACACAATGCCGCTGGTGGGAACCAATTCCATGGCCTGATGCTGCGCCTCGCGCAACAAGGCCCCATTTATGCCATTCACATCACCATAAGAATATGGAGGCACCTCAACGCTGTAGAAAGGCAATTCGCCTTGATTCCACTGCTCGCGCCATATCTCCACCATTCGTGCAAGGCGTTGCGGGTAAGTGTCGTGCTGGTTAATATTGCTTTCCCCCTGGTTCCACAAGAACCCTTTTACCGTATATCCTATAAGTGGGTGCAGCATACCGTTATACATAATCATCGGCTGGTCCCACTCGCGCACATCTTTGCTGCCGGCCTGCGACAAATCCACATCGGTATATTTGCTGAGTTCCTCACTTGGCAACCACCCTTCCACGTGGCTGCCGCCCCAGCTACAGTTGATTATGCCCACAGGCACGTCGAGCAAGTTGTTCAGTGCCTCGGCAAAGTAGTACCCCACGGCACTGAACCAACGGGCATTGGCCGGGCAGCACTCCTTCCACTCTCCATCGACGCTGTCGGCAGGAACCATGGCCGCAGTCTTGGCAATGGTAGCCATTCTTACCTTGCCGCTGTAACGACCGGAATACGCTATGGCGCGGTCGCTCCCTTCCACCGGCTGCGTCCAAAATCCGTTGAGCGGCATTTCCATGTTCGACTGACCCGAGCAGAACCATACCTCGCCAACGAGGACATCATCTATCGATACCGTGCCATCGGCATCGGCCACAGTTATCGTATGCTTGTCATAAGATGCTTGCGGCGTGGCGATGGCAACGCTCCACCGGCCTTTCTCATCGGCACGGGTGTCATAACTTGCGCCGTTCCACGATGTCGTGACCTTTACATCGGCTCCTGCACTGCTCCATCCCCACAATTGGGCATCGGCATTTTGTTGCAGCACCATTCCATCGCCCACTATGTCGGGCAATGTCACGGCATTTGCCGACAAGGTGCACATTGCCGCAGCGGCAAAAAACGAAAATTTCAGTTTACCCATCTCCTTCAGATTTTATCTCCCAGTCTGCAAATAATGGCGCACGAGCACACCCCATGGTTTGATGCATTCTTCAGTCCACTGGCTGCCGTCGGCAGGTGTTCCAGGCACGAGCATCGAGCAAGTCTCCTTCTTGTCGGAAATCGACCATGCCACCCAACTTATTGAATTTTCACGGGCAAAATCAAGCCATGTCTCCCATGAATCCATGTCGAGGATGCCATCACCGGTGTGGAGCATGCCTCCCGACTCGGATATGAACAGCGGCAACCCTTTGCCCACTGCATATCGTGCCTTGTCGAGCAAGTATTCCTTGTGCGTGGCCGAATAATGGTGCAGCGAATACACCAAATTGCCAAACTTGGTTATTGGGTCGTCGGCAGCCTTGTCAACTTCCTGGTCCCAGCGCGGAGTGGGGACAATTACAATGGCATCGGGTGCATTGGCACGGATGACTGGTATCAATTCCTCGGAATAAGCCTTGGTTTCGGCCCACTCCACTTCAAGCGGCTCATTCCATATTTCATATATGATATTGGGTATATTCCCATACTTCTTCGACACCACTCCAAAGAATTCTTTTGCAAGCGGCAAATTATTCTTATGGCTGTGAAAGTCCACTATTATGTATATGCCATTCTTCACAGCCGCATTTACCATGCTGTCAACAGTGGCGTAGGCCAGTTCCGGGTTCTTGTCATAGCAATTGTCGTCAAGATCAAGCCCTATCGAGCAACGCACCACCGAGGCTTTCCATTCCTTAGCCATCTTGGTCACGGCAGCCTCGTTGAAGAACCGGTGCCACCAGTTGTGCCAGCCAAAGCTCACTCCGCGCAGCTGCACTTTCTCTCCCTTGCTATCGACGATGTACCGCCCTTGCACCGACAATGCCCCATGCTGCTCCACCGGGGTTGGCTCATTTCCCGCAGCCACTGCTTGCTGGGGCTGCTGCTGATGCGTACACGAATAAGATAACATCAATGCCACTATGGCACAAAACAAAAAAATCTTTTTCATCGGTAAAACTATAATTGGTTTATGTATTTTATACTACAAATATAACTTTAGCCAATGAAACATAACCAATATGCGCAAGCAGCGTCAAAACTTTGGCAAAATAGTATCAAATAATCACCTTGTGCTTGCGGTAGTTTTCGCGGAACGACTTTGGCGACACGCCTTTCTTACGCTTGAAGATGCGGTTGAAGTTCGACACATTGTTGAAACCGCAGTCATAACAAATCTCGGCTATCGACATGGTGGTATCAACAAGTTTGCGCGACGCTATGCCAAGCCTGATGTCGATGATGTATTCCGATATGGTCTTGCCAGTACGCAACTTGAAAAATCGGCTGAATGCCGTCGGAGTCATGCCCACGATGTCGGCGAGCGTCTGCAACCTGATGTCGGCATTGTAATGCCCGTTGATGTACTCTTCCACTTTCTGCACCCTGCGGCTGTCGGCACTGACCTTGATATGGGAAAAGGAACTGCTCGACAACAGATGGTAATTGTTGTCGATTGACAGCTCATACAGTATCGACAGGATTTTCATCACGCGGTAAAACCCCGACTGCAAGTGTGTTATCTCGTCGAGCATTCCATACACTTTCATTATGGCCGTCATGTCGAATGCAATGCCGTGCTTTGCGTTGTCGAGCATGGAATGCACGCTTTTAAGCTGTTTCTTGTTCAAGAAATTTTCGCCAAATAGCTCGGGGGAGAATTGCAGCGTTATCTCCCTTATTGGCGACGTGGTGCAGTCGCCCTGTTCCCACACGTGTTCCAGCCCGCTGCCTATTATGGCCAGGTCATATTCGCCAAGGACCTCGATTGAGTCGCCAACCACACGGCGGGCACCGGCGCATTTTTGTACAAAATTTAGTTCTATTTCGTCATGTTTATGCAACGGGTATGTAAACCTGTCTTTATATCTATCTACCAAATAAAAACAGTCCTCATTCGACAATGGCGTTATCTCAGTTATTACTTTATTCATGGGTAAAAGGTTGTTATAGGTTTATTGTCAATACTTTATCAGTCCATCTATCTGCCATGAGCGGATGGGTTACGCAAATATAACAAAAAATATTGAAATCTAGCAGTTCCACTTATACAACATTTCGCAATGTCAAAAATGTACAATTCGGCTTATCACTTTGCATTTCATGGCAATTTGCAAATCAAGCCTACCACTCTGTCTGCCCTTGACTGAAAACCAAAGTGAAAAGATAAAGGCACCTGAATGGCGCAAAAATTGCGATGCCAACAGATGCCTTTAAATCGTGTGTGTGCAGAATGTGATGTCAAGCCTTGGCGGCTTTCAGTGCGGCCATTATCTTGTCTTGCAGCTCCTCTTCAAGCTCGGGATTGTCGGCAACCGTGCGCTTGGCTGCGTCACGACCCTGCCCCAGCTTTGTGTCGCCGTATGAGAACCAAGCCCCGCTTTTCTTGATTATGCCGTATTCTACGCCCAAGTCAACAATCTCGCCGGTCTTTGAAATCCCCTCGCCAAACAGTATTTCAAACTCGGCCTTGCGGAACGGCGGTGCAACCTTGTTTTTCACGACCTTCACGCGAGTCATGTTGCCAAGCACGTTTTCACCATCCTTAATCTGCCCCGTGCGGCGAATGTCGAGACGAACCGACGCATAGAACTTCAATGCGTTGCCGCCGGTAGTAGTTTCGGGATTGCCAAACATTACGCCAATCTTCTCGCGGAGCTGGTTGATGAATATGCAAGTGGTGTTGGTCTTGGCTATGGTTGACGTGAGCTTGCGCAGAGCCTGTGACATAAGTCTGGCTTGCAACCCCACCTTGTTGTCGCCCATGTCGCCTTCAATCTCATTCTTAGGGGTGAGGGCGGCAACCGAGTCGATTACTATTATGTCGATTGCCGATGAACGTATCAGCTGGTCGGCTATTTCAAGGGCTTGCTCGCCGTTGTCGGGCTGCGCTATCCACAGATTATTAATGTCAACGCCAAGTTTCTCGGCATAGAAACGGTCGAATGCGTGTTCGGCATCGATGATAGCCGCAATGCCGCCCTGCTTTTGCGCCTCGGCAATGGCATGGATGGCAAGGGTGGTCTTACCCGACGATTCGGGGCCGAATATCTCGATTATGCGTCCACGCGGGTAGCCGCCCACGCCAAGCGCATAGTCAAGCCCTATCGAGCCGGTGGGTATCACGGCAATATCCTCTATCTTTTCGTCGCCAAGTTTCATTATGGCACCACGGCCAAATGACTTGTCGATTTTGTCCATGGCCACCTGCAAAGCCTTCAATTTCTCCTCGGGGACCGGCACACGGCCAAATTTCAATGTCTCTTGCTGCCCTGCCGCCGACGTTTGCGGTTCTGCCTGTGCCGCTGTTTCGGCGGCACCATCTTTGGTTTTCTTTTCAGCCATATTTCGTTATGCTTTTATTTCTTCAAGTTAAGGATTTGGTTGGCGGCATCCTTGGTATTGACCTTGGTGATGATGTCGGCTATGCGCCCGGTCTCGTCAACGATAAATGTGGTGCGCACCGTGCCCATGCTTTCGCGTCCGCACATTTTCTTCAGTTGCCACACGCCAAATGCCTTGTTCAGTTCAAGCTCGGTGTCGGCAATCAATGGGAAGGGCAACGAATGCTTCTCGGCAAACTTCTTGTGCGATGCGGCCGAATCCTTGCTCACACCCACCACCGCATAACCGGCTGCCTCCAAGTCGCCATAACCGGCTGCAAGGCTGCAAGCCTCGGCTGTGCATCCGGGAGTGTTGTCCTTGGGATAAAAATAAATCACCAGTTTCTTGCCGGCAAAGTCGGCAGCTTTTATCTCATTGCCATCGGCATCGTGGCCGAGCACCTGTGGTATCATGTCTCCTATTTCCATAACGTCGTCTTGAATAGTTATTCTTAATTGTGTGTAAAGATAGTGCAAAACATCCGCAGCACCAAACACACCTCGATGTTTTTTGATGTTGCAAAATTATGCGGCCAATGGGCAAGAATTACGCCCATGCGTCATAACAATAGCAAAACAATGCTTCACCACTCAAACCCGGCAGTCACGCCGATGCTGTTGAGCGATATGCCATCGTAGCGGCTGTGATAGTAATAATCGTCGTAGTCGTAATACCGCTGCTGGATAAGGCCGTAGCTCACACCCACATTAAATGCCGACTTGGCACCAAGCGCAAACCTCAGCCCGATGCTGCAATTGAGGTAAAAGCAGAAGTCACTGTCGATGATGCCGTCATCGATAGTAATATAGTCGTCGCCCACAAGGAAAGCCACTCCCGTCTTGCAATCGAAGAAAAAAGACACGGCACTGCGGCCCGAATAGCGGAAGTCGAGGAACAGTGGCACCATATAGGCATTGTCCGACACTTCAAGGTCGGCATCCCACCGCGTGGGGTGCTCCACCGTCTTGGTTTTAAGCACATCGACACCTGCACCCAAGCCTGCAAATATCCTGCCGTTGCTCACTCCATGCGATGTAGTTGCCTCGAATTTGTTGGCCTTGTAATAGCCCACGCCGGCCGAATAACCCACATCCACATAACCGTTGTATGAGAAGAGCGACAATGACTGCTGCGCTTGCGCAAATTGCATCAAGTCGGAAAACTGCGCCCACGCTGCCGCCACTGGCATCATGGCAAAAAGAATGATGAGCATCAATAGTTTTTTCATGACCTACTAAATATGGAATGAGATTGACAAAACAGCACAATTCAAGCAGCAACTAATTGAACCTCACACGCTGTCCGCGAGGCTTTTCACTGAAAGTGCCGCTCGAATAAACTTCCGAACCGTTGACAAAAGTCTTTACTACACGATTGTGGAACGTGGTGCCGACAAATGGCGACCAACCACAACGTGAAACCACATCGTGCTGCGTGACCGTGAACTCGGCATTAGGGTCGATTATGGCAATATCGGCATGGTAACCCCGGCGAAGGAACCCACGACGGTCGATGCGGTAAAGCCGTGCCGGCGCATGGCACATCTTCTCGACCACCTGTTCCACGGTGAACACTCCTTGGCGCACCATTTCGAGCATGGCCACGAGCGAAAATTGCACCAACGGCATTCCCGATGCAGCCTTCAGGCAATTTCCCTGTTTTTCGTTCCACAAGTGCGGCGCGTGATCGGTGGCCACTATATCGATTACTCCACTTTTCAACGCCTCGCGCAACGCCTCACGATCGGCAGCCGTCTTTATTGCCGGGTTACATTTTATCATATTGCCAAGCCGTGCATAATCTTTGTCGCAGAACCACAAGTGGTGTACACACACCTCGGCGGTTATGCGCTTGCATTCAAGCGGAAGCGTACCGTCAAATAGCGGCAATTCCCGCGCCGACGACAAGTGCAGCACGTGCAGCCGCGTACCATACTGCGCGGCACGCTCCACGGCACGAGCCGTTGACACGTAACAAGCCTCGGCATTGCGTATGAGCGGATGATATTCCACGGGCAAGTCATCGCCGCGCTCGGCCACATAACGGGCACGGTTGGCGGCTATGGTGGCCTCGTCCTCGGAATGCACAGCAATCAATGCCGGCACTTCGGCAAACAATCTGTGCAGGGCATCTTCGTCGTTCACAAGCATATTGCCGGTGGAACTGCCAAGGAACGCCTTCACGCCGCACGTCCGGGAATAATCCACATCGAGCAGCGTATCGATATTGTCGTTGGTGGCACCTATGAAAAAACTGTAATTTGCCCACGATGCATCGGCGGCACGGCGGTATTTTGCCTCAAGCAGCTCGATGGTTGTAGTCGGCGGAACCACATTTGGCATATCCATATAGGTGGTGACGCCGCCAGCCACGGCAGCCCTTGATTCGGTGAAAATGTCACCCTTGTGCGTAAGCCCCGGGTCGCGAAAGTGAACCTGGTCGTCGATTACCCCAGGAATGGCAAGGCATCCACCCAAGTCGGCGCACTCGTGGCACGATGCCCGCACCGCCTCGTCGGGGTCGCCATGTCCCACGCAGGCAATTGTTTCCCCCTCCACCAATATGTAACCGTGGAAACGCTCGCCTTCGTTCACTATATCGGCGTTATGCAATAATATGCGCTTATCATTCATGACAATTACGAATTTTTCCGTTTATACTTGGGATTGAACCAACTCGACATCTTAAGCTGTATCACCCCGAACAGTGCCTCGCCGAATATGCTCGTGTTCATCTTGCTGGTGCCAAGCACACGGTTGACAAATACTATAGGCACCTCCACAATCTTAAACCCAAGCTTGTAGGCCGTGAATTTCATCTCTATTTGGAAGGCATATCCCTTGAAATGAATTTTGTCAAGGTCGATAGTCTCAAGCACACGGCGACGGTAGCACACAAAACCTGCCGTGGTATCACGCACGTGCATCCCCGTCACAAGCCTGACGTATGCGCTGGCATAATACGACATCATCACTCGCCCCATGGGCCAGTTCACCACATTCACGCCCGTTATGTAGCGAGACCCTACTGCCACGTCGGCTCCCTGTTCGGCGCAAGCCTTGCGCAGCGGCACCAAGTCCTTGGGGTTGTGGCTGAAGTCGGCATCCATCTCTATCACATATTCATACCCGGCGGCTAGCCCCCACTTGAACCCGGCAATATATGCCGTGCCAAGCCCCTGCTTGCCAGGCCGTTGCAACAAGTGCAGCCGTCCGGGATATGTTTTTTGCTTTTCTTTCACAATTTGGGCAGTGCCATCGGGCGAATTGTCGTCGATGACAAGAATATCGAAGGGGCAATCCAACTGGAACACCGCTTCAATTATGTTGGCTATGTTTTCTTTTTCGTTGTAAGTCGGAATCATCACCAAGCTGTCCGACCTTTTATTTTCTGACATCCGTGCGTTATTTTTAATGGCTTGATACCACAAAAATAATCTATTTTGGTAGAATTAAAAACAATTCATGCAGTTTTTCTTTCCCACTCGGCACTTTATTGTATTCTTGCACTCACAAACACACATCTCCATTTATTAAGATACTTCAAGAAAAGGAATAATGCCCAAAAAAGGTTGTAATATTACAACCTTTTTCAGAACATTCGATATTATCCCTGTATATTAATCGCAGTTTGCAAAAAACTACTTATGCAATATTTCTCTTAAATTTCGCTCAAATTTTGGACAGCTCTTGCAGTTTCACGCCAGTAAGCCGGGAGATTTCAGTCAGCGGCATTCCGGCAACTTTCATCATCGCGGCTATCTCAAGGGCTTTTTGGCTTGCGCCTTTTTCCATCCCTTCGGCCAGACCTTTTTCCATCCCTTCGGCCAGACCCCTGTCATGGCCTTTCTTCTCGGCGGTGCTTATCACGCTATACATATCGCGGAAATTCTTTAAGCTTTCCTCGTAGTCGTTGCGCTCGGTGGGCGAGAACTTCGCAATTTCGGCGGCCTCGAATAGCCTCGCGAAAACCCTCTCCTGTAAGGCAGTGGGCCTCTCAAACAGCGACGACAGGTTGCGCAGCACGAACAGCCACTTGTCGAACATCGTTTCAAGCTCGTCCTCGCGCTTATTGAATTTTGGCATTTCCAGATATATGAAGGTCAGCTTGTCGTAGAACACTTCGTGCGTCTGCGTGTCGAGAAGCTTTACTTCGTGGAAACACTCCTTGGCCTTGTTGGTGTCATCCAAGGTGAAGTTGAGTATTGCAACCGTATATACAGCCTTCAGCTCATAGTCCCATTCTCCACGCTTGGCCTGCTCGCGTATGGGGAACGTGGCGTAGTATATGCTGCGGTCCTTGAAGAACTGCTGCTCCCCCTTCTGCATCTCCACGATGAACTTCTCCCCACGCTCGTTCTCGCAATACACGTCGAAGACGGCCTTGCGGTCGGGTTCCGCGCTGCCCAGGTGTTCTGAATTGAGGTAGGTTATGTCGCGCACTACCTCCCTGCCCGAGAACAGGGCGTTAAGGAAACTAATTAGCAGCTCCTTGTTTATCGCCGTTCCGAACAGTTTCTTGAAACCGAAGTCGGTGTAAGGGTTTACGTACCGTTCCTGTATGATGTCTCCTACCATGGCCTGTATATGTTTTCCACAAAGTAACGAAATTTTTCCCACATTTCACTCATTGGCAGACATTCAAAACGCAACACACCGCATGCCTGCAAGTTTAATGAGAGGAGGTCACTCGAAGAGTTTCTTACGGTATTGGGTGGGGGAAAGGCCGAGGTGTGCCTTGACGTATTTTCCGAAAAACGACAAGTTGGGGAAGTCGAGATCCAAGGCAATCTCCTTGATAGACTTCGATGAATGCTTGAGTTGCTTTTTTATTTCCCTCACAACAAACTCGTTAATCCATTCCGATGCAGTGCGGCCACTGGTACGGCGGCACACCACCGACAAGTATTTGGGCGTAACACACAGTTTCTCGGCATAGAAGTTCACGGTGCGCTGCTTCAAGTTGCTGTCCGACAGCAATTCTATGAATTTTCCAAACAAAATCTCGCTTTGTTTCAACTGGCTCTTGCCGTTCAGCCCCAAATACTTGTCGATAAAATACAGTATCTTGTGGATGGTGGCAATGGCCAGCGAAATTATTATCTCGCGCCGGTAGCGGTTGCCGTTGTTGGCAGCCTCGGCATTCAGCAACGAGCAATACACTCGCAGCCGTCCGGCATCTTCGTCGTTGATACTCACCACCGGGTACTTGGCAAAGTGCACGTTGCTCGTGAAAAGCCGCTCGTTGACCGGCAATATGGAAAGCAACATCTGCTGCGAAACCTTTATTGCCATGCACTTGAAGTCGGCACTGTGCGAAATGTCGCTCAACAGCCTGTTAGGACGGCACAAAATCACATCATTGGCCCTCAGTTCATAACGGATACCGTCGATGTCGCCCTTAACTTCGCCATCGATACAAACTAAGAACAGGAACGAGTCGAGCGACACCGCCTCGCCCGAGCCTACAAGTTCATTTATCTCGAAACACACCGACAAGTCACTATCGGAATAGTGAGCCGAAATGAAATCTTGGAAGTCGTTTAGCAATATGTCTCCGTGCCGGTTATGTTCCATAGTATGGGGGGAGAAAAAAGAGTTGGTTTGTGTCGTTACAAAAGTAGAAATTAAAGTCCGTCTAAAAGATACCTGAAAGGATATAATGTTGTTCTAATTGGCTACGGTAACACTCTATATATGTTAAAAAATAGGCCGCCAAGTAGCAAATAGCTACAATGGCGGTCTATTTGGTAAAAAATGTGCTACTTGGCGGTCACTCGCCAAGTCGGCCGGTGGTGCGCAAATATTCAGTCTGGTATATCTTGTATTGGGTTACGGCCTCGATGCGATTGCTCTGCGACTGCTGCCACTGCGACTGCGCGTCGAGCAGGTCGGTTAGCGTACACATCGATGCGCGGTACTTCTCGTTCATCACGCGCAAGTTCTCGTCGGCTTGCATGCACCCTTGCCGTGCCGTAAGCACCATGTTGTAGCCGTCGGCCACATTTTGCATGGCCTGCCGCGCCTCTATGCCCAGCAGCCGCGTGTTACGTTGCAAGTCGAGCTGGGCGTTATGCAATTCTATCTTCGCTTTCTTCACCTTCTTGGTATTCTCGCCCCAGTGCAGTATGGGAATGCTCACCGAGGCCATTATAAGCCCTATTCCGTCTTGGAACTTTTGCGTAAAGGGTATGTAATTCCCTTGGGCATCAACGTTCATACCGTTGAGTTTCACGTTGCCATAATAGGTATATCCTGCACTCAATGCCACCGAGGGCAGCATATCGGCACGAGCCATCTTCACTTGCTGCTCCCCGGCCTCGACCTGCTTTTGCAGCAGTGCCAGTTCGGGACGCATGGATATGTCGCCATCCATGGCGGCAGGCTCGGCCACGCTTATGGCAGTATCGGTGGGAATTATCATGGACTCAAACGGCAACCCGGTGACGTTGCACAAGGCCAGGCGGCACAAGTCGGCACCGTTGCGAGCCTTTTGCAACTGGTAAGTAATCTCGCTACGCTTGGTGCTGATGCGCAACAGGTCGTTTTCGGTACCCATTCCCGCCCTGACGGCAGTTTCCACTTGGCTCAGCAGCGTGTCCATATGCGCACCGTAGGTTTCAAGCATTTTCACCTTCGAGCGCACCGATATATAGGTCCAGTAGGCATTGTCGGCATCGGCAATCACCTGCATCCGTGTCTTGCGGTTGTTTTGCTCGGCACACTCCACCCCTATCCGTGCCAACTTGTTGCCGGTGCGTATCTTCCCACCGGTATATAGCGGCTGCGTGAGCGTCAGCCCTGCCATGTACATACCGCGCATCTGCAATTCCATGCCCATCATGTCGAGGTCGGGCACCATGTACACCGCCGATGCCATGCCGTCGATTTTCGGCAAATAAGAGGTAAAAGCTATCTCCTTTTCAAGTTGCGCACGGCGCAGTTCGTTGTCGGCCTGCGTCACTTGCTCGTTGTTGGCAAGTGCCAATCGGCGGCACTCGGCCTGCGACATCGGCACCGGGCTGTCGGCAGCCACCGCCGCCACGCACCATGCGGCAAGGCAACATATCATAATCAGTCGTTTCATCATCATCATTGTTCTTCTTTAGGTTTGTGTATCGAGAATAATGCCGTGTAGAAAAGCGGCAACAATATAAGCGTGATAATCGTGCCTACCGTCAGCCCGCCCATGATAGTCACGGCCATGGAGCCATACATGGGGTCACCCACGAGCGGTATCATGCCCACGATGGTGGTGAGCGAGGCCATTATCACCGGCCTTACGCGCGACACCGTGGCCTCGACTACCGCATGGTAGGGGTGCACGTGTTCCTCCACCTGCAAGCGGTTGATTTCATCCACCAGCACTATGGCATTCTTCACCATCATGCCTATAAGCCCCATCATGCCAATGATGGCCATGAACGTGAACGGAGTACCCGAGGCGAGCAGTGCCGGGGTAATGCCGCAGAACACAAACGGGAAACATATAATAATAAGTATCACCTTGCGCCAACTGTTGAACAGCAGCAACAATATCCCCAATATGGCAAAGAACGTGAGCGGCAAGTACCGTAGCACATTGGCAGTGGCATCGGTCTGCAAGTCGAGCTCGCCCGACCAGCGGCAAGTGTAGCCGTCGGGCAGCGGGATAGCCTCGATTTCTTCCTTGATGCTTTCCACCACCTTGGCCGGGGTGGCATCGGCAAGGTCGGGATTGGGGTCGCACTCGGCCTCGATGGCACGAATGCCGTTGATGCGCTGCACCATCTCCTCTTCCCAGCCGAGCGAGATACCCTTTGTGACATTGCTCAGCGGCACACAGCTGAACAGCTCGTCTTGCAGCTTGCTTGCCGCATTCCCACCTGCGGCAAGCAATTCCTTTACCTCGTCCTCGCCAAAGCGTATGTTCATCATGCTCCACACCGGTATGTCGTCGAGCTTGTCGATGCGCGAGCCATCGGCATTGCGCACCATCAAGTTTATTGGCACCATGCGCTCGTTGTCGTTTATCACCCCTACAGGCATACCGTCGGTGGCGGCAAGCAGCGCATTGGCCACATCGCTGCGCTCTATGCCCGAGCGCAAGGCATCTTCACGCGAATACTCGGCCACGAGCGCCTTGCCGCGCGGTTTCCAGTTGTTCTGCACCGAATAGGCATCGACATACTGGCACCGGCGCATTATATCCTCAGCCTGGCGGCTAAGGTCGCGCAGCACTGCCGGGTCGGGTCCAGTAAATTCCACCTCCACAGTGTGCGTGGTGGCTATCGAGAAATTATATTTGCGTATGCGTATGTAAGCATCGGGGTACAACTGGCGCAACTGGCGGCGTATTCCCGGAATTTGCTCCACCACGGTGGCATAGTCCTTGCAATCGACCATCAACTCGCCATAGCAGTCGCCGCCCGACGACATAGGCCTCACAAGGCAGTAATGCGCCGGTGCCGACCCCATGCTCGCCGCCACACGCTCCACGGCAGGATTTTGGAGCAACAGGTCGCTCATCTCCAGCAAGTCGTGTTTCACGCGGTCGGGGCTTGACTGCTGCGGCAAGTAATACTCCACTATGAATTGCTTGTAGTCGAAATCGGGGAAAAACAGGTTCTTCACCTTCGTCATACCGAATATGCAGGCCACAAGCACCACGAATGCCGTGGCAATGGTGAGCCGCTTGTACTCGATAAGCACACTTATGCTGCGGCGTATGAAACGGTGCACGGGCGAATTCATCACGCCATCCTTGCTCGGCTTTTCGTGGCGGGGCAGCCACACATTGGCACAGAAAGGCACCTGCACAAGTGCAAGCACCCAGCTTGCAAGCAGGCTCACGCACAGCACAAGGAACAGGTCGTGGGCATACTCCCCTGCCGAGTCGGGCGACAGGTAAACACCTATGAACGTCGATGCCGCAATCACCGTTGCCCCGAGCAACGGCATGGCAGTGTTGCGCCCTATGCGGTACAAGTAAGTGTCGGGCGGCAAGCCGCGCTTTTTGTCAATGAGTATGCCGTCCATTATCACTATGGCATTATCCACAAGCATACCCATGGCCACAATGAACGCACCGAGCGAAATGCGCTGCAACGTGGTGCCGAAACACAGCAATATGGGGAACGAAATGGCAATGGTGAGCACAAGCCCGAAGCCTATGATGAAACCGCTGCGCAGCCCCATGGTGAAAATAAGCACCAGTATCACTATCACCACCGATTCGAGCAGGTTGACCATGAATGAATTTATGGCCTCGTCAACCTTGTCGGGCTGAAAGAATATCTTATCGGCGTGCATGCCCACGGGGAATGTCGCCATCACCTGCGCAAGCCGCTGGTCCACGGCCTTGCCCACGTCGGGCACTATGGCATCGCTTTCCATGGCTATGCAAATGGCAAGCGCGGGCTTGCCGTTGACAAAGAAACCGTTACGCTGCGGCTCGGAGTAGGCACGCTCTATGGTGGCCACGTCGCCAAGGCGTATCTGCTTGCCGTCCATCGTGCTTATCAACAGGTTGGCAATGTCCTCCTCGTCCTCCACGCAGTCGGCCACACGCAGCTGCAAGCGGTCGCTGTCTGCGGCATAGTCGCCTGCGGCCACTTTCTTGTCGGCATTTTGCAGCGACATCATTATCTGCGTGGGGATTATCCCGTTGCGCGAAAGTTTCTCCTTGGGCAGCACTATGTTAATCACCTCGTCGCGGTTACCCACTATGTTCACACGTTTCACGCCGTTCACCCCAAGCAATTCGCGGCGCAACTTGCGCGCGTATTTGTTCAGTTCGGGGTACTCATAGCCGTCGCCCGAGAAGGCATAAAATATGCCATACACGTCCATCATGTCGTCGATTACCATCGGTGCATAACAGCCTTGCGGCAAGCGGCTCGCAGCATCGCCGACCTTGCGTCGCAGCAAGTCGAAGTGCTGTTCCAGCTCCGACATCATTACGGTCATCTTAAATTCCACGGTTATCGTAGCCATGCCCGGCTGGCACTCGCTCTTTACTTTCTTTACGTCGGGGAGGTTTCGTAGCTCGTCTTCGAGCAGCTGCGCCACTTCAAGTTCCACCTCGTGGGCAGTGGCACCAGGATACATGGCCACCACCATTGCCTGCTTGGTGGCGACAGCCGGGTCTTCGAGCTTGGGCATCTCCACGAACGCCAATACCCCGGCAATGATTATCCCCACCATAAGCGACCAAAACAGCGTCGGCCGCTCAATGAAAAATCTTGTTATCTTCATCATGCCGTGATGTTACAATATGTCGCCCACGTTGGTTTCGGCCTGCGCCGGCAATATGTTTACTTTCTCGTCGTCTTGCAGGTATTCCACACCGGCTCTCACCACACGGTCGCCAATAGATATGCCATCGGTCACTACTACGGTGCTGCCATCGGCAATGCCGCCAAGCGTCACCGCCGTCCTGCGCACCGCCGAATCGGCCTCAACCACCCACACGAAATCTTGGCCACCGTCGTTGAAAACAGCGTGCATTGGCAGTGTGCAGGCGGCGACACCGGCTGTGTCGGAAACCGCTATGGTGAACTGCGCCTCGATGTTCATACCAGCGGTCAAGTGACGCGCCGCACCGGCATCGGCAAACGCGAGCCTCATGCGGTAAAGCTGGTTGCCGTCGGCCTTCGGGGTTATGCTGAGCAGCCTCATCGGCATTCCGCTATCGCCCGTTGACGAGGAATAGCAGCTTATGCCCGTTATGTGGCCGCGTTGCAAGTACACCTCGGTGGGAATATCCACCACCACTTCCATATTATGCGTGTCGAGCAAAGTCACCACCGCCATCCCGGCATCGACCATCTCGGCTGGCTCGTAGTTCACATTCTGCACATATCCGCTCGCCGGGGCTTCAAGGCGAGTATAGTCGAGCTTGTTGCGGTTCACTTGCAGCTGCACGCCCAGTTGTTTCCAGCCTGCCACGGCTTTCTCGTAATCATTCTCCGAGATGCTTTTCGCCGCCAGCAGCTGTTTCATGCGCTCAATCTCGTCGGTAAGCTGGTTGTATTGCACTTCCAGCGCCTCCACGCCAAGTCTGTAATCCTCGTCGTCGAGCCGGGCAATCAAGTCGCCCTGTTTCACGAAGTCACCCTCTTTTACACATATTTCCTCGATTTGCCCCGGAGTCTTGAACCCGAGGTTTATTTCCCGGGCTTCTTCCACACGGCCCGAAAAATTCTTGCCAACTTCAGCCGCAACCGGCTTGGGCTGCACTACTGCCACACTGTGCCTGTGTGGACTACTCTCCACACCCGTGCAGGCGGCAAGCGGCAGCAAGCCAAGTGCGATAATTGGAATGATTGTTTTGTTCATGATTGATATGGTATTTTTTGAATTTGTATTTTCTCGACCGCAAATTTCCCACAAAAAGTCCACAACGCTAAGTCCTATTGCGCCAATAAAATGGACGATAAGATGAATTGCCGAAATAAATTCCACTTTTACGCTTGATTTAATGGCCTAAAGGTTAATTTTGCCACAAAAAAAGGAACAGACAAAGCAACATGGACAATAAAAAGGACGCATTTTCCCAATTAGACCTCGCAATGTTACCCGACACGGGCAACACGCTCGTGTATGACAATGAATTTATGGTCGGCGACAACCTATCATATCCTTACGACAAGGCCGAGGCCTCGTCGTTCATAAAGCCCAATCATCCTTTCATACTGAATTTCAGCATGATGATTTTTTGCGTCGAGGGCGGAATGCGCATCAACAAAGACCTGATGGAACTGGAACTACATGCCGGCGACCTGCTGATAGTGCTTGCCGGCTCGATAGGCGAATGCCTCGAAATATCTTCGGGCTGCAAACTCGTGCTAATGGCTTTTACCGCGCCATTGGGGAATGAGATAGGGAATTTCGCATACGCCTCGCTGCTGCGTAAAAATCCGCTGTTGCACCTATCGCCCGACGAGGCCGAGGAGACCTTGCTCATATACAAGCAAATGCGCAAGAAAATAGAACAAGCGGAATACAAGTTCACACGTAACGCTCTTGCCAACTACCTGCAAGTATTGTTTTGCAACGCCTGCAACAATATATCGCAAATGCAGTTCGACAAGCCCTCCGAGGCGGAAGAGCGCACACACGTGCTTTTCGACCGTTTCATAGAACTCGTGCAACAGCATTACGAGCAAGAGCGCGAAATACAGTATTACGCCGGACTTATGTGCATGACCCCGAAATACCTTTCGCGGGTGGTGTTCCAGGCAAGCGGACGATATGCCGGCGAGTGGATACGCGACTACGTGATACTTGAGGCCAAGGCACTGCTGAAAAGCGGAAAATACAACGTGCAACAGGTGAGCATCAAGCTCAACTTTGCCAGCGCGTCGTTCTTCGGCAAATACTTCAAGAAGTCAGTCGGATGTTCTCCACGCAGCTATGCCAGCGAGTAACAAGCCCCATCGTCTGCCCAAAAATTCTACACATTCCCATATTTCCTCACATTCAAGCTAAAGCAATCCTTGAAAGAACGGCATAAATTCTTGTAACGTGATATTATTTGTATAAAAATGCTTACTTTTGCCGTTGATATTGAGCATGAAGTAATTTTTACATAGAAATAAGATGCAAAACGACAAAGAAATGAACCAAAATCCCCCGCAGGAGGAGGCAAAAATTCCCGAAAATGCCTTCCGCGAACTGAAGGAGGGCGAAAAGTATGTGCCCGTGCTGCGCCCCGAGAAGAATTATCCCGAAGTCACCCCTTACAGCGTATCGTTGGGGCTGATACTGGCGATAATATTCAGCGCAGCGGCGGCATACCTTGGATTGAAGATTGGACAAGTGTTCGAGGCGGCAATCCCCATCGCCATCATTGCAGTAGGACTGTCGTCGGCGATGAAGCGCAAGAATGCGCTCGGCGAGAATGTGATAATCCAGTCGATAGGAGCCTCATCGGGTATAGTTGTGGCTGGAGCCATTTTCACCCTGCCGGCACTTTACATCCTCAAAGCCAAATATCCCGAAATCACAGTCAACTTCCTTGAAGTGTTCCTTAGCTCGATGCTCGGCGGCGTGCTTGGAATATTGTTCTTCATCCCATTCCGCAAATATTTCTGCTCCGACATGCACGGCAAGTTCCCCTTCCCCGAGGCAACTGCCACAACTCAGGTGCTAATTTCGGGCGAGAAAAGCGGCAACCAGGCTCGCCCGCTTGTGATGGCTGGACTTATCGGCGGTGTATATGACTTCCTGCTTTCGACATTCGGCTGGTGGAGCGACGTGCTTTCGACCAAGATTATCCCTTGGGGCAACGAACTTGCCACCAATGCCAAGATGGTGTTCAAGATAAACACACAAGCCGCCGTGCTCGGCCTGGGCTACATTGTCGGGTTGAAGTATAGCTTCATCATCTTTGCAGGTTCGGCATTCATCTGGTTTGTGATAATCCCGCTCCTCGGCATGAGCCCCGAATACGCCTCGCTCGCACCCGAACAGATTTTCTCCGACCAGGCTCGATACATCGGCATCGGCGGCATTGCCATGTCGGGCATCATAGGCATCGTCAAGTCGTGGTCCATAATCAAGAATGCCATAGGGCTTGCTGGCAAGGAATTCAAGGGCAAGAACGTGAGCGCAAAAGAGATTGTGCGCACACAGAAAGACATCTCGATGAATGTGCTTGTCTTTGCCATCATCGCTGCCCTGCTTGTGACGGCAGTATTCTTCTACTTTGGTGTCATTCACGACCTGTTCCAGACGGTGATAGCATTTATCGTGGTGACAGTAATCGCATTCCTATTCACCACGGTCGCAGCCAACGCTATTGCGATAGTCGGCACCAACCCAGTGTCGGGCATGACGCTCATGACACTCATCATTGCATCGGCTATCTTTGTTGCAATCGGACTTGAGGGACCCGCCGGCATTGTGGCTTCGATGGTCATAGGCGGCGTGGTGTGTACGGCTCTGTCGATGGCTGGAGGCATGGTCACCGATATGAAAATCGGTTATTGGATTGGCACTACACCAGCCAAGCAGCAAACGTGGAAGTTCCTCGGCACTTTCGTGTCGGCTGCCACAGTGGGCGGCGTTATGCTGCTGCTCAACAAGGTGTATGGCTTTGTGGGCGAGGACGCACTCGTTGCACCCCAAGCCAATGCAATGGCTGCCGTTATCGACCCGTTGATGATGGGCGGCGAAACGCCGTGGATGCTCTATATCGTGGGTGCAATATTTGCCGTGTTGCTCAACTGGCTTGGCGTGCCGGCACTGGCATTCTCGCTTGGTATGTTCATTCCTCTCGAACTCAACACCCCTCTCCTCGTGGGCGGTGCAATCAGCTGGTTTGTCAGCACCCGTTCTAAGGACAAGGCTGTCAACAAGGCTCGCCTCGACCGTGGCACATTGCTCGCCTCGGGTTTCATCGCAGGCGGAGCATTGATGGGCGTGGTGAGTGCAGGCGTGAAATTCGCTGGATTTGAATACAGCCACACAATGACCGAGACCACATTGCAATCTCTTGGCATAGTACTCTATGCCCTGTTGATAATATGGCTCGCATGGAGCTGCTTCCGTGCCAAGCCCGAAGAATAAGCAACCACGCTCGTATATTATAAATGTGTGATGGTGCCGAAATGGTGCCGCACCAGTTCGTAGGGACGCACGGCTCGTGCGTCCTTTGTTGTAATAGCATGACAACCTTTTATTCTTTATACTATCATTTCTCCGCATAACCATTTGAATCAACCAAATCATTCGCCTGCCGTATGTTTTTATTTGGTAAAATTAACAAAGACGGCGGTTACGGTTAACAAATATTAACTCAGGGGGGGGTAAATGTTGAATATTTGTTATACATTTGCCAGTGGAATATTTGAGATGCACACCGATTGGCAGTTGCATGATAATATTTGAAAGCTCGCATACTGTGAATAATTTAAAAACAAATAATGCTATGATTAAAAGACCTAAATATGTCATCTCGCTCGAAGGTGGCAAGAATTGCGGAAAATCGTCAACGCTGAGGAAGGTGGCTGAACGCCTCGGTTTACTGGGGAGTTGCAGCCGACGTAAAGATTTCACGGGGAAGCTGTCGTGGGCTGTTGATTGAAGTTTTGTCTAAGCGGCGAGGCGGGAAACACTTGAAAATTAAAACTGCTTCGTTTCTACTACTTCAAACCATTGTTGAATCTTAAAATTGATTACTTGTGAAGTTTTCTGAAATACCAGACAAGTGCGGAATTTGCGGCACGGATTTGATATATAATGCGTCTGATAAGGTCAAGTGGGCGCAGGGCATGGATTTCTATTATGCCGTTTGCCCTGATTGTAAAAATATAAGCAATGTGATGTGTCCCAAATGCTGGAATGATTATTGGCCTGAGTTGATGAAAAAGGAAAGTAAGAATGAAGAAGATAAGAAAAGGGATGTTTTCGCAGTGTTCGAAGGTGTTTCTTGTTGTGAACATTGTGGACGGTTTATAAAAATGGCTGATGTAAGGCATGGTTTCCTGCATGGTCATCAATGTGATAGGCATAGACACGATGGCGATGGGAAATTAGGGGGCGAATAGCCGCAATCGGCGGGTTCCAACCATTTTGGCAGCTTGATAAAATTGTAACTTAAAATTGATTACTTATGGAGTTTTACGAAATACCCGATAAATGCAGCGTTTGCGGCGACGAATTGATAAAGGATTGCACTGCCGAAGGTCATAGATACACGTGTAAGATGGATTTCTATTATGCTGTGTGTCCCGATTGTGAACGTATAAGCAATGTGATGTGTCCCGAGTGTTGTGAGCAATTGAATCGATTAAACCTTGGCATTAATATGGCGGAGGATGGTGACTTTTGTTGCGAATATTGCGGAGGGTTTATAAGTAGAATACATAGTGGGCGAAGTGATATAAAGCATGGCATTCTGCTTGGCCATCAATGTGATAGACATAAAAGAGATATAGAGGAGGCCGAAACGCTATAAAGTGAGTAGGCACAATTATTTAAGAAGCAAATTGTTATGGAAAAGAAATATATCATAATGCTTTCGGGTGTTTCTGATGCAGGAAAGTCCTCGACACTTAAGAAAGTGGCGGAAGCTCTTGGCTTGCAAAAGGAAGGAAGAGGTGTAAGTGATGTACATGCTTTCGGAGAACTTGATGGAGAGGTGGTGGTTACATGTGGTACTGATGGAGATGACAATGAAACTGTCGAGGATAATGTAAAAAATGGCATCGAGAAGGGTGCTTCTATCATCTTGATTGCAATTCACCCCGGCAGTAGAATGGCAAGCAAGCTGCGAAATGGCTACCCGGGATATGAAGTAATTGAGATTGGTAAACTCAAAGTTGGAGATAAGAAAAAGAATGAAAATATTTCTGATATTCTTGCTCCAATATGGGAAAAGGTCAATTGTGATTACATGGATGTCATTATCAAGCTCGTTAATGAGTTGATTAAGAATGGATAATACCGACGCTTACGAGTTGATGTTTTTTGCGCCTACAGAAGGAAACAACAACTTTTCGTGCATGACTGTGCAGGACAGATTGCAGTTGCTCAAGCGGCAATTGTATGAAATTAAGATGTCTGAAGTGTCAAAAAAACGGCTCGCTAAAGCAAATGAAATTTCCAAAAATAAATAGAGGAAACCGAAACGCTATAAAGGGAGTAGGCACAAATCTTTAAACTCAAAACAATATGAAAAAGTTTAAATTATTCTCGTTCGCATCTTTTATCAAAGGTCGCAAGTCTAATGGTTATGGAGACTACAGTGATAGCTATAAATATTTTATGGCAGAAAGAGTCAATAGCGTCCAAAGTGTAGATTGAACACTACTATTAGTTAGAAAGGATTCAACCGTTTTACGTTGAATCCTTTCTATAATTTAATATCCTATTATGTGGAGAAAGTTCCTTGTATATAAGGCAGGTGAGAAGTATGTGTTTAACAAGATATTTGGACTGACATATTCAGTTGCCGGTTATAATGACGAGTGTGCCGATGAAATACCACGCTATGATGCCTCGATACCCAAGTGCGTGAAAGACCCATTTCTGCTGCACCGCCGTCCGCGGCAAGAGGTGCCACGTCTGTCGTGGTGGGCAAAGTGTTATGCCCACATGTCTGTGTTCTTGTGGAAGTATTGCTATCCCGCTGTGTATCTGCTCAGCCATTGCCGCTTTTCAATCTATGAAGATGCCGGAGAGGCGAATATGGCTTTCCGCAAAATAATGAAAGGGCATAACCAACGTGTGCTGTGCCTTCCGCGCTCGGTGTTCATTGCCACCACGTCGAAGCGGTTTAAGGAACACGGGGCATTGTTTATCGGTTGCTTTTTTCCATTCCGCCACATGCATGCATGGGTGATTGAGGACGACATGCAAGCTGACGTATTTGACGACAACTGGATTATGTTTACCCCGCTTGCAATGATGAAACAATGATGGACGAGCCGAAAGTAACAAGGGGCAAGGTACAGCCGAGCCTGCACTTTGCAAACGTGAAAACCGGCCGGCTTCAGCCCGATATATGGGATGAGCTTGAAGCCGGAATGTGGCGTGACTATTCAGTAAAAAACCGTTTGCAGAACGATGCCATTGGCGAGGTGAAGCAATGGGAGTGGAAGCCGGAGTTCCCCAGAATATATACCGTCAACGAGGGGTTTGAGTGGGATTTTGCGACGGGGCGGCTTGTTGAGAAGCTCTACACGCCACACGAGGTGGAGGCAGACATGAACAGTTTCCTTGCCACGGCCGAACGGTTTTTCACGCAATTTGCAGGACATCGCATAGGCGTGCACCTTAGCGGCGGACTCGATTCGGGGCTGATAATATGCCTGTTGCGGCACTTCGGGATACCGTTTGTGCCGATAGGGCTTGCAACGCGGCGGTTTGAGTTCCGCACCGAGCGGCGTATACAGGAGATATTGGCCGCTTATGGCAGCGATGCACGGTTAATAGATTTTGCTGACTATCCTTTTTTTTGCAACCTCGACAAGAAACCTAAGCACCAAGTGCCCGATTCGAATATTATGTCGTTAGATGCCACGAGGGCTCTTGCTAATGCATTTGTAAAAAACGGCTGCGATGTGGTGTTGTCGGGTCAGGGTGGTGACACGCTGTTTGTCGATGCCGTGCCGTCGGTTAGTGAACGCAGTTTCAATATTGGCAACGAGTTTACTAACCCGTGGAGCCGAGATTTCATCTATGGACCGCGTGGCATAAAGCTTGTGTCAATGTTCTCCGACCCCGATATAATAGACCAAATTACCAACCTGCGACTTGGGCAGCGAGAAGACCCGCTGAAGCTGTGGGCGCGGCACTTCTTCAGGGAGCTGCTTCCGGCGGAGCTGTCGGAGTTCAGCTACTGTGCCGACTTCTTCGGTCTGTCTGCCGAGGGGTTGCAATTGGCAACCCCCCAGGTGAAAGAGCTGTTTGAAGAAGCGCACGAATATATGCCTGCCGAGCCGCTGTTCAGCCCCAAAGGGATTAAGGAATTTATGCGCACCGACATATTGACGCTTGAATACAACACATATTGCGATTATTGCACAAAAATATCGATAGCCTGCTGGCTACACGCATTGTTCAGAAAAGATGATTAAAGAAATGATATATGTGCGGGACAAGAATAATCCCGCAGAGGTGGATGAATACTTCAGGAGCGAGGCACAGGCGATGGCCGACATCGGATTGCGAGTGGGCGTTGAGCCGCACCCCGATAGCGACATGCTGATTTACCGTGGATTCAACATGTGGAAACGGGAGGACTATCCCTCCGACCCACGATTCATACAGGGTTGGGACGAGTTTATGGCATTGTTCAAGATGTCGGAGTATTTTCCGCTGATTGCTGACTTGTGCATACCCACGTTCCTGAGCAAGACGCTCGACGGCACGACGGTCGATGAGATACGCCGTCGCGGCTGGGAACGAGCGTTCATAAAAAACGAGATGAAATCGCTGTGGAACGATGGCGAATTGGCATCGGTGTGGCCCGACCACTCGATTGACGAGCTGCGCGAGCGGTATGAGTCGCGCTACGGCACCGGGGTGTATGCGGTGCGCGAGTTCCTCGACCCGCAGGTGTTTTACGACGAGGAGCGTTACTGGGTAATCATGGGCAAGATTTTCCACCGCTCGGGAGTAATCCCGGCTGTGGTGGAAGAGGCTGCACGGCGGCTGTCGGTGCTAGGGAGCCACTATTTCACCATCGACGTGGTGGGCGACAAAATCTTGGAAGTGAACCCCGGCGAGGCTTCCGACCGCCACGGTGTGAACTCCCCCGAGCTGTTTGCCAGCTGGTGGAAAGATGCCTTGTAGAGGGTGTATCAAAATGCAAATACGTTGATTTATTGTAGAGCCGTGGCGTGCCGCGGCTCGTTTGCGCGAATTGGAACAAACTGAATGCCAATTGTTTGCATTGCAGCAATAATTGAGCCGCGGTGCGCCACGGCTCTACAACGTTGCAAATTGTGGTGTGCCATCCTTTGGGCTACAGCCCCAATTCATCGACTATCTGCTTGACGGCTTCCATGCGCACATTTGAGGTTTCCGACTTGTCGTAGATGAGCAGCAGATAGACTTTGCCGTCGTGTTCCGACACGAGGGCGTTCAATGTGATGACCCGAGCGCCGCCCGACTTGCTTTTGCCTTTCGACGAAATCGCCATCCTTATTTTCCGCACATTCGGCGCAATCTCTACACCTTGCATTGGGTTGGCTTTCAACGACTCCCTGAAATTGCACAAGTCGTCTTTGAAACTCCGGTATTTCTTTGATAGCCTTTTTAGGCTCGCTTCAAAGAATCTTGTCGTCACTATTTCTATTTCAAAGCTCATTGATAACTTCGTCCAAAGTTTTCAACTTTATTTTCCCGTCGATATGGTCGCGGACTTGCTGCAAGGCGAGGCGCAACTCCTCGGTAATGTCGCGCTTCACGATGTTGTCGTCGGCTTCGACCGGTGTCAGCTTGAAGCTGCCCGACGAACGCGATTTTAGTATTATGTCCTCTCCCTTCCGGGCCATGTTGAGGTACTTGGTCTGGTTTGCCCTGAAATCACGAGTGCTAATTACAATCATAATGCTATCTCCATTTTATTTTCTGCCACAAATTTACAAAATTCCCGTTTGGCTACCAAAATGGTCGCAAAAAAAGTCCGCCGCACCTCCTCGTGGGCATCATGCGGGTTAAATGCCTTAGAGGGTGCTTCTTTCAGCGGTGGCGGTAGGCGACGGCGATGTAGGCGATTGTCGCTGCGATTAGTATTCCTACGGCGACGTACACGAGCGGCATTGCCCAGTCGTGGTAAACGGCAAGGGTGGTTGCCGTCGTGCACAGGCATATCAAGATGTTGACGATGCGTATAAAACGCACCGACAGCACGTATTGCGTCACAATGTTGTCGGGGCGCGGCGAGAATGGGAAATTAATCAGCTTGATAGGAGCGTAGGCGCATAGAGCCACTACGATGAAGCTAAAAGTAGTTGTGCCCGCGCAGATGCACCCGTCGGCGAAATGCTCGTTTCCGTTGGCGATGCGCATATAGACGACGTATGCCCAGTTGGCGATGACAATCAGCAGTGCCACTGCTTCCATCAGCCGCTCGGGAGTGCCGGGGTGGAACTTCACGTCTGGCAGCTGGCTGCGCTTGTAAGTCGAATTGCGTTTCATAATTTTTTTGTATTGTTGTCGGTTGTCGATTCTTTTGACTTCTTCAGCCGCCCGCTACGGCGCAGGGCATCGGCGATAATCCATTGCAGCTGTCCATTGATGCTGCGGAATTCGTCGGCTGCCCATTTCTCTATGGCATCCATCGTTGCAGCATCAACGCGCAGCACGAAGCTCTTGGTTATAGACTCCTTTTTTGCCACAGTGGTGCTGTTTAATTATAGAGTGTACCGGTGTTGACTACTGGCTGTGCCGACTCGTCGGCGCAAAGCACCACGAGCAGGTTGCTCACCATTGCCGCTTTCTTGTCTTCGTCAAGTTCCACCACATTGTCTTTGTCGAGTTTGTCGAGGGCCATGTGCACCATCGACACTGCCCCTTCCACAATCTTCTCACGCGCACCAATTATAGCCGATGCCTGTTGGCGACGCAGCATCACAGCGGCAATCTCGGGGGCGTATGCAAGGTTGTTGATGCGGGCCTCCACCACTTCGAGCCCGGCCATCAATAGCCGTTCATTCAACTTCTGTTCAAGTTGCTCGTTGATTTCATCACCACCCGAGCGCAATGTAAGTTCACCGGCTTCCCCTTCGTTGTCGTCGTATGCGTATTGTCCCGCCACTTGGCGCAGTGCGGCATCGCTCTGAATGTTCACAAAGTTCTCGAAAGCATTCATCCTGCTTGCCACGCTGCTCGACGCATTAATGGTGAACGTGGCAGAACCGCCCACCGCCGTGGTAGCCGTCGATGCCATGGTCTGCGAGTCGATTTCAAACATCGCCTTGTATGTGTCTTTCAATTTCCACACCAGCACCATACCTATGAGGATGGGATTGCCCACCTTGTCGTTCACCTTTATAGGCTCCACATTGAGGTTGCGTGCGCGCAACGAAAGTTTCTTTTTGTTGTAAAATGGATTTACCCAAAAGAAACCTGTATCCTTGAAAGTGCCTTTGTACTTGCCAAAAAACACCATCACGCGGGCCTCGTTTGGCTCAAGCTGCATATACCCTGCAAACATCACAAGCCATACCACCGTGAGCAACAAGCCAAGCAGGCATAATGCATCAACACCCGTCTTGAAACAAACCACAATCACAGCCATCAACATAATTACGTGAACAAGCAGCATCAAAAATCCGTTCACCCTAAGTCCCGAAAAATTAACCTCTTTAGTTTCCATAGCTATACATATTCAAAGTGATATTATTTTAATATCACAAATATATTAAACAATGATGACAAAAACAAAATATCCTGCACAAAATTTTCACAACGCAATAGTTTTCCCCATTGCGCGGCCTGTTTGCCTTAGGTTCAGCGGCTTGTCAACAACATAGCCCATACTTGCGCATCAAAAAATACAGGGCGGCTACGCCGCCCGTGGCACATTTCATTTCATAATTTTGACACACCCTCGTGCCAACAGGTATTTCTGTATGCGTTTATATAATAAGTTAAATTGCTTATGTTTTACCATTATAAGCTATTTAGCTTATATATGCCCTTTACCCCTATTGGATGATTTTGTTAAAAATGAATGAAGTGTTGCAACAAATTGAGTAAAAGGCATCAAAGCTGTATCTGTGAGAATTTATTTGCACAGATACAGCTTTTCCCGATTACAGATTTAGTTTGGGCAAGGCATTTACTATATCTACCGTTTGGCAAGAGAGGGTGATGACCGACATCAGGAGGTCGAGAATGTAGCGGGGTTGCTTGTGTTCACGTGACCAGTCGTTGGGGTCGTTCTTAATTTGGGAGGCCTTGTCGATGGTGACGGCATAGCGTTCCATTATCCAGTCGATTGCGGACTTGCCATTCACAACGTATTCGTAGGCTTTGAGCGGAATGTTCTCAATGGTGATATGACCGTTATAAATGATGCGTGTCTTGTCGGCGACGAGCTTGCCGTTCTCGTCACGGACTTTGGCGAACTTCATCTTATCTACGGTAAAGTATTGATAAGTTTCATCCGTCCATTCACCTTGCCAAATGTCGATGTCGCCAATAACTCTGACACCAAAGGCACGATGCGCAAGCATCGGCATATTGGCATAAAACGGATAATCACCGTCTTGGCCTGTAATCTGCTCGTTAATGCCCTGCTCGTAGTTCAGGTGCAGGTCGGCAAGTTCTTTCCCGGCTTTATAAAAGGCCATGAAGTCCTGCACGTTATCAACAATGGGAATGCGTGGCAATGACTTTTTCAAGTCATCGGCAAACCGCTCTCGGTATTGCTTGGAATGAAGCAGACCATACACATAGTAGAAAATGTGCTCTTTGGTGATGGCTCGTGAACCTCCAAATCGACTACGGGCTTCTTTCAATATCCAGTCGGTGATTCCGTCACGGCGGATATAACGGTTTGTTTCTGCGTCATCGAAAAGCGAGGCCTGCGGATTCTTGTTTTCTTCGTACCAATACAATGGGAAACATTGGTTATTAGCTAAGGTCTGTCTGTCAAGAACACAATCAGATATTAGTGTACAAAAATCCTTATTTATTCCTGTTCCACTAATACAAATAATTAGATTATGACGCTGAGAATTTGGAAAGAATAGAGGTTGAAGACATCGGCTCCAGTTCAAATCTTTGTTGAAGTATAGATTTTGTTTGAAGTATGGTCTATAAATCGCTTGAATAAAACAAGAATTATCAACAGTGAGTTCTTTCCCGTTTTCCATATCAGCATATAATGCAGAATCCCATTTAATCCGAGTTGTATCAGCAGAAACAAAATCGCGAACATCAATGCGAGAATTAGATTCAAGAAATTGGACGTATCGTTCTCGCTCTGAATTAAAAAAGTCGATAGATTTATTTGTATTATTTTTCAACTCATGCATAGAAGAATTAAAAACCCAAAATTCACGATTGGTCATAACTCCTGCAGAGTAAATGTTAAAAATTGATTTTGCATTTGTTTCCTTTTTCTTTTCAGGAGCCAACGGTATCAAACTGTCGAAAACGCCATCACGTTGGTTTATCCAATCCGCCTTTTCGTTTGGAGTAATAATCTGCCAATCCAACTTCCGCGAAGAAATGGAGCGGAAGTCCTTTACCATTTTGAGCTTTTGTTCACGGGTAAGGTAATCGCCTATGTCGTGGTAATGGATAACTGCTTTTGGGCCTTTCTTTGCAGGATTCTTGATAAGGAAAGTAATGGCAATGGGAGTACGAGAACCGCTTCCAAAGATTTTCCCTCCTTCTTTACGCGATAGTTCGCCAGATGTACGCTGATTGCCACGTAAATTCAGCACATAAATGGATGTAAATTCTTTTTCAAGACAACGACGAAATCCTTCGCCTGAAAAACTATCCAACCATGCTCCATTACTTATAAAAGCAATGATACCGCCTTCGTCTTGTGGTATGCGGTCTGAAGCCCAACGAAATGCCTTAATATAACTATCATAAAGGGCTTGTATGGTTTTTCCTTTATCTGTTGTAGCCTCCGCATAAGTTTCCGATATTCTTTTCTCTAAATTTGGATATGACAAATTCTTCGCATTGTCATTTGCACTTTTCTGCCCGACAGAATACGGCGGATTCCCCACAATCACCCTCACGTGTGTGGCCATCTGTTTTTTCACCCGTTTGGAATTGTCCTGGAAGAACTCCGTGAAAAGCTCGTTATGCTTCTTTTCCGCCAGTTGGAAAGTGTCCGTCAGGCAGATGCCGCTGTACGGCAGGTAGGTTTCCCGCCGGGTGATGTCGTGGAATACCGATTCAATGTTTACGTCGGCGATATAATAGGCCAGCAGCACGATTTCATTGCAATGGATTTCATTCAG
>CALUIB010000015.1 GCA_944320595.1 uncultured Muribaculaceae bacterium | reverse complement strand
GCAGAGTCATGTCCGCCTACGTGAACTCCTTGTTTGTCATAGTTAGGGACTGTCGTAAAAAGAATAAAACTTTATAATGAATTGATTGCCAATGTAATATAAAATTTAAACAGTTTCTTAGTTTGTTGCGAAAGGGCTCAAAGGTTGATTGTATCGGTGGAGGAAGAGTATGGGGCAAGAATGGAATTAAATGTCTTTGACAATCCTACCAAGGTGGAAAGTGTTGCCACTGGCATAGCATCGCTGCATCACGTCTGGATTGATTTCATTGTTGAAAATCAATATGGCCACACGATAGAAACAGTGACTTTCGGCCCTGGAGGCAGTGTGATAGAATCCACAATTCCGTTGGCAATAAAACAGGTGGCGACGAGTGCCGTGGAATACATCAAAATATATGACATTAACGGCATTTGCGTGGTCGTGAAGCAGAAGAATGAACCTATGGGCGATATATGCAGAGGCGTGTATGTGCTTAAGTTTTTTGACCGTTATGGCAATTGCATAAAGACCTGCAAATATTTGAAACGATGAGGCGTTAATGAGTTTTTTGTGGCGGAATTGGCTGCTGTGTGGGAGAAAAGTGGTAATTTTATGGCTCGAAAATAGTAACACCGCACAGCATAATGGAACAGAAACGCCTATTCTTGCTCGACGCATACGCCCTTATTTTCAGGGCTTATTACGCGCTGGCGCAGTCGCCACGCATAGCCTCAAACGGCATGAACACTTCGGCCATATTCGGCTTTGTTAACACTCTGCAAGAGGTGCTGACGAAGGAGCAGCCCACACATATAGCTGTGTGTTTCGACCCTCCGGGTCCGACATTCCGCCACGAGGCTTACGAGGCTTACAAGGCCGAGCGCGAGGCCACGCCCGAGGATATAAAGATAGCCGTGCCATATATCAAGGAGATATTGCAGGCTTACCGCATTCCCGTGGTGGAAGTGCCGGGATATGAGGCCGACGACGTGATAGGAACGCTTGCGCGGCAGGCATCGGTACAGGGGTTCACCACCTACATGATGACCCCCGACAAGGACTACGGGCAGCTGGTTGACGGCAACACATTCATCTTCAAGCCCGGTTGGCGCGGCGGCGACTTCGAGGTGCGCGGCGTGAAGGAGGTTTGTGCCAAGTATGAAATAGAGCGTCCTTGCCAGGTCATAGACATACTTGCGCTGATGGGCGACAAGGTTGACAACATTCCCGGTTGTCCGGGGGTGGGGCAGGTGACGGCCATTAAATTGATAAAACAGTTTGGCTCGGTCGAGGGGCTGCTCGAAAATACTGCTGCGCTGAAGGGTGCGCTGAAGGCCAAAGTGGAGGCTAATGCCGAGCAGATAAAGTTCTCGAAATTCCTCGCCACCATTAAGACCGACGTGCCTGTGCAGCTCGACGAGGAGCAGCTGCGCCGCCGTAGCATAGATGCTGCGGCACTGAAAGCGGTATTTGAAAAACTTGAGTTCAAGACCTTTATAACACGAATTTTGGGAAAAGATGCCACGGCGGCGGCACAGCCTGCGGGCAAGACGCAACAGGCACAACCAAGGCCGCAGGCCGCACAGCGGTCGCTTTTCGATGACGATGGCGCAGTGGCTGCAGCGGAATCTGTAGTTGCCGATTACGGCGTGGCTGGCGACGTTGCCGCAGTAGCGGCGCGTGTGCCTGTGGGTGGAGAAATCGGCCTTGCCACCGTCATTACTGGCGAGGAGCCCATGCGTTCGCGCCTGCTTGGCGTGGCCATTGCATTTGGCGGTGGAAAAGCCGTGTATGTTCCCGTCAAGGGTGGCGACACCGAGGCCGTGGCGGCTATGTTGCGTAAGGTGCTGGGCAAATGTTCGGCTATGGTGAGCGGCGATGTTAAGCGCGACATGATAATGCTCCGTGGCATCGGTGTGGAGGTGCCGTCGGGGAAATACTTCGACACGGCGGTGGCGCATTACCTGCTTCAGCCCGAGGTGGCAAATCATTCCACTGCCCGGCTGGCCGAAACTCTGCTCGGGGCGGAGGCAACGCCGCTTGAGTCGCTGACGGGCCCCAGGGGGAAGAACTACCGCGAACTGTCGCAGCTCACGCCGCAGGAGCTGTGCGGTTATGCGTGCCAGCAAGCCGACTACGCGCTTAGGCTCAGGCCGCTGTTGCAGGAGAAGATTGAGCAGATGGGTATGCAGCGGCTGCTGTGCGACATAGAGCTGCCGCTCATCGAGGTGCTGGCTGCAATGGAGATGGCCGGGGTGAGGATCGACGTGGCTGCGCTTAATGAGTATTCACGTGAATTGACGCAGAAGATGGATGCGCTTGAAGCCGAGTGCATGGAGCTGGCGGGAGTGCCGTTCAATACCTCTTCGCCGGCGCAGGTGGGCGAGGTGATATTTGGCCAACTCGGGCTTGACCCCAAGGCCAAGAAGACGCGGACCGGGCAATACTCAACCACCGAGGAGGTGCTGGCCAAGCTGAAAGACCGCCACCCGATTGTCGGCAAGATATTGGAGTTGCGGGGCATTCGCAAGTTGCTATCGACCTACGTCAACGCCTTGCCGCAACTCATCAACCCGGCGACTGGGCGCATACACACTACTTATAACCAGACGGTAACGGCCACCGGGCGGCTGTCATCGACAAATCCCAACATTCAAAATATACCTGTGCGGAACGAGGAGGGGCGCGAGATACGCCGCGCTTTCATTCCGGCAAGTGGCAACCTGTTTTTCTCGGCCGATTATTCGCAAATAGAGTTGCGGCTTGTGGCCGACATGAGCGGCGACGAGACTATGGTGGGTGCATTCCTTGCCGGTGAAGACATACACGCCCTTACTGCGGCGAAGATATACCACGAGCCGATAGAAAATGTCACGCCCGACCAGCGGCGTAAGGCCAAGACGGCAAACTTCGGAATACTTTATGGCATTTCGGCGTTCGGCTTGTCGGAACGGCTCGAAATACCACGGTCCGAGGCCACGATGCTCATCGATGGGTATTTCTCCACGTTCCCCGGTGTGCGCCGCTACATCGACCAAAGCATTGCCCATGCTCACGAGAAGGGGTATGTGGCCACGCTCTATGGCCGTCGCCGCGCATTGCCCGACATTAATTCGCGCAACGGAAACTTGCGCAGTTTCTCGGAACGCAATGCCATCAATGCGCCGATACAGGGCACTGCCGCCGACATCATAAAGATTGCCATGATACGCATATATCGCCGGTTTAAGGAAGAGGGTTTGCAGTCGAAGATGATAATGCAGGTGCACGACGAACTTAACTTCGACGTGGTGCCAGGTGAGCTTGACCGTGTGCGCGAGATTGTTACCGTCGAGATGGAGGGTGCATACCATGGCCGCGTGCCGTTGACGGCATCGTGCGGCGTGGCCGACAATTGGCTCGATGCTCACTAAAAAAACAGGCTTGCGACTTCCCCGTAATGGGGTGTATCAAAATTAAGGAATGATATGCGCCGCCTCGTGTCTGTTTGTTAATACACTCCTACTGGCTACAAGCAAGCTGTTGCACAGCCCCCTTAAAATTCAATGCCTACTTTGAATATTATTGCGCCGATTATTTCCCATGTGTACCACGGTTCCACTACATTCCAGGCAACATGGTACATTTTGGTATGTTGTAAATTGTAGCCAACCGTTATATTCAAGGCAATGTCATCCGACACGAAGAAACTGGCACCTATGTTTGGATTGAAATATGTTCCTTCTCCATTTTTGAGTGGCGAATATCCAGCCTTGGCACAAATGAAAGGGGTAACTTTTCCATTGATAAAATATCCACGTAGGTCGGCAAATATGGGCATAAATGCAGTTTCCCAGTCGAAATGGTAGTCAACGCCCAATCCTGCACCAATGAAAAAGTAAGGCCCAAACTGGTAGCCGTGACTCGTTGAGAAAGAGAATACTGGGTCGCCATAGTCGCCTACGCCCACGGCTCCGCCAGTATCGATAAAGCCGCGGTACCCTGAATGCCGATAGGTCTTGTTTGTCTTATTTTTGTAAGGAGGTTCTTTGGCTATGCGTGCCACTTCGTTAGTTTCATATACGAATATTGAGCCGTCGCTTGTTTCTATTTTCAATGATTGTTCCGGGATTTGTTCAACGATTGTTCCACGGATAATACTTCCGTTTTTCAAGTAAACCACATCTTGTAATTCTTTTGCATCGGCCAAAGCGTAGCAAAACATTATTGCGGCCAATGTCGCTGCCATCTTTATTAAATTCATTTTCATATTAGGTTGTTTGGGAAGGTTGAAACAGTTATAAAAAATAGATATCTGCCGCTCCGTCTCTTGGTAGGGGACGGAACAGAGTTATATATTGCAGTGCTATAAGGAAATAAGCATTGCTGCATTGGTATGTTCGCGCGAACCGATGCTGTTGTTTAGTTTAGAATGCAAAAAATATTCAATCTATTAAACTATACACTAATATTTTTTATATCTTTGCCTTATGTCGCTCCGTCTTCTACCAAGAGACAGAGCGGACAACGATTTTTTATGTGTTGCTTAAATATTTCTAAACCAATATATTAATCATATAAGGATTTCAATTTTTAATTCTTCTGAATTATGAGAAAACACAGATTAGCTTTGTTTTTTGTTGCAGTCTTGGCGGTTTTTTGTGCCAAGGCGCAGAATGTTGCCGGCGAGGAGGTGTGGTACTTGGTGACCGACACGCAGGTGGAAATACCCATGGAAGAGGTGGGTTTCTTGCTTGCTGCCGATGACGATACTTATTTTTCGGTAGTGACGCAGGACAGCCACATATACAAGGGCGTGACGCGGGCCACATTCGAGAAGCGAACCACCGTCGGCGTGGCGCAGGTGAACGCGCAGGGGCAGCTTGCCGTTTATCCCACAGTGGCGCATTCATCGATCACTGTGTCGGGGTGCAGGCAGGGCGAGCAAATATCGGTGGTGTCGCTTGCCGGGCAGGTGTGCATTGTCACCGAGGCTGCCGATGGCGGTGCGACTGTCGATGTGAGCGCATTGCAGCCTGGGGCATACTTGCTTAACGTGGGTGGCATGACGGTGAAATTCATCAAGCGATAAAAGAGGTATTCCATAAAAACAAACTATTTTCCATAGCATTATTATGAAGAAATATATACTTTTTGCAGCAGCCTTGTTGCTTTCGGGAGCGTCGGCAATGGCGCAGTTCATAGTTGAAAGGCAGGGCGGAGAGAAACAGGAAATACAAAGCACGCTTGAGTTCTCGCGCGACGAGGCTACGGGCGACTTCTCCACCGGTGGAACTTACAAGGCCGAGAACAGCATAGAGAGCATCGAGGCAATTTACCGCCGTCCGGCAATATTCAGGGTTTACACCCGGCAGTATGAGCAGGACGGGCCGGTGTATGTGTTCCCCATCAACCACATACGCGTGGATTACGACGACCCCAATGTGTATGACGATTACGGTCATGTGGCCGACCCCGACGACCCGTTCTGGCCCGGTGGTCGGCTCGTGGAATCGAGGACCAAGGAACTGGTGGCCATAGTGGCCGAGTTCAAGCTTGGTTATGACAACCCGACATACCATGGCAACAATCCCGAAGGATTTATTACGGTAAAAGGTCTTAATTCCGACCTTGAACCGTCGGGCAAGGAATATGTCGTGGAATGGACCAGGTTCTACGAACTTGGCAGATGGACTTGGGCGCTTGAAATGCCCAAGGAGCCGGTGCTTGTGGAGGCATCGACTACCGAACTTACCACATACGTAGGGCGCGAGTTCGTGGGAACGTATGACTGCTACTATATTCCATGGGGGGTCGAATATGCAAGCACTGTGACCGTTGCCACGCAGGCCGATGCCAACCTTGAATTGAATGCCAATACTTTGTTCACGCTCAAAAGCACCGATGGCAGCCGCGTTCCGGGCTACACATACGACAACCAGGGGCTGTATGCCTTCAACGACGAGTATTCGATGATAAGTTACGACATGGAGAGCTGCAAGGATGCACAGGGGCGTGACAAGGACGGCATAGGAATACAGGGCGACTACACCGAGGGTGCTTGGATGATGACAGCTGTTGACACCGAGGATGGCGGGCTTGACGACACTTACAGGCACTTCTTCTCGGTTAAGCAGTCGGCAGGTGTCGCTGGCATCAAGGTTGCGTCGAATCAAAACGGCAACCGTTTCCTTATCGAGGCCACCACTGCCGACGGCAAGGAATATTGGTATTGGGATGCCCCGGTGGGCGAGAAGTCGTTCACTCGCGTTGAGGCCAACTTTGAAGGCAAGTCGATTGACGAAGAGGGTGCCGACGCTAAAATAATGGGTGCCGACGATGTGGTGCTGTTCAGATATATTTACGCCGACGGCAAGCCTGTATTCCAAACCATTGGCAGCGAGGCAGGCACATATACCGACAGCGCAAGCGAGGGTGGTGAATTGGTGCTTGACGGTTTCGGCGAAGGCACGTATGAAGGGCAGGCCGGTACTTACACCATCGACGATGCCGGAATGACCGTCACTTTCACCCCGGCCGAAGGCGGCGAGGAAGTGAAGTTCATCATCTACAAGGACACTATGACCTACTCAAAGCAGCAAGCCGAGGCCGGTACGCTTGAAGGCACATTCTCCACAGCCGACGGCAGCTATAGCTACACCATGCGCGTCACCGTCAACACCGACGGCACAGCCGATTTCTACTTCGCCAATGGCAGCAATGTTTACCATGACGAACATGGCATAACTTGTGTGTATGATTCCGATGCCAAGAAACTCACGTTGTCGGGATTCATGATGGCTGTTCCTGGAGCTTGGTCGCAATCTAGCCTTAGGACCGTCGATTTCACAGTATCCGATGACATGGCCTCGCTCACCTGCACCACCGCAGAAATACAGCATAAGACTCAAGGCCCGAGTACAAAGATAGCAATCTCGGGCACAATCCTCACCAAGGAATAGGCAATCCGCTTGTGGTAACGGCAGTAATTATAAAGGCAGGGCGACAAACGTCCTGCCTTTATAATTTGCCTTTGCATTATCGGTCGGTGGTATTTTTGTCTTTCATCACAGCCTCGGCCAGCATCCAGTCGATGGGCGTGTCGAGGTCGATGGAGCGGGTGCGGTCCATCACGTAGCAACGGCGGCGGCGAAACTCGCCGAGCCGCTGGTGGCGCAGCGATGCCACGTTTATCACATACACCGCCCCGTTGTATTCCCACACCTGTGGGGCATCTTGGCGGCGTGTGTAGTGGCCGTCGCCCTTCGATATGTGCAGAAATCCGTCGCCGTCCACTTCGTAAGCGTTGTAATACGGGTTGGTTGCCGCCTCCACCACCGACACCACCATATCGATGCCGGGTGAGTACAGTGCCAGTGCGCCGCGCACGTCGTTGGCGGTTCGTAGCGGCGACGTTGGCTGCAGCAGCACCATTGTATCGTATTCGCGACCCTTGTCGCGATAGAAGTCAAGAGCATGGATAAGCACCTCGTAGGTTCCACACGAGTCGGTGGCCAGCTCGGCGGGGCGCAGGAACGGCACTTTTATACCTTCGGCCTCGGCTGTGGCTGCAATCTTAGGGTCGTCGGTCGAGACGCAGATGTCGGTCGGGTCGTCGGCCAACTGTTTTGCCACATCTATCGAGTAAGCTATCAGCGGCCTGCCTGCAAGCGGCTTTATGTTCTTGCCGGGGATGCCCTTGCTGCCGCCGCGGGCCGGTATCACGTATAATATATTTCCCATGATGTCCGTTTTTTTCTGTAAAAGTAAGTAATAAAAATGGAAATAAACGAAGCAAGCGAGAAATTTCGAGGCGACGAGATAGCCCCGATGCACACAGCCGAACACATATTGAACGGTACCATGGTAAAGATGTTTGGTTGCCGCAGGGCGCAGTCGTCGCACATTGAGCGCAAGAAGTCGAAGTGCGACTATGCCCTGCCGCGTCCGCTCACCCCCGATGAGGTGCAGGCCGTGGAGGACAGAGTGAACACGGTGATAACGGCCGATATGCCTGTCGCGTTTGAATTTGCCGAGGTAGGCAGTCTTGAAGATGGTCGTTTCGACCTTTCGCGCTTGCCTCAGGATGCCACGCAGACGGTGCGCATAGTGCACATAGGCGACTATGACGAGTGTCTGTGCGTGGGAGCGCACGTGGCGCATACGGCACAGGTGGGTCGGTTCCGCATCAGCAGCACACGCTATCAGGACGGGGTGCAGCGCATAGTGTTCCGCCTCGACCGTTAACGTATCACTATGTCGTGGATTACTTCGCTGCCTATGGCTTCGTTGAGGTGGCGTATCAGCAGGGTGCGGTTCATCATCAGCTCGTTGCGCAGCGGTGCCGACGATATGTGCAGGTACAGCACGCCGTTTTTCACCCACCGGCTGGTGGTGTAGCGGTTGATGCCCTGGCCCACGACCTCGGGCCACAGGTACACAGCTTTCTGTTCGTCGAATTGGCGGTCGATGTTGTCCTCGCGGAGCAACTTGTCGATTATGTCGCCCACTGTCATTGCCTCGGTGCGTTTCATTGCTCGTCCTCCTCGATAAGTGAGAAATTGCCCTCCTTCACGCCGAATATGCGGTAATCCTTCCCCACGCGGCGTATTATGTGGTCGAGGTGGGTGCGGTTGGTGTCGGTGATGAAAATCTGCCCGAAGGTCTCGCCCGCCACCACGCCTATTATGTTTTCCACGCGCCGTGCGTCGAGCTTGTCGAATATGTCGTCGAGCAGCAGCAGCGGTGTAACGCCGCCGTTCATTCGCCGCAGGAAGTCGTATTGCGCCAGCCTCATGGCCACGGTGTAGGTCTTGCACTGCCCTTGCGAGCCTATTTTGCGCATCGGGTGGCCGTCGAGCATCAGCTCCACGTCGTCGCGGTGCACGCCTGCCGACGTGTATCCAAGTACCGCGTCGCGGTCGCGGTTGCGGTCGAGCACCTCTTGCATCGGCGTACCGCCGCTCAGGTGGCTGCGGTAGGAGAGCGTGACGGTCTCGGCACTGGCCGAAATTTGCCGGTAGTATTCAAGGAAAATGGGGGAGAACTCCCCGACCCATGCCTGGCGGGCACGGTGTATATAGGCTGCCGATGCGCACAGTGGCTGTTCCACGGCTTCGAGCAGCAACGGGTCGCGCAGGCCGCGGCGCAGCATGGCGTTGCGGTTTTCCACCCCGCGAGCATACTTGATTAGGTGCGACATATACTCGCTGTCGCCCTGTGCTATGATTTGGTCAACGAATCGGCGGCGTTCCTCGCCCGAGCCGCGAATCAGCTCCCAGTCGGCCGGCGACACCATCACCAGTGGCAGCAACCCTATGTGTCGGCTCAGTCGGTCATATTCCTTTCCGCCGCGTTTCACCACCTTGCGGCGGCTGGGCTTGTAGCCTATCGACACCACCTCGTCTTGCCCGCGCCGCAGGTAGCTGCCCTGCACCATCATCATGTCGGCACCGTGCCGCAGCAGCCCGCTGTCGCCTATCCCGGTGTAACTTTTGCAAAAGCTCAGGTAATACACGGCATCAAGCAAGTTGGTCTTGCCCATTCCGTTGTCGCCGATAAAGCAGTTCACGCCGCCCGAGAAGTCGAGCGCAGCCTCGGCAATGTTCTTGAAGTTTAATATCGAGATGTTGCGCAGTGTCATAGCACTGCAAAGTTAAGAAACACTTTCGATACTGCCGAAAAAAACACTAATGCACAATTAGCTTTTTTGTAAAATATTGTGAAGGGAGAAAGTGTGTTAAATATGCTAATTGGTGCTCAAATAAAGAACGAAAATGGAATAAAAAGCATACATTTGTGTGCAATTTTTAATTGTTACTACTGATGAGAAAATTGTTATTGGCAGCGGTGATGGCCGTGGCGGGCGTGATGCTCACTTCATGCTATTCCCGCATTGATTTCGAGGGGCTTCTGCCCGAGCCGGTACCGGTGATAAATGCAGTGGCTTCTCCTGGCAATGTGGTGAGGGCAAGTATTAGCCGCACATATTCGGTGGAGGAGAACACCGCCGACTTGTATATACGTGATGCCGACGTGACGCTTACGGTCAACGGCAGTTACACCGAACAGATGACGAAGGTGGAATTTGACACCTTGATAAATTATGGCGGGGAGCCGTGGCACGTGGTGACGTATGTCTCCACCTACCGCCCGCAGGTGGGCGACCGCATAGAGATTTCGGCCTCGACACCATACGGCGAGGCGCATTGCAGCGACGAGATTCCAGTGCCGGTTGCCATACGCGGGGTGCAGACGACGCTTGAACCCGCTGAGGGGTATGGCAGCTATCAGTCGAACATCTATGATGTCACTTATCACGTGAAGTTCAGCGACCCTGCCGGAGTGCCAAACTATTACCTTGTGAATGTGTCGGCGAAGGATTTTTGGGCTTCAGGCTCGGTCGGCTATATCGAATATATCGACCCGGTATTTGAAATGCAAAACCGGGACATAACCGAAATAGGCAGCGAAAACTCCATGCGCAACGGCTGGGGGTGGACATTCAGCGACGAGACCATCGACGGGCAGGATTATTCACTTACGCTTAAAGAAACCGATGTGATGCTTGACAGGAACAGCACCGACCCGTGGCAGAGGCAGCGCAGCGTGAGGCTGTATTCGCTCTCGGAAAGCTACTACAAGTATCTGCGCAGCGTCTTGAAAAGCGACCAGCGCGAGGAATCGTCGATAGGCGACATAGGCATACTTGAGCCGGTGGCCATCTTCTCGAACGTGGATGGCGGAACTGGCGTGTTTGGCGCAATGGGAATGACCGAAATGAGTTTTAATATCAAGTTGCCGTGATGGTTATGTATTGCAAACGTGTTTTTTGTGCCGCCATTGCGGCTGCCGCTGCGGCCTGCGCTGCGGCTCAGAGTAGTGCCGTTGCCGACTCCACCGACTTCCTTGGCAAGGGTGTGATGCTGCCCGAGGTGGAGAAGGTGGGTAACGCAAGTCGGCGTTCCAATTCCTCGTCGCTCGATGCCGGGGTGGTGAAACTCGACAAGGAAAATTTGCTTAACCTGCCTACCATGACCGGCGAACCCGACATAATCCGTGCCTTTGCCATGCAGCCGGGCGTATCGGAGGGCGTGGAGGGGTTCTCGGGGCTTTATGTTCGCGGCGGTGGGAACGACCAAAACCTGATTTTGCTCAACGGCGTTCCACTCTACCAGATTAGCCACTTGGGTGGGTTGTTCTCGTCGTTCAACGTCGAGGTGGTTGACAATGCCACGTTCTACAAGCAGGCTTTCCCTGCCATGTATGGCGGGCGGCTGTCGAGCGTGGTTGACATAACCACGCGCAAGCCCGACTTTCATGAATACCACGGTGCCGCCACGCTGGGGCTGACGGCTGGGATGCTGCACCTCACTGGGCCATTGTTCAAGGGGGGCAAGACGGCATTCGACGTGTCGGTGCGCCGCTCGTGGTTCGATGTGATTTCGGCTCCGGCACTTGCCATATTGAATGCCGCCAAGAGCGGCGACGGCAAGAAGACCATTGCGCGGTATGCTTTTACCGATGTCAATGCCCGCATCGACCACCGCTTTGACCCGGCCAACACGCTCCAGGCCGATTTCTACTGGGGCAGCGACCTACTGAAGTTTGGCAGCAAGGAGTTCTCGCCGGGCGAGGAGGACAGCTATTTCGAGCAGAATACCGACAAGCTGCGGTGGGGAAACACTATGGCCGCGCTGTCGTGGCACCACACATATAACAGCTACATGAAATCGACCATCACGGCGGCGTTCACCCGTTACAAATCGACCTACGGCAAGGAGTCGATTGACCAGGCCGAAGACGAGCGCGAGGAGGCCGAGCGCACCGACCGCAACCGCATCGACGACCTGTCGCTCTTTGCCCGGTGGCAATACAAGCGCAGCAATTACGACTTGCGTTTCGGCTCGTTCTACACGTGGCACAATTTCATGCCGTCGGCAGTGGAATACGAGTCCGTCAAGTCGGAGGAAACCACCGCGCTGAAGTTCTCGGATTATCGCATTCGTGCCAATGAAGTGGGCGCGTATGCCGACTTCGCTTGGGAGCCTGCCCATTGGTTTGGGGTTGATGCTGGGATGCGACTGGCCGCATTTGGCATTTACGACAAGTGGCACACGTCGGTGGAGCCGCGCCTGTTGTTGCGCTTTACGCCGGTAACGGGGTTCAGCATCAAGGCCAATTATGCTCGCATGGCGCAAGTGGTGCAGCAGGTGAGCGACAGCTATGTGAACCTGCCCACCGACAGCTGGATGCCCGTGGTGCGCGGCGAGGACTTGCTGACGAGCGACCAGGTGGGCGGCGGCCTGTATTACGACACGTCGGACGGCAAATATTCAGTCGCACTTGAGGGCTATTACAAGTGGCTCGACGGTGTTGCCGAGGTGAACGAGGACTATTCCTACAGTTATGACCGAATGCAGAACATACTGTATGGCCGCGGCAATGCCTACGGTGGGGAAATCACCGTGTCGCGCAACGCCGGGCGGCTCACCGGCAGCGTTAGCTATGCGCTGATGTGGGCCAACCGCCAAATACCCGGCATCAACGGCGGCAGGTGGTACCCGGCAAAGTTCGACAACCGGCACAAGGTGAACGTGACGCTCAATTACAAGCTAAGCGACCGCATAGAGCTTAATGCCTCGTGGGTGTTTGCCACGGGCAACCGCATGACCGTCCCGGCAGCGATGTACCAGGGTATGCAAGATGCATTTTTCCCAAGTACGGAAGCCCCGGCACCCAATAGAGACTCCTGGGACAATGGGCTGGGGCTTAACTACTACACCAATCGCAACAATGTGCGGCTGCCGGCCTATCACAGGCTCGACGTCAGCGCGTCGTTCACTCGCAGGCTTTCGGGTGGGCGCAAGGGCGTGTGGCGCGTGGGCCTGTACAATGCCTATTGCCACTTCAACCCCATCACCGTGCGCCGCCGCGAGTGGGTGAACTTCAACGGCGAGCGCCCCTGGGACGTGTATTACGAGACATTCTCTATTTTCCCCGTGATACCCAACGTGTCATACACCTATTACTTCTGAACGCCTCGGTCTGGCGTGTGGTGTGGCTGCGGCGGTGTAAATTTTATTAAAGTTTTCGTTAAGTCGCAGAATGTTTGTAATTTCGCATCATGCTTGGCACTGTGCGGCTTGTGCGTGTTGCCGGTTGTGCAAGTGGCTGGCGTTCAAAAACATCGGATTATGGTTTACAAATATGATTACCTCGTCATCGGCTCGGGTATTGCCGGGATGAGTTTTGCCCTGAAGGTGGCCGAAACAGGCCGGGTGGCACTGATATGCAAGACTACCCTTGAAGAAGCCAACACTTTCCTTGCACAAGGGGGCGTGGCCTCGGTGACTAACACGCTGGTTGATAACTTCGAGAAACACATCCGCGACACCATGATTGCGGGCGACTGGCTGAGCGACCCGGCGGCGGTGGAAAAGGTGGTGCGCGAGGCTCCGTCGCAAATCAAGCAGCTGATAAGCTGGGGTGTGGAGTTCGACAAGAATGAGAAGGGGGAATTCGACTTGCACCGCGAAGGGGGGCACTCGGAGTTCCGCATCTTGCACCACAAGGACAATACCGGCGCCGAGATACAAGACAGCCTGATTCGCGCCCTGAAGTTCCACCCAAACATCGACGTATTTGAAAACCGTTTCGCAGTGGAGATTTGCACACAGCACCACCTGGGCAAGATTGTCACGCGCCGCACGCCCGACATTACTTGCTACGGTGCCTACATACTAAATTGCGCCACCGGCGAGGTCGATACTTTCCTCTCGAAGGTGACGCTGATGGCTACCGGCGGCATAGGAGCGGTTTACCGCAACACCACCAATCCGCTCGTGGCCACCGGCGACGGCATAGCCATGGTGTATCGCGCAAAGGGCACGGTGAAGGACATGGAGTTTGTGCAATTCCACCCCACCGCGCTTTACCATCCCGGCGACCGCCCGGCGTTCCTCATCACCGAGGCAATGCGCGGATATGGCGCAGTGCTGCGCACACGCGATGGCAAGGAGTTCATGCAGAAGTATGACCCGCGCCTGTCGCTCGCACCGCGCGACATAGTGGCCCGCGCCATCGACAACGAGATGAAGACCCGCGGCGATGACTTCGTTTACCTTGACGTGACGCACAAGGACCCCGAGGAAACCAAGGAACATTTCCCCAACATATACCAGAAGTGCCTGAGCCTTGGCATCGACATCACCAAGGATTACATTCCTGTGGCTCCTGCCGCCCACTACCTGTGCGGAGGCATAAAGGTGGATACTAACGCCTGCTCGTCGATACAGCGGCTGTATGCCGTGGGCGAGTGTTCGTGCACGGGGCTGCACGGCGGCAACCGTTTGGCATCGAACTCGCTCATCGAGGCCGTGGTGTATGCCGATGCGGCTGCCAAGCACAGTATGGCCAACATTGAGAATTACACCTACCGTGAGGATATTCCCGAATGGAACAACCACGGCACGCAGCACCTTGAAGAGATGGTGCTTATCACGCAGAGTGCCAAGGAGGTGGGCGAGATAATGAGCACCTATGTGGGCATCGTGCGCAGCGACTTGCGCCTGAAACGGGCATGGAACCGCCTCGACATACTTTACGAGGAGACCGAGGCCCTGTTCAAGACCAGCAAGGTGTCGCGCGACATTTGCGAGCTGCGCAACATCATCAACGTGGGCTACTTGATAATGCGCCAGGCAATGGAGCGCAAGGAGTCGCGCGGGTTGCACTACACTATCGACTATCCGCCGGTTAAGCGTGACATAAAGGGATTTGAAGAATGAAATACCGCGACGAAATAGACAAATGCTACGGTGTGGCAGGGATGGCCTTGGGGCTTTCCCTGTTCAACGCCGAGGACAAGTTCACGGGCATAACCATCGACGGAGAGGACGGGTTTGACTGCATCAGTTTCACGCCCGAGTATTACCTGTTCTACAATCCCTCGCTGCCTGCAAAGGTGTCGTGGCACAATATGCTCAACAATTTCCACCTGTCGATGGCCCTCACCATGGCCGACGGTATATGCCGCCACGTGGTGGGCGACCACAAGGAGGTTGACCACCAGCTCAAGCATCATCTTTACAAGATTTCGTGCGACGAGGGGCGCGAATTGTGCCAGCTTGAAGCCGACGAGGTGGAAGAGGTGTTCAACGAGTATTTCTCTTACCTGTCGCAGGTGTTCAGCAACAAGACGGTGAGGCGTGTGGTGAAGTCGATACGCGACGAACTGATAAGCTCGCGCTCGATAGGCCGCGTAGAATTGCTCGATATGCTTGCTCCGTTGCGCCATTGATAAATACGCATTTGCAGCATATGATGAAGATAGCTCTTGTAAACCGTAGCGACTCCACCGGCGGCGCGGCCATCGTCACTCGCAGGCTCATGCATGCGTTACGGGCCGAGGGTGTGGACGCGCGTATGCTTGTGCTGGAGAAACTCACCGACGACCCTCATGTGATTTCCATTGCCAGCCCGCTTGCCGACAAGTATAATTTCCTTGCCGAGCGGTGGAGCATATTCCTGCGCAACGGCTTTTCGCGCGAACGCCTGTTCAAGGCCGACATTGCCAACCACGGGCGCAACATAGTGCGGCACCCGTGGATAAGGGAGGCCGACGTGGTTATGCTTAACTGGGTGAACCAGGGGTTCTTGTCGCTCAAGTCGATTGGCAGGCTTTGCGAAACGGGGAAACCCGTCATCTGGACCATGCACGATATGTGGCCCATGACTGGTGTGTGCCACCACGCATTGCAGTGCGACGGCTACCGGCACGTGTGCCGCGGCTGTCAGTTCTTGGATAGCATAAAGGTGGACTTATCGACGGCTGTGCAGTCGCAAAAAAACAAGCTATACACCTTGCACCCGGGCTTGCGGTTTGTGGCCGTGAGCAACTGGCTTGCCGATTGCGCCCGTGGTAGCCGCCTGCTGCACGGCAAACAGGTGGAGGTGATACCCAATGCCATCGATGTGGAGCAGTTCAAGTGGGAACGGCAGCATGACGGCAGCCTTGGCATTGGCGAGGGCAAGACGGTTATCGTGATGGGTGCGGCGAGGCTCGACGACAGCATCAAGGGATTCGACCTGCTCATCGATACCATGCGCTACCTGCGTAAAAATTACCCCGTGGTGGCCGGGGGGCTGCACTTGGTGCTTTTTGGCGGCATCCGTGACCGCTCGCTGCTCGACCAGCTTGCCGTGTCATATACCTACCTGGGGCCAGTGAACGGCATCGACCGGCTTGTGGACATATACACGCAGGCCGACGTGGTGTTGTCAACGTCGCGTTTCGAGACGCTGCCCGGCACGCTTATCGAGGGGATGGCCTGCGGCTGCACGGCAGTGTCGTTTGGCGCAGGTGGGCAGCGCGACATAATCGACCACCGTTCCACCGGATACATAGCCGCCGAAATGGAACCCGAGGCCATAGCCGAGGGGATTGCCTGGGCCGCCATGGCCGGGCTTGACCGCCACAGCCTGCACCAAATCGTGGCTCGCAAATTCGCCGCCCCGGTAGTGGCTCGCCGCTACATAGAACTTTGTGAAAACCTTTTGAGAGGATAAATTAAAGCAGGCAGGGCGATAATATATACCCGATATTTCTTAACCAAAAAATATATGCAGACAGTTTTGTTTCATGAAACTATTTTCGGCCCCATCCACAGCCGCCGCTTGGGCACTTCGCTGGGCGTGAACTTGATGCCCACCGACGGGAAGGTGTGCTCATTTGACTGCCTTTATTGCGAGGCGGGGTATAACGCTCAGGGGCAGGGCACAACGGGTATCCCACGCCGCGAGCAGGTGAAAAAACAGCTTTCGGCCAAGCTCAGGCAGCTGAAGGAGGAAGGAACCAATATCGACGTGATTACTTTCTCGGGCAACGGAGAGCCGACGCTGCACCCCGAGTTCAAGGCGATAGTGCACGACGTTATCACGCAGCGCAACCATTACTTCCCCCAGGCGCAGGTGTGTGTGCTGAGCAATGCCACCATGGCAGGCCGTCCGCACGTGGCCGAGGCGTTGCGCATGGTTGACCGCAACATACTGAAGCTCGACAGTGCCATTTACGGCACGTTTAAGCGGCTTAACCGCCCGGTGTCGGCCAATGTATTGCCCGAGGGGATAATCGACGACCTGAGGCAATTTGAAGGCCATTGCATAGTGCAGACGATGATGGTACGCGGCACACACGACGGCGAGGTCATAGACAACACCACCGACAAGGAGATTGATGCCCTTATAGCGGCTTATCTTGAGATAAAGCCGCAGGAGGTGATGCTATACACCATTGACCGCCAGACACCCGAGCAGAGCCTGCAAAAAATCCCTGCCGGGGAACTTGCCGCAATTGCAGCCCGCATCGAGGCCGCCGGCATCAAAGTACAGGTAAATTCATAAATATTCTTATAAAAGTGTGACAGTTAGCAGCAAATTTAGTATGTTTGCACTCAGAACTGTTTGAGCTTATATATGGAATTTCTAATTATTCTGTTTTTATTGTTGCTGAACGGCGTTTTTGCCATGTATGAAATAGCCTTGGTCTCGTCGAGTAAAATACGCTTGGAAACACTGGCCGAGAAGGGAAGCAAGAAAGCACGGAGGGTTATAAAGCAACGCGATGAATCCGAAAAATTCTTATCCACAATACAGATAGGCATTACATTGATAGGCATTGTGTCGGGTGCGTATGGTGGTACGAGTATTGCCGACGACATTAAGCCTTTGTTTGAGCTGATTCCCGGCGTGAATGCTGTTTATGCCGGGCATTTGGCAATGGTGACTGTGGTGGTGCTGATTACTTACTTGTCGATTGTGATAGGCGAACTGGTGCCAAAGTCGATAGCACTTTCCGACCCCGAGCGGTATGCGGCCAAGTTCAGTGGCTTGATGCAGATGATTTCGGTCATTGCATACCCGTTTGTGTGCCTGTTGAGCATTTCCACCAAGTTCCTGAACAAGTTGATAGGCATGAAGCCCGAGGAGCGGCAGATGACGCAAGACGAGCTGAAGATGATACTCAACCAAAGTTCGGAACAGGGGGTAATCGACCAGGAGGAGAATGAAATGCTGCGCGACGTGTTCCGTTTTTCGGACAAACGAGCCAACGACCTTATGACACCGCGACGCGACATAATAGCCTTGCACGTGACCGACACGCCCGAAGAGGTGCTTGACACCATCAAAGAGGAACATTTCAGCAAGTATTTGCTGGTTGACGAGGATCTCGACCAAATAATAGGTGTGGTGTCGGTGAAGGATATAATACTGATGGTGGGCAGCGACGGGCGCGAATTTGACTTGCGCAGCATCGCGCAGCCAGCCCAGTTGGTGCCCGAGAGCCTCCCGGCCAAGAAGGTGCTTGAAGTGTTCAAGCGCACCAAGGACAAGTTTGCCGTGGTAATCAACGAATTTGGCAACACCGAGGGCATCATCACTCTGCACGACCTTTCGGAGAGTATCTTTGGCGACATACTTGAAGAAAACGAGGAGGACGAGGAGGAAATCATTGAGCGGCAAGACGGCTCGTTGCTCGTGGACGGCTCGATGAACCTTGAAGACTTTATGGACACGATGGGTATTACTGACTTCGACGACCTGAAGGAGGAGGACTTCACCACGCTTAGCGGCATGGCCATGTTCCTGATAGGCGGCGTGCCAAAGGCCGGTGACAAGTTCAGCTACCAGAACCTCGACTTCGAGATTATGGACACCGACCGTGGCCGCGTTGACAAGCTGCTCGTAATCAAGAATAACAAGGCTGGCGAAGAGGCCAACGGCGAAGATAGCGACAGCGAATCGCGCGAATAGCCCACGATTAGGGTGCAACAAAATCAAAAAGAGGGTGTGTCGAAAAAACGCGCCTTCTTTTTATACATAAAGAGGGTGCATCAAAATTGGGGAATGATGTGTTCTACGGGCGGCGTAGCCGTCCAACTATGCTTAACTGCAGCGTGAGGCGCAGCCGAACCAGCAGACAGTTCTTCCTATACTGTACGGCCTCGGGTTCGGCTCCCATAGGCCGCCTCACCACGAGGTTATTCGAAATTGGACGGCTTTGCCGCTCCATGTCGGTATTTTGACGCGCCGCCCCTTTTTATCGTTGCTTATGGATATACCACGATAACGAGCAAGGTGCGCAGGATTTGCCTCTGTGGCTTTTCTGCGCACCTTGCCGGTGTGTGTTTTGATGGTTTATATTTTTGTTGTGGGTGTTATTCCACGTTCATGGTCAATGTGCCGTCGGCGGCCACTTCAAAGTCGATTTCGTAGTAAATGATAGAGGTAGTGCCTGCACTCGACACGGTTTCGTTGCCTTTTTCCACTACGTTGATGGTGAATTCAGCCGTAGAGCCGGCGGTGTATTCACCTTCGCCGCTTGTGCCGCTGGGCACGCCAGCCTTGATTTGGTATTTTGCCAGTGAGCGGAATTCATATTCGGCCGGTATCATGGCCTTGGCATCATTGATGTGTTTCATTATTGCGGCCACGTCCAAGTTGGCAGCATCGATGGGTGTTACTTTGTCGTAGTATAGCTTGTCATACCAGTGGTCGGTGTCGATTGCGGTGGGTTTCCAGCCCAATTGGCCAATGAAGTTCTGCACGAACACGCCGTTGTTGCTCTTCACCATTTTCACGTAGATGCCGCCGTTGTTGAGGTTGTTTTCGAGAGTGGCTGCGTCGCCTACACCTTCGTTCCATTCAATTTCCACTATTTTCCATTCGCCTGTGTCGATATTGCTCGACACGATGTCCTTTACCTTGGTCACGGCTTCTTCCGAGTCCATTGCGAGCTTGCCTATTCCGGCTGCTCCGCAAGCTGTCATCACACACGCTGTTATTGCTACAGCAAACAGGTTTAGTAATTTAGTAGTTTTCATACTAGTTAGTTTTATTTTTGATTTGTAAAATTAATGGTATTTCAGTGTCGTGGTGCAAATATACAGAAAGGGGAGGATTTACCCCCCCCCAATATGTTAAATATTATTAAATTAGGAATTAGAAATTGGGCCAATTGGTCTAATTAGACTAGCAGTTTCATTCCTCATTCCTTATTATTTTCACCGTTTCGATGCCGCTTGCGGTGGCAATGCGCACGAAGTAGGTTCCTGCGGCCAGTTGCGCCACGCTTATTTGCATCGATTGCGAGCCGTTGCCGCTGTGCGAGGCGACAAGTGCGCCGGTGATGCCATACACGTCAACTCGCCCGATGGCCGCCGTGGCCGTGATGTTAAGCACGTCGCTCACAGGGTTGGGGTAGGCTTTCACGTCGATGGTCTCGGCTGCCGTGGTTTCCTCGATGCCGGTATATGAGGTGCCTATCGTGAAATCGGCCTTGTAGGGCAGGATATAGGTGTTGATTGCGCTGTTGTGTATGCGCATCACATAGCTTTCCCCAGCCTCGGCCCCGGGCAGCGAGCCATTGAAAGTGACTGTGGTGTTGCTGCCTGCCTTTACCTCGACTGTGGCATAGTCAATCCATCCGGCAACCAATCCGCGGCTGTCGAGTGCCACGGCACTAACGCCCGAAAGATAGTCTTGGTCGTAATTGTTGGTAAGCGTTACGCGGGCGGTGATGTTGTTGGCATCCACGTTCTCGGGCGAGGGCAATATCTCTATGTCGCCGGTTATGGTAATGAGCGGGTTGCTGGCTTTTACCAATTGCGGTGTGCCCACCACGTTGAGGTCTTCGTCAACTACGGCCACGCGGTAATATTCGTCGGTGGCCGAAAAACCGTCCATGCGTAGCGACAATTCCACGCGCTGCGTCTCGCCCGGGGCTATGGTGTAAACGTCGTAGTAGCCCGTGGGGCCGGTGTAGGGGTCGTAAGCCAGGCGGTAGAACACCATTTCATCGCTATCTTGCTTGAGCAGGGCGAAGTTGAGCTGCCCCGAGAATGTGTCATCGCCGCCATTGGTGATTTCGGCCATGACGGTGGTGGTGAGGTTGGGCGAGAACGATGAATTTTCGGTCACAACGATATTCTTCACCTCCAATTCCTGCCACGGCGTTACCTGCCTTGAGAATGTGGCGTTGCCGCCGCTCACGGTCATTACAATGCTTTGGCTTGCGGTTTGCGACACGTGTATGCGCCCGGTGAGGTTGCCGTCGGCTGAGTGCTTGTAGGCCGGATATATGCGGTATTGGCCGTCGGCGAGCGATGCAGGCAGCGTGAGCTGCACTGTGTGCTGCCCACCATTGAAGAAGTAGTAGCTTACATTGGCCTCGCTTGCCGTGCTTTCGTAGGATGCTGCCACCTCCTCGCCGTTGCCGTCAACTATTACGGCTCCGAGGTTTACCGACACAGGTTGCCAGCCTATGTTAATAAGCGTGGTGTAGGTGATATCTATGTCGTTGCCAAGAGTGGCCGATTCGGTGCCGATGCTGAACCCGTTGGAACAAATTTCGTATATCTCGTTGACAGTCTCGCCATCTGTCGGTGGTTGCAAGTTGGCTATGATTTCCTGCTGGTATTTGTAGCCATGTCCTGTTCCGCCGCCGGTACCCATGCCCTCGTAAGGGTTGAGCACCGATACGAGGTAATATCCGTCGGACTGCCCCTCCCAGCCCCAGTTGAGGTGGAAGTAGCCGTCGCGATTGTAGCCGTCGAGTATAAATTCATGGCCGCCGCCCGACGAACTCGCGCCCATTATCACCGGTCGGCCTGCATCTATTTCACCCTTGATGAGGGCAATCCACTCGTCGTAGGTGCGGAAGTCGCGGTTGAACGTTTGGATGTTCCTTGGGTAGCCGAAGTAGTTGACCAATCCCTCGCAGGCATTCGAGGAGTATGTGCCGCTGGCCGAGGCCGAGTAATACATCTCCGATGCCACGCCGCAGTGGTACATGAGCGTGGCCACGGCCTGGCGTTGCTCGGCGGTACCCGAGGTGGCTGTGGGGTATGAGTCGAGCATCAGGTCCCAGCGGTAGGTGGTTGAGCCGAAGTCGGCACTCAGCACCTGGTTGTTCCACGTGTAGGAGTGGCTGCCTGTGCCCTGCTTGGGCCATTCGTGGTAGTTCATTACCTGTGCCATGGCCGTTGCCACGCAGCCTGTGGGGTATCCGTTGGGGCAAAGGTCGTTGTAGGGTGCTGTTTGGTTCCACGTGGTGGTCAGCATCGGGGACACTTCGCCGTCGAACTTGGCGGCTTTGGCCTGGTTGGCAGCGGTGATGCCGTGGTCGGCCATGTATTCTATTTGCCGGGCATATTCGCCAAGCCAGTAGCGTAGGTTCTCAGGGGCTTGTTCGTAGCTAAATGTGCCTCCGGTTGCCGAGTAGCCGAGTACCATCTCGGGGGCGGCATCATCGCCTGCCACCACCACATATCCGCTGCCGCTGTTCACCACATAAAGCAGGTTGTGCGAGCTGTCGCCTGCCGACTTGGCTGTATATGCCACCGTGGGGCGTATGGTTGTGGCATTGGCCGACTTGGCTGTCATGCCGCCGTTGCCTGAGGCGAATTGCGAGGCAATATCGAGGGCTTGCTGTGGGCTTACGGGGTCGGCATTTGCTGGCAATGCCGATGCTATCAATGCCGAGACCACAAAGTAGTATAAACTTTTGTTCATAATGTTTTTTTGTGTTGTGATATATTGATGCAAATTTATGATTTTTCGGGCAGCAAATACAAATCGGCGTGGCAAAAAAGGCTGCGGCACGCCGATTTGTGTGAGTATGAGTGTAAATGTGACCGTGTGGGTGGCGGTTACTTCTTGATTACCTTGACGGTTTTAATGCCGTCGGCTGTGGCTATGCGCACGAAGTAGGTGCCTGCGGGCAGGCCGCCCATATCGATTTGCATCGACTGCGAACCGTTGCCGCCGTGTGCTGCCACTTGCGCCCCGGAGATGGCGTAAATTGCGACCTGCATTATGGGTTGCGTGGCTTGCAGGTTGAGACGGTCGGTAACCGGGTTGGGGTATGCGCCTACTGTGGTTGCTGCCACGTTGTCAACCCCGGCCTGTTCCAACGATTTTCCCACGGTGAAAGCTGTGTATGGCATAAGACGTTTGCCGGCAGCATCGATGATGAACAGCTGGTAAGTCTTTCCCACTTCGCCTGCATCGAATGTGCCTGTAAAGTCGATTGTGGCTCTGCTCCCGGCCTCAATGGTGATATTTTTGCTGTCAAGCGTGGTGAACCTCCCATTGGCAAGAATCGACGCGCTTACTGTTCCTGTGTATTCCTCATTGCTCGACTCGTTGATGAGCGTGGCCGATGCCCGTATGTTGCCGCAGTCCACCCCGTCGCTGTCGGCAATGGTGGGTGCGCTGTTGAGCCGCACCGTTGGGTTGCTCACCTTTATGAGCTGCGGTGTGCCTATGACGGTACCATTGGAATTGATGAGGGCTATTTGGCAATAGCTTCCGTCGGGGTTGAAGTTGCTAATTAGCTGTGTAAGCTCTACGGTGGTCGTTTCGCCGGCTTCCACCAAGCATACGCCGAATTCAAGCACGCTGCTTGGCGAGTACAAGGTTTGGCTGGCATTTTCGTCGGTAAGAATGAAGGCTATTGAGCCGGAGAAAGTCTGGTCGCTGTTGTTGGTAATGTCAACTGCTACCGTAGCATTTTGTCCCGAAGTGAAAGTTGGGTTCTGGGTCACCTTGAAGTTGGAGGTTTCAATTCCGTCGTATATCGAAGTAGGCGAGCTGAATGTCACATTGCCGTCGGCATCCACCGTCATCTGCACGTATTGGTATGAGTTCCCGTCCACGTGAATAGGCCCGGTTTTTTCCGTGCCGTTCATGAGGTAGGTGGGATAGATTTGGTAGTCTCCGGCATCAAGGTCGGACGGAATGGTAAAACCAACCGAGGCCGAGAATGCCATGTAATAGCCCGGGCTGACTGTGTAAGGATAATTGTCGAAGGCCGAGAACACCTCTTCCTCCTTGCTGTTCACAATTCGCAGCCCTACCTTCGCATTGATGTATTGGCGGCCCATGTTCATCAGTGTTCCGTATTCCATTCGTGCGCTTCCGCCGGTGGTTGACGTTATGCTGCTGGGAGTGAAACTCGTGGTGCATATTTCGTAGAATTCCTCATATACTGTTCCATTGGTGGGTGGCTCCACGTTGATTACGGCATCCTGCATGAACTTGAATCCGCTGTCGGAGCCGCCGCCGATGCCCTGCCCATCGTAAGGATTGAGAGTGGCTATGAGGTAATATCCGTCAGATGTTCCGCTCCAGCCCCAGTTGACGTGGAAATAGCCGTCGCGGTTATATCCGTCGAGCAAAAATTCGTGGCCGCCTATTGTCGATTGGCCCCCGAAGAGTACCGGCCTGCCGGCATCAATCTCGCCCTTTATGATTGCGACCCATTCGTCGTAGGTGCGATAGTCGCGGCTTATTATCTGCACGTTGGCCGGATAGCCGAAGTACGAAACAAGGGCGTTTGCCGCAGAGGTGGATTGTGCGCCGCTGGCATCTTGCATATACGACATATTGACCGATACGCCGCAGTGGTACATAAGCGTAGCTACAGCCTCGTTCTCGGCGTTGCTGTTGCTGCCGTCGTAAGTGTCGGCCATGTTGTCCCAGTCGTAGGTGGTTGAGCCGAAGTCGGCACTCAGCGTCTGGCTGTTCCACTTGTAAGAGTGGCTGCCAGTGCCCTGCTTGGGCCACTCGTGGTAGTTCATGAGCTGCGCCATGGCTGTGGCCACGCAGCCGGTGTAGGTTCGTTTGCCGTTGAGCACCGGGCACTGGTCGTTGTATGGGGCATCCTGGTCCCACTGGGTGGTTATCATCGGGGCCACCTCGGTGTCGAAGGTTGCTGCCGGTGCAAGCTGGTCGGCAGTAAGGCCGTTATTGGCCATGTATTCTATTTGCCGGGCATATTCGTCAAGCCAGTAGCGCAGGTTTTCGGGGGCGTTGTCATAGTCGAATTGTCCGCCGTCGGTCGAGTAGCCAAGTACCATGTTGGGTGCGGTATCGTCGCCTGCCACTACCACGTAGCCGTCGCCGCTGTTCACCACGTAGAGCAGGTTGTGCGAGGCATCGGTCTCGGAAGTGGCCGTGTATGCCACTTTTGCCACCGCGCCAGCCGTGGAGGTTGATTTTGCCTTGAACGGCGACGATGTGTCAGTAGCGAATTGCCGGGCTATCGATTCAGCCTGCGAGGGGCTTACTGGCCCAGCTTGTGCGGCAAAAGCCGCAAGTGTGAGCGATGTTAATAAAAGCGTTGTTTTCTTTGTCATATTTCGTGTTTAAAATGCTATAATAATCATCAAGAGTCTCTTGTCTGCCCGTTCCCTTCAATCAAGTATTTGTAGGTGGTGATTTCACGCAGTCCCATTGGACCGCGGGCATGTAGCTTTTGGGTGGAGATGCCTATTTCGGCTCCGAAACCGAATTGTCCGCCGTCGGTGAACGACGTGGGCAAGTTGGTGTAAACACAGGCGGCATCAACTTCACGCATGAACCGGGCACAGGCCTCACGGTCTTCGGCCACGATGCTCTCGCTGTGGCGCGATGAGTAGCGTGCTATGTAATCAAGTGCCTCGTCAATGCTGGCGACGGTCTCCACGGCCATCTTGTAGTCCATATATTCGCGTCCGCGGTCGTCGCCGGTGGCGTGGGCGAGCAGTGGGTAGCTGCCCTCCATTAGCACGGCGTATGCATCGTTGTCGGCATATATGGTCACATTCTTCCCGGCGAGCGGCGCGGCGAGTGTGGGCAGGTCGGCGAGGCGGCTGCGGTCGATGAGCAGCACGTCGAGCGCGTTGCACACGCTCACGCGGCGCGTCTTGGCGTTGAAGATGATGTTGCGCCCTTTCTCCACATCGCCGCTGCTGTGGAAGTAGCAGCTGCACACCCCGGCACCGGTCTCTATCACAGGCACTCGGGAGCGGTCGCGCACGAAGTCGATGAGCGCACGGCCTCCGCGCGGGATTATCAGGTCGATTAGCCCTGTGGCATCGAGCATCTCGGCAGTAGCCTCGTGCGACGGCGGCAGCAATTGTGCCGCAGCTGCCGGGAAACCGCACTCGGCAAGTGTGTCGGCTATGATGCGTACTATTGCCTCGTTTGACATCTGTGCATCGCTGCCACCCTTTAGCACCACCGCGCTGCCGGCCTTCAGGCACAAGGCGGCCACGTCGAGCGTGACGTTGGGCCGCGCCTCATATATCACGCCAATCACCCCGAAAGGTACCGACACCTTGCTTATGCGCATACCGTTGGGCCGCATCCACTGGTCGAGCGTGATGCCGACGGGGGAGGGGAGCGATGCCACGCGCCGCAAGCCGTCGGCAATGCCGCCGATGCGGCTCTCGTTGAGCAGCAGGCGGTCATATTTTGGGTTGGCCTGGTCCATGCGGGCCAGGTCTTGGCGGTTGGCGGCAAGTATCTCGCCGGTGCGTTGTACAGTGTTGTCGGCGAGGCGCAGCAGCAGGTTGTCGATTTCCTGCGGTGCTATCAAGTTCAGCCTTCGGGATGCCTCCCGTGCGGCAATAAGTATCTCTTTAACCATTTTCCTTTTCTATATACAGGTAATCATAATGAATGAGCGGGCGGCTGCCCTGTGTGCCTGCACGTGCAGCGGCAGTCGCGCTGTCGCAGCACACACGGCCCATGGCGAACGGTTCGCCTGCCGGGGAGATGATTTTCACTATGTCGTCTTTCTCGAATTCTCCTTCTACCTGCGTCACGCCCACCGGCAGCAGGCTTGTGGCGCGGACCGAAGACGTGAGAGCCTCGTATGCGCCTCGGTTCACGTGTATGGCACCCTTGGCGAAACTGTCGCTGTGGGCTATCCACTTTTTCATGCCCGACACCGGGCGCATGGCCGGTGTGAACAGTGTGCAAGGCACGTTGTCGCCGCCTGCGACGATGGCTTGCAAGATGCCGTCGCGGCGGCCATTGGCTATATATACGGCTATCCCCTCGGATGCCACCTTGTTGGCCGTGCGGAATTTTGACCCCATCCCACCGCGTCCCAGCGATGACTTCGATTTGCTGATGAACGTGGTGGGGTCGGCCTGCGCTTTTTCGTCGTGGGTGATTTCTCGTATGATGCTCGATGACGGGTCGGCGGGGTCGCCGTCATACACGCCATCCACGTTGCTGAGCAGCACCAATGCCTGCGCACCCATCATGGCGGCTATAAGGCCAGAGAGTTCGTCGTTGTCGGTGAACATCAGTTCGGTCACCGACGTGGTGTCGTTTTCGTTCACTACGGGTATCACGCCGTTGTCTATCATCACCTCCATGCAGTGCTTTTGGTTGAGGTACTGGTGGCGTGTGGCGAAGTCTTCTTTGGTGGTAAGCACCTGTCCGCACACTATGCCGTGTTCCCGAAACAATTCATAGTAGCGGTTGATGAGCTTGGCCTGGCCCACGGCCGAGTAAAGTTGGCGTGCCGACACTGCATCGAGGTGGCGGCGCACGGCATGGTCGCCGCGCATCTCGCCGCGGCCCGATGCCACTGCGCCCGACGACACCATCACCACTTCAATGCCCTGTCGGTGCAGGTCGGCGACTTGATCAACGAGTGCCGACATACGCGTCACGTCGAGCGTTCCGTCGGTGCGCGTCAACACATTGCTGCCTATTTTTACTATTATTCGATTGTAATGTGTCACAATATTTATGGAATTTGTGTGCAAAAATATACCATGTCGGGGTTATAATCAACAATAATGCCCATAATTTGTGTTTATTTGTAGCATTTGGTAACAAGCGGCGGTGTGACAATTTAAAAGCGGCGGTGGATTATGGTTGCGTTAATTTTTAGTAACTTTGCAAGCATATAAGTGCCAATGTTGATATAATGTCTTGTAAAACAATAAATTATCCACATTCAATGCGCACGGGCGGCAATACAGCCGCACCGCGGGCTGCGCATTCGCAGGCCCTCGACCTTTTAAGGTTCCCGCTTGCGGTGGTGGTGCTTACGGTGCATGCGTTTGGCATTCAAGGGGTGCAAGTGTATGGCGAGTATCACGATTTCATGTCGATGCCGGCGTATGAGGCAGTGTATTATTTCGTCATGTCTTTTTTGGCCGAATACAGTCTGGCGATATATTTTTTTATCTCGGGGTACGTGTTCTTCCTCGGGGTGGACGATTTCACGTTGGGCGTGTGGAAACGCAAGCTGCGCAACCGTCTGAAGACGCTCCTCATCCCGTTCATAGTGTGGAACGTGTTGGCGGCGATGGTCGAGGTGGCTTATTTCTACCCTCCGCTGTCGGCGTTGCGTCCCGGGCTTGATGCTGGCGACTTGGATTTCTCGATAGGTGCTGTGTTGCAGATTTTTTGGGACAACAAGCATGGCATCACCGCGGCGGCCTACCCTCCGGGCGATGGAGGAGCCATTTATCCTGCCGATAGCCCACTGTGGTTCCTGCGGGCATTGATGTTCATGTCGCTGCTTGCGCCTGCCCTGCACTATTTGATTAAGAGGCTGAAATTCTATTTTGTGGCGGCAGCCTACTTGGTGTGGTTTTGCGTGTATATAGCTGACAGCGGTGTTGACAAGGGCGTTGCACTGGAAGTCACAACGGCATTGTTCGCTTTCTCGCTCGGTGCTTACATGAGCATATTCAAGAAGGATATGCTGGCCGTGTTCGGACGCTATTTCCGCCTCTCGGCTGTGGCCTACGTGGCACTGTCGGTGGTGCAGATGGCTGCGTTTTACTGTGGGGCATCGACGTTGCAGCTTGCCGCGAAGGTACTCGCCGTTCCAGCCGTGATGGTGTTTGCCTATAACCTGTCGGCATGGCTGCTGCGGCGCAAGTGGTGCCGAGTGGTGCCGCTGCTGGCGTCGGCCTCGTTCTTCGTTTACGTGGCACACAAGATATTCCTTACAAACATTGTCAAGGCGATGGTGTATATCATAGGTCCCGAGAGCCAGTTTGCCGTGGTGGGAGTGTACGTTGCCGTGGTGGTTCTTGAGACGCTGGCTTTGCTCGGCGTGTTCTGGCTCATGCAGCGGTACACCCCGCGGCTGCTGAAGTTCGCCACCGGCCGCAAGTGACCCCGGTTCCTCTGTATTTAGCAGTTAGTTTGACTATCTATTTAGTTCCTATCTCTTTGGTGGTTGGCATTGTGCCTTCCACTTTTTCGGGATATAAGCTTTTTAAGCTCATATTCTGATATTCCGAGAGTCAGGCTGCTTGATTTAAGTGCATATTGAGCCAATGTGGGGCGCATTATGATACACCCTCGCTCGATTTGCACTATCTTTTGATAAATAGGTTGCGGCTTGGCAATAAAAACAAATAAATTTGTTTTGTATTGCGCTCGGCTTGCATTATCTTTGCTTTTGACAACCATTATCAAAAAAAGAAAAGGCCATGACGAAGATTTCAGCGACGATTATTACCGACAACAACATAGCCACCATAGGCAAGTGCCTTGAATCGCTTGCAGGCGTTGCCGACGAGATTATAGTCGTAGATGCTTTTTCAAGCGACGGAACGGTGGAGGTGTGCAACCAGTATGGCTGCAAAGTAAAACAACGCAAGCTCGACGGCTACGGCGCACAAAAGCAATATGCAGTGTCGCTGGCCACCAACAGTTATGTGCTGTCGATTGATGCCGACGAGTACCTCGACGAGGACTTGCGCCAGTCGATAATGCGGCTGAAGGAGCAGGGGCTTGAACATCGCATCTATAGCCTGTCGCGCCTGAATTTCTTCGGTGGCAAGCCGGTTAAGCATAGTGGGTGGTGGCCCGACCGCCAGACGCGGTTGTTCGACAAGCGGTATGCCAGCTGGAACCTGCGCGACGTGCATGAGCGTGTCACCTTTCCCGACACGCTGTGGCCTGCGCCAGTCGGGGGCTTGCTGATGCACAACCGCCGCGCATCGGCTGCCGAGCACCGCCGTAAGGAGACGGAGTATGCCGTGCTTGAGGCCAGAGTGCTGGTTGCATCGGGGGTGCGCCCCACCTTTGTCGGGGCTTATATGCGGGCTGCAGCCGCATACTTGCGCTCCTATATTTTCAGGCGAGGCTTCCTTGACGGCAGGGAAGGCCGGGAAATAGCGCGCACAGCGGCGGCCATGAGGCTTGTGACTTACAAAATGGCAAAGAAGGCCGGGAGGAAACTGGCAGAACGTGCAAAACAGACGAAATGAACTTGAACATTTTCCACATAGTATCGGGGAAGAAATGGAGCGGGGTGGAGCAATATGTGTATGACCTTGCATCGGAATTGAAGCGGTGCGGCAATTACGTCGAGATTGTCACCACCAAGCGCGAGGCCATCATAAGCCGTTTCCGCCCGCTCGAAATTCCCATTTCGATATTGCCGTTGAGGCGCAAGGCCGACTTTGAAAGTCCCATCCGTTTCGCGCGGCTCATCAAGCGCGGCCATAACGTGGTGCACGTGCATAACGTGAAAGATGCGCGTATGGCACTCATAGCCCGCCGCATCTCGGAAAACCGGAATACTCGCGTGCTGCTCACCTGCCACTCGGTGGAGCGAGCCAAGAAGGGGTTTGTGCACCGCATGATTTACAACGAGCTCGATGGGATTATTTTCGTCTCGGAACTGGCACGCAATGAGTTCATGATAAATATGCCTTCGCTCGACTTGTCGAAGACGGCGGTGATATACGACAGCGTTAAGCGCGACCCAGTAGAACGCCAGGCGTTTGACATACGCGAGCGGTATGGCATCGAGCCGGGCAAGAAGATAATAATGTACCACGGGCGGATATGCGAGGAGAAGGGCATATCGGTGCTGCTCAGGGCGATAACGCAGCTCGACAAGCAGCGTTTCCACTTGGTGATAATGGGCAGCGGCGAGCTGAAGTACATGGGCGTGATAAAGGCGTTCATCGTGGCCAATCAGCTGCTGCGCAACGTGTCGTTCATTCCATATCAGGCTCACGTGCAGCCGCTCGTGGCGCAATGCGACATAGGCGTGCTGCCGTCGATAGTGCGAGAGGCATTCGGCATAACCAACATCGAATACATGATGCTGGGCAAGCCCATAGTGACCACCAACAACGGGGCGCAGCCCGAATATATCGACGATGGCCGCACGGGGCTGCTTGTGCCGCCGGGCGACTATAAGGCTCTTGCCGACGCAATCGAGCGGCTGCTCGACGATGATGCGCTGTGTGCCGGCATGGGCGAGGCCGCAAAGATGGAATTCGATGGCAACCTCGACTACAACCACTTCATGGAACGTATAACCCGGGCATTCAAATGAGAATAGTAATCAATCCTAAATATGAAGGTTCTTTGGGCGAGTATGTCCGTTCCATTCCCGACCGCCACGAGCAGTTGGGCCAGGTGGTATATAAGGGGCGCAACACACTGTTCCACACGGCTGTGAACGGCACGGATTTGTCGATAAAGAGCTTTAAGGTTCCGGCCATTTACAACCGTGTTGCCTACACTTTCTTTCGCAAGGGAAAGGCTCGCCGATCATACGAGCATGCCATGGAACTGCTGCAATTAGGCATACCCTCCCCCGAGCCAGTGGCATACATCGAGACGTTCAGGAATGGCCTGCTGCATCGCAGCTACTATGTGTGCCTTATGATACCTGGTGCCTGCGACGTGAGGAGATGGGAGGAACGTCCCGACAGCGACATTATAGCCGACGGCGTGGCACGGATAATGGCGCAGCTGCATGCCGCTGGGGTGCTGCACCTCGACTTCACTCCTGGTAATATATTGTGCGACAGCGCACACCGTTTCTTTCTCATCGACATTAATCGCATGAAGTTTAACGAGACCAGCCGCAAGAGGCTGCTTGAAAATTTCGACAAAATAAATGAAAATTTCGACGCAGTGCGTCAACTCGCGCTGCGTTACGCTGTCATGACCGGCATAGCCGACGCGGAACAGTTTGCCGACGAACGCGTGGCCGCAGCTCAGCGGTGGTGGAAGCACCGTCATAGATACAATTACAGGAAATATCGCCTGCGGTTACTTAAAGAACGCCTGTCGAGCCTGTTTAGACGCACCACACCGAGTGGGCATACCATTAAATGACAAAAGGGTGGTGTGCGCAAAAATAAATGTGAGAAAATTTGCAAGTACGTAAATAAGTACCTATATTTGCAACAGAACAATAAAAACAGCATAATTATGAGGACAGCAAATTATACCGAGTACCGCAAGAACTTGAAACATTACCTTGACGGCGTAATAAACGACAACGAGCCACTGATAGTGCACCGTGCTGGTACCGAAAGTGTGGTGGTGATTTCGCTCGAAGACTACAATGCGATGAAAGAGACCGAGTATATAATGAAGTCACCGGCCATGATGGACGCTATAAGAAAAGGGGAGCAAGATATAAAAAATGGGAACTGTATTACCCAAAACGAAGGTGAAAGCATTGATAACTTTTTGAATAGAGTGCTATGTACAGAATAACATTGTCCGACCTGGCTAGGAAAGATTATATTTATTTTTCCAAGAGTGGTAACAAGGCGGTAATGAACAAGATAACGGCCTTGCTCAAAGATATAGCCGAACACCCTTACACCGGCATAGGCAAGCCCGAGCCGCTGAAATATGAGTTGCAGGGCAAGTGGTCGCGCCGCATTAATTCAGAACACCGCATCATCTATTCGGTCAACGACGATATTGTCACCGTGTATGTGCTATCGATGCGCTATCACTACTCACCCAAGTGAGATGGTCCTTTTTATTGGGCAGCAGGCTGCGAAGTCGCATCATTCCTCGATGGTGTGAAAACGTGGTTCAATATGCCTATTGATATTGTGTGTTTTTCTCCATCGTAATTAATGCGCCCCACGCTGCACACGAAGTAGTTATCCACTTGCAGCATATTGTCGAGTGCAAATCCGCCAATTCCCGTGCCAATCATGGCTCCCAAGGAAACCAATTCGTTGTCGGCATCGGCCTTTTGCGATAATTCCTCGGTTAAGGCATCGTTGATTACATTTTTCAGTGCCTCCACGTGGTCGTCCTTGTCGGGGCAGGTGATTGCGCACACGCAAGAAAGTAAAACCACGGCAAGCAGGGCATACAGCAAAGTTTTCATAGTGTGGTTATCGGTTGTGTTTACGGTTTTTTGTAGATGAGAGTGAGTCCGTCGCGCAGGGGAAGTATCACTTTTTCCACGCGAGGGTCGGCGGCCACGCGGTCGTTGAAGTCGAGTATGCCTTGCGTCTGAGCATCGATTTTCTTGCCCGGTTCCACCACTTTGCCGTCCCACAGGGTGTTGTCGGCGATGATAAATCCTCCTGGCGACACGTGGTCGAACACCAAGTCGTAATATTCACAGTATTGGCGTTTGTTGGCATCGATGAACACCAAGTCGAATGTGGCATCGGTGTCGAATTCCGAAAGCACTTGGCGTGCGTCGCCTATGTGCAGTGTGATATTGCTGCCGTGCGGCGATTGCGACAGGTGTGTGCGAATGAAGTCTTCAAGCTCGTCGTCGATTTCCACCGTGTGCAATTCGCCCCCTTCGGGTAGCCCCTCGGCAAGACACAGAGCCGAGTAGCCTGTGAATGTGCCAAGTTCGAGGATGCGCCGTGGGGCTATCATGCGCACAAACATCTTCAGCAGGCGGCCCTGCAAGTGTCCCGAGCACATTCGCGGTCGCAGGTGGAATAGGTGCGTGTCGCGGTCGAGCCGTGCCAGTTGTTCACCCTCGGCATCGATGTGCGAGAGTATGTAGTCTTCTAATTCGTCTTCTTCGTCGCGCATTGCTGGGTCGATTCTAAGTTTGGCAGCAAGTAGGTGTCGTAGTCGGCAAGTATGTCGCCCACGCGGTTTATTTCAAGGAATGATGTTCCGCGCCCTTCGCCGTAGGCACCGCCTATGTAGGCTATAAGGTAGTCGTTTTCAAGCAACCCAAGGTTGATGAGCTGTTTCAACCCCGTGTACAGGTATTCGCGCGATGTGGCCGACCGCTGAAGGAATACCGGGAAAACGCCGTAGCTTAGTGCCAGCTGCCTTATCACATGGCTGTAATAGCACAGTGCCAATGTGGGGTTCTTGCCGCGGAAGGAGGCTATGTAGCGGGCTGTGCGCCCGGTGTAGCTGTCGGTGATGATGGCGCGGGTGCCGAGCACTTCGGCCGAGTCCACGGCCTGGTGGGCGAGGAACGAGGTCACGTCGTTTTCCATCTTCGGGTGTTGTTCGTCGTTGTGCGGCATCTTGTGCAGCATATTTTCGGCCTCGATTGCCACGCGGGCCATGGTAGATATGGCCTCGACGGGATATTTGCCGTATGCCGTTTCCCCACTCAGCATCAATGCGTCGGTGCGCTGGTACACGGCGTTGGCTATGTCCGACACCTCGGCCCTTGTCGGCCTGGGGCTGGTAATCATTGAGTGCAGCATTTGCGTGGCCACTATCACCGGCTTGTGTGCGGCGATGCAGCGGCTTATAAGGTCGTTTTGGATGCTTGGTATCTTCTCGGCCGGCACTTCAATGCCCAGGTCGCCGCGGGCTATCATCACGCCGTAGGCCACTTCGAGGATTTCGTCGAAGTTGTCGATGCCCTCCTGATTCTCTATTTTTGCTATTATTTTAATGTGGCTGCCGCGCGAGTCGAGTATTGCCTGTATGTCGAGCACGTCTTGTTTTGAGCGGACGAACGAGTGTGCGATGAAGTCGATGTCGAGGTCGATTGCGGTGTGTATGTTCACGATGTCGCGTTGAGTGAGTGATGGCAGGCAGATGCTCACCCCGGGGATGTTGACACTCTTGCGCGAGCCGAGCGAGCCGCTGTTGGTCGCCGTGCACAGGATTGTGCCACCGTCGATGCTGTCGATGACAAAGTCGAGCTCGCCGTCGTCGATGAGCAGGTGTGCGCCCGGGCGCACGTCGTCGGCAATTCCGGCGTATGACAGGCAGATGATGTCGTGCGATGTTAGGCCGTCGGGGTTGCCCACTACCTTCACCTTGTCGCCCTCCATTATTTCTATGTCGGCATCACCCTCGTTAGAGGTGGTGCGCACCTCGGGTCCCTTGGTATCCATCAGCAGGCCTATGCGGTCGGAAACGGCTCGCACGTTGCCTATTATCTTTTCAAATCCTTCGCGGTTCAAGTGTGCCGAGTTCATGCGCACCACGTTAAGCCCGTTGTCAAACAGGCTTTGAATGAATTCCTTCTCGCAACGCTTGTCGGATATCGTAGCTACGATTTTAGTAAATTTCTTCATATCTCACCGTAATGTATGTGTAAACCTAAAACATCTATCACCCGCGAATAATCCGGCTTGCCAGTATTCCGGCATGATAATTCAATGGCAAAGTTAGCACTTTTCGGCCGTTTAGGCAATTTTTTATGATTTCATTGACTTTCAAGGCTGTGCGTATGTGATTTTCTTTGTCGTAGATTTGCAGGTTGCCGTGTTTTTCGTTATCTTTGTGAAAGATAATTAGTTCGAGTCTTAAAAACATCATTATTAAGTGGAGAAACGGCCTCATTGCTATTGCGAGTGTATGGTGTCGCCACGAAAAACTGCAAAAAAACAATTACCGTATAGCCATGGCAACTACGAAATATATTTGGGACTTGCTGCGCATGACGTTGCACCCCGAAGGGGGCGGCTCGGTGACGCTCACTTACGACCGCGAGGATACTGCCGTGGGTGACGAACTGATGAGCTTGCGGCGAGTATATCGCACCGACTACTGGCCGCGAGTGGAAGTGATGTCATTCGACGAAGACGGAATAAGAGTCAACGTGAAATATGAAGATGACGATATGAACCTGTTTTCGCTCGACATTGCAGAAAACAACCAGTTGGCAATCGCCGTCGGCACACCCGAAGAACCAGCCACGCTTGAGCTGGAACTGTGGTCGTTCACACTGAAGGTGGAAGAATACGACGACTTTGAAGAAGCCACCAAATATTTTTATGTCGATGACCAAGACTGGGAGAATGCCGGGAACGGCGACCCCAAGGCTGCCCAAGCCGTGGCCGACGCAATCGCCGAACAATTGCCGGAGTCGCTTGAAATAATAGCCCGCTATATGGCGCAGGCAGCCAAACTTGGCAGCCGCGATGCCATCGACTGGTTGCAGGATTATTACCACGGCGATGATGGCCGGTTTGATGCATACGTTTAACCTCCAATAACTATATATTTATGGAACAGGAAATAGACATTCGCAAGGAATTAGAGACCGCACGTGCAAAGGCGCGGCAAATTCAAAAATTAAGTGGCGACGGAGCAGAAATAGATGCTTACTGGGAAGTGGTGTGCGGTGATGTGCTTGCCGCCGAGCTTGCCCTGCGTGAGCAGCGCGGCGAGTGGGAAATAGCCTCGCTCACACGCGAACTGCTGCATTACGCCCGCCAACTCGAAGGCTACGACTTCATGCTTAATTCGCTGTATAGTGCAGTGTCGCGTATGTCGAAGGCTCTTTATAAGCATCCGAGGCTTAAGGTGGAATTACTGGATTTTTTCCTGCTTGTGGTCAATCGCATAGAGGCACAGGCCGGGCATGAACTGCGCGCATCGGAGGATTTGTCGGTTGAAATACGTTTCATGAGCCGGAACATAGAATTTGCCGACAAGGGCCAACTTGACCAAATAAGGGATGAAGGCCACTTGAAACACGACCCGGTAGAATGGACTCGGCGGTGGGAAGAAGTGATAGACGAAGCCAACAGGATAGTGGACGAACGGCTTGCCGACCACCCGCGAGGCATGGGATACTGCCATGCCTATTGGTTCGAGCTTGCCGACGTGCTAAAGGAAAATTTCGGCATAGAGTGGCGCAGCCCTGCTGTCATGAATCCAGGGGTAATGTTTGACTAAATACACCGACGCAGAGATATGAAACCTATACATTTGATATTATCAAAACCATTCGAGAAAATAGGCTCGTGCCAATCTCGCTTTTGGGGCAATCCCGACCTGCCGCACGGCATGGATTACCCGACATACGTTGATGATGAAGGAGACGATTATCCTTATTATTTCATTTGCCAAATCAACCTTGAGCAATTGGCACCGTATGACACCGATGGGCGGTTGCCACATAAAGGGTTGCTGTCGTTTTTTGCAAAAATCGACCATTATATGGGATACTTTGGTGCCGATGGTATAGGTGGTTGCATCAGTGGCCCCGAAGATGTGAAGGTGCTGTTTTTCCCCGAGTGCAGCGATGACGACTTCCGCGAAGTGGTGCTGGTTGACGATGAAGGCAAGCCGACTGCTCCCGAGGAGATGGAAATAAGGTTTGCCCACACCGTCGAACGGTATGCCGACGACCATGCCCTCTTTGCTCCGCCCACGCACCGTGAGTGGGAAACCTGGGATCCGCCATACGAGAATTGGGAGATTTTGTTGCAAATCGATTCCTTTGCAGGGATGGATTTCAACCTCAATTTCATGGATTGCGGCGTGCTCGACTTTCTTATTTCTCCCGACGACTTGCGGCAACGGCGTTTCGACAATGTGCGAGCCATAGTGCTATCGACGTGATACATTTTAAACAGGCTCTAAGACTTTAGGGTGATGACGGACCGGTAGCCGCCATAGTTGGCGAAGTGTGTGGTGCCCCACAGTGTGCCGCCTGCGCACTCATAGCGCACGTGGTATTTCCGGCGCGGACGTGGGCGAGTGGTGAATTGCAGGTCGCACCACGTGGCGGTGCTGCCATTGTTATCGGTGGAGGAGGTGGTCACACGTTCGGTTATGGTGATGTTGTCCCTGACGAAATCAATTTTCACATACACCGTGTGGCGTGGCGGCAGTGCGAGGCCGCGGCGCAGCACGGCAATCGAGCCGTCGTTGTTGGCGTGGACGGCTACTGTCGGCTGTCCGCCATTTGGTATTGCCGAAGGGGTGATTACGGATGGGCTGCAAATGTCGGATGCCGCTTGTGGCGTACCGCTGTCGCTGCCGAAGAACGCAACCACTGCAATGGCCACGGCAAATGCCGTGATGTAAAATTCTACCGATGTGAAGATGTCGCTCATGATATGCGGTATATGTGGGGTGGGGTAGGGGAGTGGAGCTATTAGCGTGTGGTGCGGAGCGACAAGTAATGCTTGCGCCGCTCGGGCGAGAACCGCTCCACGGCATATCGCAGCATGGTGCGCGGCATTGTGGCGGCATGACGGTCGAGGAACTGGCAAAGCAGCGGCTCGTCTTTTTTCCCGACTTCGCGCAGCACCCAGCCGGCGGCCTTTTGCAACAAATCGACTTGGGTGGCGGTGAGGCACTGTGCCATGTCGATGGCGGTGTCAAGTCGGCCCTTGCGCACTTGTGCCAGTGTTGACACCACGGCGATGCGCTGTTCCCAGATGTTCTCGCTCTTGATTAGCTGCCGCACTATGTCGTCGTTGCCAGTAAGCAACATATAGTCGCCTATGATGTATTGCGACGACAAGTCCACTAGGTCCCAATTGTTGCAATTCGTGGTGTTGGCAAGGTAAAATTCTACAATCTCGCGGCATCGCTCTTGATTGCCTTTGGCTCGCTTGTAGGCTTCGACAAGGGCGAGCAGCCCAGCAAGGCGGAACTCGTGTACGGGGTCGGTGAGCATCACCTTGATTTGGTCGAATGGCAACGAATGGTACTGGCGCGACACCTTTCGGTTATCGGGAACAGGTATGCCTATGAAGATGTCGCCTTCGCCATACTCGCCTTTGCTGGTTTTGAAAAAAGAGGAGAGTATTTTCACTTTCTCGGGTCGCGCCACATTGCGCAGCTGTTGTTTCCAAGTGCCGATGTCGTTCATGCGTCAAGAAAATTGTACTTTACAAAAGTAATGAAAAATGCGTGAGCATTTTATTGAATTTGGGCGAATTATCCCGAATAAATTCTCGAGCCGTTGCCAAATATTCAATTCTCAATGAGTCTGTTTTGGTGTAAGTGGCATAAATACAGTGATATAGGTGCGATTTTTGCTATCTCGGGTCTGCGCAAGAAAAATTGCTTGCATACAAGCGTCTTGTGTCTTGTTGCTCTTGTGCCTTAAAAATATTATATTTGTACCGATAAACGTGTTATGCAAAAGAGATGGCCAAGATTGTTTTTGAGGCAGATGGTGTGGAGATGCCGGCTCTCGACCGTGAGATGGTGGGGAGGTGGCTTGCGGCTGTTGTCGGTGGAATGGGCAAGACGGTCGGCACATTGACTTATATATTCTGTAATGACGAAAAAATTTTGCAAGTCAACAAGGAATTCCTAAAACACGATTATTATACCGACATTATAACATTCGACTACTCGACGCGCCGCCGAATAGCCGGAGATATGTTCATCTCGTTAGACACGGTGCGCACGAATGCCGAACTTTTCGGCCGCACCTACGACGATGAATTGCGCCGCGTGGTGGTGCATGGTGTGCTGCACTTGCTGGGCATAAACGACAAGGGGCCTGGAGAGCGCGAAGTGATGGAACAGCATGAGAACGAGGCTTTAGCCATGCTTTACGGCGGCAGTTTTTGACTGCTTTTGTATGAGGACAGGCTTTTCAGTGTGCAGCAAATGTGCCTATTGAAGTGAGGTCGCTCGGTATATTCTTTGGCAAAATCACCGATTATTACGATATAGATAATGAGATTTGACTACGATGTCATTGTGATTGGTGCCGGCCATGCCGGTTGCGAGGCTGCTTGTGCCGCAGCGCGGCTGGGGTCGCGCACGTTGCTAATCACGATGGATATGAACAAAATTGCCCAAATGAGCTGCAACCCCGCCGTTGGCGGAATTGCAAAAGGGCAGATTGTACGGGAGATTGACGCGCTTGGCGGCCAGATGGGCATGGTTACCGACCGTGCCTCGATACAGTTCCGTATGCTCAACCGCTCGAAAGGCCCTGCAATGTGGAGCCCTCGTGCGCAGGCCGACCGCACCCGTTTCATCGCCGAATGGCGCAAGGTGGTCGAGAACACCGAGAACCTGTATATGTGGCAAGACAGTGTGACCGGTCTTGAAATCACCGATGGAACCGTCACCGGCGTTACTACCGCGCTTGGCGTTACATTCAAGGCTCGTGCCGTGGTGCTGACTGCCGGCACTTTCCTTAACGGGCTTATGCACATTGGCCGCGTGATGGTGCCGGGCGGACGTATCTCTGAACCGGCATCGCACGGAATAACCGAGCAATTGCGCAGCATGGGCTTTGAAACAGCCCGCATGAAGACTGGCACGCCAGTGAGGATTGATGCCCGTTCGGTGCATTTCGAGGATACCGAAATACAGGAAGGCGATAGCGACTTCCACAAGTTTTCGTTTATGCCCGGCGTAAAGCGCACGTTGCGCCAGCGACCGTGCTGGATAGTATATACCAATCCCGAGGTGCATGAAATATTGCGCCAGGGGTTGCCCGATTCGCCCATGTATAACGGGCAAATCAAGAGTATCGGCCCGCGCTACTGCCCGAGCATCGAGACCAAGATTGTCACTTTTGCCGACAAGCAGCAGCACCAGCTCTTCCTTGAACCGGAAGGGGAGGATACGCAGGAATTTTACCTTAATGGTTTTTCTTCATCGCTGCCACTCGATATTCAAGTGCGTGCGCTGCAAAAGGTGCCTGCACTGCGCGACGTGCAGATATACCGTCCGGGGTACGCCATAGAATATGACTTTTTTGACCCCACGCAGCTGCTGCACACGCTCGAAACGAAACGTGTGGCCAATCTGTTCTTTGCGGGGCAGGTTAACGGCACCACAGGCTACGAGGAGGCTGCGGGGCAGGGGCTTGTAGCCGGTATAAACGCGCACCAAAAAATTAACGGGCTTGCCCCGTTTGTGCTGGGACGTGATGAAGCTTATATAGGTGTGCTTATCGACGACCTTGTGACGAAAGGCGTGGATGAACCTTACCGGATGTTTACATCACGCGCCGAGTATCGTATATTGCTGCGGCAGGATGATGCCGATATGCGCCTCACAGAGCGAGCCTACGAGCTTGGGCTTGCAACTCGCGAGCGTTACGACTTGATGCTTGCAAAACGCCGCCAGCGCGATGCCATAATCGATTTCTCGAAAGAGTTCTCGATAAAGGCATCAATTATCAATCCTGCACTCGAAGAGCTTGGAACTGCTCCGCTCAAGCAAGGAGTGAAACTTTATGACCTGATATTGCGCCCGCAGCTCGACATCGAAAAGCTGTCGAAGGTGGTTGCTCCGCTTGGGCAATTCCTTGACACCATAGAGCAAGACAGGAGGGAAGAAATAATCGAGGCTGCCGAGATACTAATAAAATATCAAGGCTACATCGACCGCGAGAGAGTGATTGCCGAAAAAATAGGCCGGTTGGAAAACGTAAAGCTAAAAGGCAAACTCGTGTATGACGACATAAAATCACTCTCCACCGAGGCACGGCAAAAGCTGACGAGGATTGACCCGGAAACAATAGCGCAGGCATCACGCATACCGGGAATATCGCCGAGCGACATCAACATACTGCTTTTGCTTTTAGGCAGATAGCGGCAAAATGTTTCACGTGGAACAATCATTAAAACAATATAAACGTATGGAAAAAGAAAATTTGGAGAAGATAAAAAAACTTATTCGCGAAATACCCGATTTCCCTGCAAAGGGGGTCTTGTTCCGTGACCTTACGACGGTGTTCAAGGACGGGGAGGCATTCCGCCTTGTTTGCGAAGAATTGAAGGAGGAATATAAAGACCTTGGCGTGACCAAGGTGGTGGGCATCGAGGCTCGTGGGTTCATATGTGGCGCGGTGCTCGCGCACGAGCTTGGTGCAGGCTTCGTGCCGGTGCGCAAGCCGGGAAAATTGCCTGCCGATACCGTGCAGCGGTCATACGAGAAAGAATATGGGACCGATGTGATAGAAATACACCGCGACGCCATTGGCGAGAACGATGTGGTTGTGTTGCACGACGACCTGCTTGCCACTGGTGGCACCATGGCGGCTGCCTACGAGCTTGTGAAGTCGATGAACCCGAAGAAGGTGTATGTGGACTTCATTGTGGAGCTTAGCGACCTTAATGGACGCAAGGCATTCCCCGACGGGGTGGACGTGCGCTCGATGATTGTGTATTGATGTGTATGCACGGTGAACACTCGTGAAGATTTAAAAGAGAAAGTTGACCTGTTGCCCGACAGTCCCGGCGTGTACCTTTATTACGACAAGGCCGGTACTGTGATATATGTGGGCAAGGCCAAGCGGCTGCACAGGCGAGTGAGCAGCTACTTCAATCGTGTGCATAGCGTGGCGCGTACCAATCTGCTTGTGCGCAACATTTGCGACTTGCGCTACATAGTGGTGGGTAGCGAGGAGGATGCACTGCACCTTGAAAACAGCCTTATCAAGGAATACAAGCCACGGTATAATGTATTGCTAAAAGACGACAAGTCGTATCCGTGGATTTGTGTCACCAACGAGATGTACCCGCGTGTGTTCCTGACGAGGACGGTGACGAAGAGTGGCGGGCGTTACTTCGGCCCGTATTCCAATTTGCAGGTTGCAAAAACGGTGATAGAGACGCTGCGCGATATGTACCCCATACGCACTTGCCGGCTGCCAATTACAGCCGAAAGCATCGAGCGGCACAAGCATAAGGTGTGCCTGCAATACCACATAAAGAATTGCAAAGGATGCTGCGAGGGGCTGATTGATACCGCCACCTACGGCAAATATTTCGATGAAATAAGGCAAATCCTTAACGGGAACGTGCAGCAGGTGTGCGACTACTTGAAGGAGGAGATGGCCTCGCTTGCTGCCGAGATGCGCTTTGAAGAGGCACAGGAGGTGAAGGAAAAATATATGCTGGTGGAACGCTACAAGGCGCGGTCGGTGATTGTGAGCGCGACCATTCATAATGTTGACGTGTATTCGGTGGACGGTGACGATGAATGCTACTATGTAAACTATATGCACATACGTAACGGTTCAATCGTGCAGAGCCTTACGCTCGAATATCGCAAAAAGCTCGATGAAACCGTACCAGAAATCTTGTCGATGGCGATAAATGAAGTGCAAACGAAATTTGACCGCCGTGTGCGTGAAATAATCGTGCCCGAGGTGCCCGACGTGGAATTTGAAGGCGTGACGTTCACCATTCCACAAAAGGGCGATAAGAAGAAACTGCTCGAAGTGTCGCTTAAAAATGCCATGCAGTACAAGATTGACAAGTTGAAGACAGCCGAAAAACTGAATCCCGAGCAGCGCACCATGCGCACGCTCACCACGCTGCAACGCGACTTCCGCCTTAATGAGCTGCCAAGGCACATAGAGTGTTTCGATAATTCCAACATACAGGGCACAAATCCCGTTGCGTCGTGCGTGGTGTTCAAGAATGCCCGTCCGTCGAAACGTGATTACCGCCACTTCAACATCAAGACTGTGGTAGGTCCCGATGACTTCGCATCGATGAAAGAGGTGCTAACGCGCCGCTACACGAGGCTTATGCAGGAGGGTGAGGAATTGCCCCAGCTGGTTATCGTGGATGGAGGCAAGGGGCAGCTGAGCGCGGCTGTCGAGGCTTTCGATGCCATGGGCTTGCGTGGCAAGGTGGCTCTTGCCGGCATAGCCAAGCGGCTTGAGGAGATTTATTTCCCTGGCGACAGCGTACCGCTATACATCGACAAGAACAGCGAGTCGCTGAAGGTGGTGCAGCATTTGCGCGACGAGGCACACCGCTTTGGCATCACGCACCACCGAAACCGCCGCAGCAAGGGGCAGGTGCACTCGGCATTCGACGACATAAAGGGCATAGGTGAAAAGACTCGCGACGCACTGTTGCGGCATTTCAAGAGCTTGAAACGTGTGCGTGAAGCATCGCTCGATGATATTGCCGCTGTGGTGGGACCGGCCAAGGCGCGCATTGTGTATGACGGCCTAAGGGAAGAAATTGTGGAAACGAAATAAATAAAGGAAGATGAAAATAGTAATTCAACGGGTGTCGCGTGCGTCGGTGTCGATTGGCGGCAGCTTGTTCAGTTCGATAGGAGCCGGGCTTATGGTGCTTGTGGGCGTAGTCGATGGCGACACCGAGGATGATGTGGACTGGCTTGCCCAAAAGACGGTGAATATGCGCATATTCGACGATGAGGCTGGTGTGATGAACCGCAGCGTGGTCGAGGTGGGCGGCGAGGTGCTTGCCGTGAGTCAATTCACGCTTGCGGCATCGACCAAGAAAGGCAACCGTCCGTCGTATATCCATGCTGCCGGGCATGAGCTTGCCGTGCCGCTTTATGAGCGCTATTGCGAGCAAGTGGAGGGGCTGCTGGGGCTGCCTGTGGCTCGCGGGCAGTTTGGAGCCGATATGCAAGTAGAACTGATAAACGACGGACCTGTGACGATTATCGTTGATTCGAAGAACAAGGTGTAGAAAAACAAGGAGGCTTGCTTATGACATTAGACGAAGCGCAGCAGCGCGTTGACCAGTGGATACGCACTTACGGGGTGCGTTACTTTAGCGAACTCACCAACATGGTCGTCCTGACCGAGGAGGTAGGGGAATTGGCACGAATAATGGCTCGTCGCTACGGCGACCAGTCGTTCAAGCCGGGGGAGAACGCCGATGCGTTGCCCGAGGAGCTTGCCGACGTGCTGTGGGTGCTGATTTGCATCGCCAACCAGACGGGTGTGAACCTCACCAGTGCCCTTGAGGCCAGCTTCGAGAAGAAAACCCGCCGCGACGCCACCCGTCACCGGCAAAACCCGAAACTCCAGTAACGTGTGGAAGGATTGCATAGTGATTTTCCCCCAAAAAAACGACAAGACAAAAGATAGGGTATTTAAATAAATTCCCTATCTTTGTTATTTAGCAACCGGCTACGGCGTTTGCCGCGATTTCATTGATTGGTTGAAAAGATTGTTTAATTATGACAAATCATAACAGGAATATATAAGTTTTTTATGGAACACGAACACATTCATGACCACGAGCATGACGGACAGCCTGCCACCGACAAATATACGCAGGCAATCAGCGAGAGCCAAGTCACTATCGACGACTTGCAGGTTAGGAACAGCGTGGAAAGGCTACTTGCCGAGCATCTCGACGAGAACCGCTCGGAGAGCGTATATCGGTTTATGTTCAACTGCATCGACCTCACCACGCTCAACAGCACCGACAGCGAACGGTCGGTGGCCGCGTTCACGCGCCGTGTGAACGACTTCGAGGAGAATTACCCGCAGTATCCCAATGTGGCTGCCATCTGCGTTTACTCGAATTTTGCCGACGTGGTTCGCCAAAACCTTGAGGTGAGCGAGGTGAATATTGCCGTGTGCTCGGCCAATTTCCCGTCGTCGCAGGCGCATCTTGAGGTGAAGTGTGCCGAGACTGCGCTGGCCGTGGCCGACGGTGCCGACGAGGTTGACATAGTGCTTAACCTGGGCTATTTTGCCGACCGTGCTTACGAGGACTTGTGCGACGAAATATCGGAGGTCAAGGAAGCGGCAGGCAGCGCACGGCTGAAGGTAATCCTTGAAACCGGCGCACTGAAGACGGCCGAGAACATCAAGGCGGCATCAATCTTGTCGATGTATTCGGGTGCCGATTTCATCAAGACATCGACCGGCAAAATCTATCCCGGAGCCACGCTTGAGGCTGCGTGGGTGATGTGCCAGTGCATAAAGGAATATCATGAACGGCATGGCCGCATGGTGGGCTTTAAGGTGTCGGGCGGCGTGCGTACCACCGAGGAGGCACTGAAGTATTACACCATTGTCAAGGAGGTGCTGGGCGAGAAATGGCTCACGAACGAGTATTTCCGCATAGGCGCGTCGAGCCTTGCCAACAATCTTTTCGCCGACATCACTGGCAGCGGCAAGGCACCGTTCTGACGTCCCAGTAGGCGATAACAAGAATCAAGGGCATGGCGCGAGGATTCCCGTACATGCCCTTTTTGCTGCCCCAAGCAAATGAGGGTGTGCCGCAATTAGGAAATTATATGTGCCACACATCCATCATTGAAAAAGGTCTTTGCTGTCACCACATTCTGCCCGGGGGAGGCCCCATGGGACCATGGCGGCGACCGCCTGGACCGCGCCCGCCATAGTCGATGGGCGGCTGCTCATTTCCGCTGCCGCTGCCGAATGTGGTGAAACGGTAGGTGAACGAGAACATGACGTAGCGCGTGACGGAGTTGTATTCGCTGTCCTCGATGTAGCTGGCGTTGATGGTGCGGCTGATGTTCTGCTTTTGGTGCAGCAGGTCATATACCTTGGCCGTTATGGTGGCGGCCTTGTTCTTCAGGAACTGGTAGGAGAGCGAGACGTTCCACAGCCACTGGTCGCTGTCGTAGCCCTGGCTGTAGCCCTGTGTGCCGCTATATGTGAGGTCGGTGTTGAGCACCAAGCCGAACGGGGTGTAGTATGCACCGTTGAACATACCGCCATAGCTGTGTATGGTGCGGTCGTTTTGCGACTGCACGGTGTTGTGGGTGATTTGCACGTTATAGTTGGGGCGTAGTTCCAGCTGTACGGCATCGGTATTGAAACGAATGCCCGGCGACAGGTTCACCGACAGCGAGCCGCTGCGGTTGTACAGGCCGTTGTTGTAGCCTACGGTGTTGGAGTACCGCACGGCACCCATCGACGAGAAGTACCAACTTTTGTTCCTGAATGGCATACTTATCATTCCCATCAAGTTGCCGCTCCACACGCCGTTCACGTTTTCGTAGGTGGTCACCTGCCCGCCCGTCTGCGAGTCGTAGTCGGTGGTGGATATTATGCTATTGTTGGCGAATTGCACGTTGGCCATCGCCATTATGCTACGCTGGCGGTCTTGGTCGAAGTCGCTGTACCGCAGGTTTACCCGTTGGGTGAATGTGGGTGCCAAGTCGGGATTGCCGACAACGATGCGCAACGGGTTAGACACGTCGGCCACGGGTTGCAACTGTGTGAGCGACGGCTGCGTGGTGCGTGCGCGGTAGTCGAACGACAATGAACGCGACTTGTTCATCTTGAAGCGTATTCGGGCGTATGGAGCCACGTTCCACACCCACCGAGTGGCTATGTTGCGGTCGGGGTTGATGAGGTCTTCGCTGCTCGACATCGATGCGTTGACCATGGCACCCACGTCGAGGTTATAATTGTCGCGCACCTGCTTGAATCCCACTTGCAGCGACTGGTTGAAGTAATTGTTGCGGAAACGGTTGCTCTGCTCCTCGTTCAGCTCGGGTTGCAACTCGTCTTCCACTATCTGCCGCAGCATGGTGGGGTTGGTCCAGGCCAGTGAGCCGTATTCTTCCACCACCCGTTGCTTGAAAGCCGGGTCGCGGAGCATCGACATCAGTGCGCTGTTGGCCGTGGTGGCGGCTGATGTTGCCTCCACAAGGTCATACACATACTTGTCGGCATTGTTGAAACGGTATTGTCCGTTGTAGGAGAATGTGAGGAACCTTGCGTTCTTCACGTTGCCGAGAGGCTCGGTCCACGTTAGGCGGCCTTGTATGCTGTTGCTCCACTGGTGGTTGTCGTATATTTGGTCGATGGTCTCGTTTTCATCGGGAACAAGGAAGTAGGTGTTGTCGGTGTAGGTGCTGCCATCCTCCTTGGTGTCGCTGAACTGGTAGTTTAGGCTTGCGCTGTAGCTGCGTCCCGGATGGCTGCGGAACTTGTGGTTGAACACTATCCGTCCGCTCATCTCGTAGCTTGTTCCGTCGTTCAGCTTGTTGCTCAGACTGCGGTTGACAAGCGAGCGCGCCGCATCGCCTGCGCGAGTGGCCGAGCTGTCGGCGCTCTCCGAGTCGCTAAAGCTCACCGAGAAACGCGGGCGGAACTCGAATGTCGAGAACGAGTCGATTTCCCACTTCAGGCGGAAGTTGCCCGAGATGTTGTGGCCGCGGTCGCGTGACGAGCCGGCCTCGTCGTAGTAGGAAGTAGAGTCGGGGAACAGGTACTGGCGGTTACTGCTGTTGCGGCTGTCGCGGTCGCTATGGGAGTAGAACACGTCGCCGCCTACGCGCAACTTCTCCTCGGTGCCCACGGCGAAGTTCACACCTATCGACTGTGTGGTGCTTATGCCGTTGCGTCCGCCGAAACGGGTGAAACGCGATGCCCCACGGTCGGTAAATCCCATTTCGTTGGTGTTGTTGGCACTTCCCAATATCGAGAATTGGTTCTTGTCCTTGAAATAGTTCACCATGAAGTTGCCCGAGTAGCGGTCGTCGGTGCCATATCCGGCTGTGGCGTTGCCAAACCATCCGTTCTTCATGCCCTTCTTTACAGTCAGGTTTATTACCGTTTCGTCTTCGCCGTCGTCCACGCCGGTTAGCCTGGCAAGGTCGCTCTTGCGGTCAATGACCTGCAACTTGTCAACGATATTCACCGGCAGGTTCTTGGTGGCCACTTTGGGGTCGTCGGAGAAGAATTCCTCGCCATCGACCAGGATTTTGGTGATTTCCTTGCCGTTGGCCGTGATTTTCCCCTCGCTGTCAACCTCCACGCCCGGCAGCCGTTTCAGCAAGTCTTCGACCACGGCGTTGGGTTGGGTGCGGTAGGAGTCGGCATTGTATTCGATGGTATCCTCCTTTACCACAATCTCGGTTTTCACACCCACCACGGTGGTTTCTTGCAGCAGTATGCTGCTCTCGGCCATGGTCACGCGGCCCATGTCGATATTCTTGTCGGCCATGGTCACTCGGCGCGTTAGCGTCTCGTAGCCAAGGAACGAGAAACTCACCAAATACTTGCCGCGAGCCACGCCGCCAAGGCGAAACGACCCGTCGCGGCCGGCCGACGTCGCGGCCACAAATGTGCTGTCGGCATTGTCGCGCATAAGCCTCACCGAGGCCCCGGAGAGCGGCGACTGGTCGGTACTCGACACAAGTGTCCCTCTCACGTCGGCAGCCGATATTCCCACGCTTGCCGCAAACAGCATGACTGCTATTACCCAAAAGCGTTTCATATTGTCTTAAAATATCATCGTTAAAAAATCTACTTCCCACGCAGGAGGTAAATACAGTTTTTTAGATACAAATTTAGCAGCAAAGTTTAATTGTTCCTATCTTTGCACTGTATTATTCCACAGTTTCCTGACGATGAAAGAATTTCTCCTATTAGCCAAGCGGTTCATATCGCCCTACAAGAAATATCTCATACTGAATATCCTTTTTAATATTCTGTCGGCGTTCCTCACGCTGTTCTCGTTTGCCATAATCATTCCCATACTCGAAATGCTGTTCCGCATAAGCCAGGCGCATTATGAGTTCATGGCATGGGGCACTGGCGACTTGAAGGATGTAGTGGTCAACAATTTCTACTATTACACGCAGGAAATCATCGCCGACCATGGGCAATCGGTGGCTCTTGCCGCCCTTGCCGCCCTGCTGGTGTTTATGACGCTGCTGAAGACCGGCACGGCCTATCTGAGCGCATATTACAGCATACCCATGCGTACGGGCGTGGTGCGCGACATCCGCAACTTGATTTACGACAAGGTGGTCTCGCTCCCGATAGGCTTTTTCACCAACGAGCGCAAGGGCGACGTGATGGCTCGCATAAGCGGTGACGTTACTGAAGTTGAAAACTCCATAACGTCGTCGATAAATATGCTTTTCAAGAACCCCATCATGATAATAGTGTGCCTTGTGACTATGGTATTGGTGAGCTGGCAACTGACGGTGTTTGTGCTCATATTGCTGCCGTTGGCCGGAATGCTGATGGGCAAGGTGGGGAAGAACCTGAAACGGGCCTCGCTCGAAGGGCAGACGCAATGGGGCGTATTGCTGTCGAACATTGAGGAGACGCTGGGCGGGTTGCGCATAATAAAGGCATTCAACGCCGAAGGGAAGGTGTCGGGACGTTTCAAGAAGGAGAACGAGAGATTCGTGCGCATCTCCAACCGCATGAACCGCCGCTACGAGCTGGCGCACCCTATGAGCGAATTGCTCGGCACTCTCACTATTGCCATAGTGCTGTGGTTTGGAGGAACGCTCATCTTGACGGGCGACAGTTCCATCAGCGCGGCATCCTTTATCTACTATATGGTGATATTCTACTCCATCATCAATCCGGCCAAGGACTTGTCGAAGGCCGTTTATTCCATACAGCGCGGTATGGCATCGATGGAGCGAATCGACAAAATCCTGAAGGCCGACAATCCCATCAAGGACCCCTCATCGCCCAGACCGCTGCCGCGGGATGGCAAGCCGTCGATTCGTTACGACAACGTAAGTTTCCGCTATGCGCAAAACTGGGTACTCAGGAACGTGTCGCTCGACATTCCGTTTGGCAGCACGGTGGCACTTGTGGGGCAGTCGGGGTCGGGCAAGTCAACTATGGCCGACCTGCTGCCGCGTTTCTACGACGTGAACGAGGGGGCAATCACCATCGACGGCATCGACATAAGGCAGCTGCGTGTGCACGACTTGCGTTCGCTCATGGGAAATGTGAACCAGGAGGCCATATTGTTCAACGACTCGTTTTATAACAACATAACATTCGGTGTGCATAACGCCACCATGGAGCAGGTGGAGCAGGCCGCCCGGGTGGCCAACGCCTACGACTTCATAATGGAGACCGAGGAGGGTTTCAATACCAACATCGGCGACCGTGGCTGCCGCCTGTCGGGTGGGCAGCGGCAACGCATAAGCATTGCCCGTGCCATTCTCAAGAACCCGCCCATACTTATCCTTGACGAGGCCACGTCGGCATTAGACACCGAAAGCGAGCACTTGGTGCAGGAGGCACTCGACAGGCTGATGAAAGACCGCACCACGCTCGTCATAGCCCACCGCCTATCTACCATACGCAATGCCGACCTTATATGCGTGTTGCACGAAGGCCGCATAGTGGAACGTGGCACTCACGACGAGCTTATTGCCCTTGGCGGACAGTACAAGCACCTTGTGGATATGCAAAAATTCTAATGGAATGACAAATATAGTAATATTCGCCTCGGGCACCGGCACTAATGCCGAAAACATTGCCCGGCACTTTGCTGATAGCGACGTTGTGAATGTCGCTGCACTCTTCACCGGCAACCCACGTGCCGGTGCAATCGAGCGCATGGAGCGTTACGGTGTGCCGTGCCGCGTTTTCAGCCGCGAGCAGTGGAACAACCCCACCGAGATTGTAGATGAGCTTAGGAGGCTTGATACGCGCCTCATAGTGCTTGCCGGATTTTTGAGCATGGTCCATAAGCCAATTATTGATGCTGTGGGCGGCAATATCATCAATATCCACCCGTCGCTGCTGCCACGGCACGGCGGAAAGGGGATGTGGGGAATGAACGTGCACCGCGCGGTGCTTGATGCCGGCGACCAGGAAAGCGGCATTACCATACACTATGTGACCGAGGAGATTGACGGCGGTGCTATTATATGCCAACGCCGTTGCCCCGTCATGCTAGGCGACACGCCGCAGTCGCTCGCCGAGCGAGTGCATCAGCTCGAATACGAGGCTTTGCCCGAAGTCATCGGGCAGCTTGCCGCACGGCTATAAATTAGGCTTGGCAGCCGCATGGCCGTCGATGAGGCTGGCGGCGTTCATGAAAATAAGCATCGAACCGTCGTTCCTCATTACCGGAGCGGCGGTGTGCAGGCTGTCGGCCTCGGCCTGTGGGTGAACAGTGTCTTTTCCGCCTATCAGCGACAGGCAGTCGTTAAAAGTCACGCCATCTTGCTGCAACGATTTGTCGGTGGCCAGCAGTATCCCTACCGCCAGCGACAATAACAACACGGAATATAAGATATAATTTTTCACAATAACGCAACCATTTTTCCCTATAAACCGGGAAGTACCCGAAATCTTGCATAATTTTTTAGTAATTTCGCAGTCTGTTCTGCAAAAATAGTTTTTAAGCATGATGCGGTTAATATTCATATTGTTGCTGTCGGCAGTAGTTTCCGTGTTGTCGGCACGCAGTTATGCCGATAGCATAAGTGCGCCGTCGCTTTACGTGCGTCACATTGTCGCCACTCCGGTGGCACCCGACAGTTGCGACTCGGTACGGCTCACCAAGAAAGCGTTTTGGCGTGCGGCAGCCGAGACCGCAGGGTTCAACGTGGGGCTGTGGGCTTTCGACCGCTATGCACTGAAGGGGCATTATGCCTATATATCGTTCAACACCATCAAAGAGAACTTCAAGCATGGGTTTGAGTGGGATAACGACCACCTTAACACCAATATGTTTGCCCACCCATATAATGGCTCGCTGTTCTATAACGCCGGTCGTTCCAACGGCTACAACTTCTGGCAGTCTGAGCTGTTTGCCATCGGCGGCAGCGCAATGTGGGAAATGTTCATGGAATGCGAGTACCCATCTACCAACGACATAATAGCCACCCCGGTGGGCGGCGCGGCAATAGGGGAGGTGCTTTACCGCACTTCCGACTTGGTACTCGACGACCGCTCCACCGGTGGCGAGCGTTTCGGGCGCGAGTTGGCGGCGTTCGTCATATCGCCCATGCGCGGTTTCACACGCATAGTCACCGGACGGGCGTGGGAGAAGCGGGCCACCACGGGGCGGCGTTTCGGTGTGCCGCCCATCGGCGTGTCGCTCTCGCTGGGCACTCGGTTGCTGGTGTTCCAAGACGATGACAATTTGGCCAAGGCTGGTGCTGCTGCCCGCATCGACATCGAATATGGCGACCGTTTTGCCTATTCGTCGAAGGTGCCATACGATTATTTTAGTTTCTTGCTGGAACTAAATGCAATGGAGACGCAGCCGCTGCTTAGCCGCGTGGAAATCATAGGCCGCCTGCTGTCGCGCACGATAATCGATGACGACAAGTGCAACTTGTCGGTGGGAATGTACCAGCACTTCGACTTCTTCGACTCCGACACCATCAGCGACGAACCTATCCCGGGCAACTTAAAGCCTTGCGTGGTTCCATACAAATTAGGCACACCGGCTTCGGTGGGCGGTGGCCTGATGCTGCGTTATGCGACTTCGCCGCGGTGGTCGCTCGATGCATACTTGCACGCAAACGCAGTGGTACTCGGTGGCATATTGTCCGACTTCTACCGTTTCTACAACCGCAACTACAATTGGGGCTCGGGGTTCTCGTTCAAGCTCGGGGTAAACTTGAATTTCGGTGACCGGTTCTCGATAAACTTGGCAAACAGATTTTACAAGTTATACACGTGGCAGGGGTACGACTCCGACATAGACTGGTCGCTTATGCCGGGCGGGAAACCGGTCAATGTGCAAGGTGACGGCTCCAATGCCATTTTCAGCAACACCGAACTGATGGCAAGCTACAGGCTTTGGCACAGGCTATATGCGACAGTGGGTCTCAATTGGTACTACCGCACCTCGACCTACGACCGCATGATGTACTTTAACGAACCCATCAACTGGGGAGTCAGTACACCCATAATCGACAGCCATCAAGTGGGTCTCCACTTGATGCTCACCTACGCCTTCTGATATGCCAACCAAACAGGTTTGAAATATAGGTCATTGCGGACAATAAGCCGCAAATTTTGCGGCTTATTGTCCGCAAAAGCGTATATTTGCACAAAACTATTATGCCATGTATATACACGAGCAACAAAATTGGCCGTCATTTTTGTGGAACAAGGAAGTTGTTGGCCAAAAACTCAATGAGGTTTGCAAAGCCGTAGGCTTTTATAAAAGCATTCATATATATTTATGCTCAATTATGACAAAATGACAAATTAAATGTTTGATTTGCTCGGATTTGTTTTTTTAATCATTAATTTTGTGTGAAAATAACATTGATAAAGTTTTTTTTGCCGACCTTATCGTAAAAAGGTATAATCGAAAATCGGCAAAGAGAGAAACAAATCAAATTTAAGCGGTTATGAAAAAGGCAATATAGGCAATTGTGTGTCTCCTTGTTGCGGTGTCCGTTCATGCGGGCATAATGGACAAGTGGGCAGATGGTGCCCTTGAAGTGAGGCAGATTCCGGGTAGTGAGCAGGCGTTGAAGGATTATTTCGCTGGTGATAGCGGCATTATTTATGCAGTCTTGTATCCGCCAGCCAATTGCCCCCGATGCGAGGCAATGATAAACGAGGCTTACCATGGGGTGAAAAAGATAGATAAAAACAATAAGGTGGTGCTTATATCGGCTTATCCCGACCGTGCTGCGGCTGAACGGTATAACAAGGCCAAAGGATATGTTGCCGACGAGTATATGTATGACACCGACAAGGATTACCTCGGTTTCCTGTCGTTCAGTGCCGGGTACTTGCATGTGGTGTATATTCTGAAAATCGACATCGACAATGGTCGCATAATGTATGGAGGAAATTTCAACAACAACCATGGTGACTTTTTCCGGGATTTGACAAGTTATGACGGCTATGCCGAGCAACGCAAGTATGGTGACCTGGTGTCGGCAAGCGGCCACCTTGATAAGGGTTTCAGTTCCGTGGCCAAGCCGAGGGATATTATAAAATTATCGGTTCCCGACAGCATTACAATTTCCGAGACAAATTACCAGCCAAGTTTCGTAAACAATGATATTGCCATGCACGACAAGTTGGCTAATGCCTGCTATTTGTTTCCATTAGACAGCACTGCGCACAAGGTCTCGTTCAGAGCCGAGGTGAAATCAAATGCAGCCGAAAACAAGACTTTCGTTACCGTACCCGACTGGTATTACGAGCTTAAGCTTGAAGAGGGTACTGCATATTTCATAGCCCTGTCCCCGCAAATCACGGCATCGGGCCGACTGGTCGTGTCGTATTCCTTGCCCGAGCTTTTTGTGCAGGAGGAGCGCGACGGCAAGCTGCTGTCGGTGGGCTATAAAAACAAGTCGTGCTTGGTGGTGCGCGATATGCGTGACGGCTTGAAACCGCTGCCGCTGATGCCAGTCAACAATGATTTTTCAAAAGGGTACTTCTACAAGCATTTCACGTTCCTTGCCGTTGGCGACACGGTGATACTGCCTTGCCAAAAATTGACTTGGCCAATAGAATTTGACCCAAGCGCATATAAGGGAAATCCTGAGCGTGACCCGTTTTGCGATGAATTTTACAAGACGCAAAATCCCATATTGGCCATGTTTGACATGAAAACGGGCAACTTGATTAGGCGTTTCGGCAACCTTGGTGAGGCGCAAGCCCGGAGCAAGACTGGCTACTACTTTGTAAATGCCGTGGCCGCCGAGCATGGCGGAAACATTGCTTATAGCGACGGGGAAACAGGCCGTATATGCGTGGCACGAATGGCCGCGCCCGACAGCGTAATCGCCACGTATGACGCTTTCGATTTCGACATATCGGGGTTTCCGACATCCGACCCCGTGAATTTCTACAGTTATGAATGTGTCGCCCCATATACGGAATTCTTTAAATGTCGGATTGAGGAGATGAGGCTGACCGGCAGCCACATACATTGCCTGCTGCGGTATGGCTCGCACGGCGAGGCACAGGCAGGCGATGCTTACTCGTATGTCAAGATAGACCTTGAAACGGGCCGTCGCACCGAAACAAAACTCGACGTAGGCGACACAGCGGCAATGGCTTACGGGTTGCGCGACGACAACGGTAGCATATCGCCCTTTGCCATTACCCGGCACGATGGGGAGAATTACATCGAAGTATTCTAAAAATCATCGGCACCCTGTTAAAATATGGCACATCGGAATGTAGGGACGCACGGCCTGTGCCTCCTTACATTTATCGTAATGATTGTAAGCCAGTATTGGATAGATATATATGGCTGCGATATGATGTCAATTTTCGGTAGTTATAGACAATTTCTTAGAACTGGAAGTAGATGAAGGGCTGGATTTCGCTGCTCTTCATTTGGATGGCGAGGTAGATGGCGGCAACTATCAGCAGCCAGTAGCCCACGACGGGCATCTTCACCATAGCCCGCTTGGCCGCAGCCTCCCACGATGCAGGCAGGAAGTGCAGCACAAATCCTATGAGCATTACCACAAGCACCTTCCAATAGCCTTCGATGAGTTGAGGCAGCAGCTCGATGTGGAACGATGTGCCTATCTGCCGCAGCATCGCCATGGAGTTGCTGAAATCTACGTTGCGGAAGAATATCCAGCACAGGCACACGAAGTGGAACGTGACGATGACGCACAGCGTCTGCGCCCAAAAGCCGCGCTTCACCCCCACCTTTTGCCCCGTCAGTGCCATCCACACCTTGTGGAATGCCAGTGCCACGCCGTGCAACAGTCCCCACACCACGAAGTTCCACGATGCGCCGTGCCACAGGCCGCCAAGGAACATGGTTATGATAAGGTTGATGTATTGGCGCACTTTCCCCTTGCGGTTGCCGCCGAGCGAAATGTAGAGGTAATCCTTTAGCCAGCTCGACAACGAGATGTGCCAGCGGCGCCAGAACTCGGTTATCGAGGCCGACTTGTAGGGGCTGTCGAAGTTGATGTTGAAGTGGAACCCGAGCAGCAGTGCGATGCCGATGGCCATATCGCTGTAGCCCGAGAAGTCGCAATATATCTGCAATGCGTAGCCATACAGGCCCACAAGGTTTTCAAGCCCCGAGTACAGGGAGGGATTGTCGAAAATGCGATCGACGAAATTGATGCTTATGTAGTCGCCTATGACGACCTTTTTGAACAGTCCGCACACGATGAAATAAACGCCCGTGCCAAGCATCTCGCGAGTGACCATTAGTGGGCGGCGTATCTGCGGAATAAAATCCTTGGCCCTGACGATGGGTCCGGCCACAAGCTGGGGGAAGAACGACACGTAGAATGCGTAGTCCATAAGCCGGTCGAGCGCGACAATGCGGCGGCGGTAAACGTCGATGGTGTAGCTAAGCGACTGGAAGGTGAAGAACGAGATGCCCACTGGCAGGAAGATGTCGAACGGGTCGAAATGGCCTCCGGTTATGTCGGCCCATACCTGACCGAAGAAGTTGGTGTACTTGAAGTAGCACAGTAGCCCCAGGTTTATGGCAAGGCTCAGCGTGACAAGTCCCTTGCGAGCCCACCGTCCTTCGGTGCGTTCCATCCACCGGGCTATGAAGTAGTCGCACACCGTCACCACAGCGAGCAGGAAGAAGAACAGCCCGCTGCTTTTGTAGTAGAAATAATATGAAAACAGCACCACAAACAGTATGCGGGCGTTGTCGCGGTGTTCGAGCAATGTATATACCACCATGAAACCGGCAAAAAGCCACAAGAAAAAGCCGCTGCTGAATATCATCGGTGACTTGGGGTCATACACAAGTAGGTTGCCGAGCCGTCCAAGCACGTCGGCTATGTAGTTCCAGTCAAATCCTCCCATAATAGTCTCGTCGTAATCTCTCAGTCATTGTCATAAATTTCTTTCCCTTCGATCAGGGCATCGTAGAAGTACCCGGCAAGGCGGCGGCCGCCAAGGAAGTTGATGTGGGTGTAGTCGCCGTTGGCCTCGCGAGGAGTGCCTTCCACCATCTTCACAATGCTCCCCTCGCCGCCCATTGCGTCAAACAGGCTCCAGAATGCCACTCCGGCCTCGGCGGCAATCAGCCGCTGGTATTTCACCATTGCCAGCACTCCGCGCATGGTGCGCATCTCGCCGTCGCGGCGTTCGCAGCGGTCGCCCACGCTCACCACCAGAATGCCGCTGCCCGGGCAGTCGCGCTTTATGCGCTCTATCACCTCGCACATTCGCTGCTGGTAACCTGCATAGTTGGTTATCTCCGACGTTATGGCGTTAAGCCCATACATGAGCACGATAAGGTCGTAGTGGCGCAGCCGGTCATATTCCATCATGTTCTTCTCGGACACGCCGAGCAGGTTGGTGCCGGTGGTGCTGCGCATCGAGTAGCAGTCCAGGATTATGCCTCGGCGGCAATCCATCGTTGCGCCATAAAAGGTGTAATCGTCGCCCGTGCGGTCAACCGACCAGCGTACTCTTCCCATTTTCCCACCGTCGGCGGCATCGACAGTCAATTCCTGTATTCCTTGTTGCGGCTGCACGTCGAATTGTTGCTTCTGTTTGCCTCCGTCAACCGTCGCTGTGACGGTGCAAGGAGCCGTGGCGCGGAAATATACCGATGAACGGTCGCAGCTGTCCAAGCGGCTGTAATACTTGCGTTGCCCGCGCAGTTCCACCGTGGCCGCGCTGTCGGGGATGGCATACTCGCCCGAGATGGTTTCCCGGCTGCGGTCGAACTCCGACCCCGTGACTTTATAGGAACGCCACCCGGCAAATGAGTGCCGCACACTGCGGCGGAACCCGTAGGTCTCGGAAGTTACAGGCACATACCCCACGCCGCAGCCGCCATATTTCTCTTGCAGCATCATGCGCAGGTCGGCAGTGAGTATGTCGCCCTCGATGTAAGAGTCGCCAAGCACGGCAATCCTCACTACTCCGCCCTCGGCGGCCATCCTGTCGAGAGCCTCGTAATAAGGCTCCATGCCGTAGCCGTCGCCCATGCTGAAATCTTCGATTAATGCGTTCCCGGTGGAGCTTGTGGCAAGCAGCGAGTCCACGCTTGCCCTGCTGCGCCCTGGTCGTTGCTTGCGTTGGCTGTTGCTTGCGGGCGTGGTGTCGGCGGCCACTGCATGCTTGGCCGCCTCCATTTTCGCGGCCATTATTGAGTCGGCGCGGCGGTCGATTATTTCGGCCAGTGCCGCATCTTCGGGGTCGGCGTTGCTGCGAGGCTCCTTCAAGTCGGCAAGTATGTCAACCTCCTTCAACGGGATTCCAAATAGCGACATTTGCGGCAATCTGTTCATGGCCAGCAGGGCTATCACCACCAGCAGCACTAACCACAGCACCGTATATAAATAATTCTTCTTCATCAAGCATTACTTTTTGAGCCGGTAAAATTAGCAATTCTTTTCCTACCAATCCCTTTTTCCACACATACATTTCAAAAGCCACACGCTTTTTTATAACTTTGCAAGGCGCAGACGTTGCTTAAACTTGGTAAGGAATTAATGCAATAACCAATCCTCTAACAATTTGGGTGTGCTGCAGTATCATTATACAACAATTCTGACAATAATGGCCGAGAAAAAAGAATTTATCAAAAATAAGGAAAAAGTCACATTCATAGATTTGTTTGCTGGAGCAGGAGGCATCAGTGAGGGTTTTTTACAAGCATATACAGATACAAAGTATTTTGATTTTATGTTGGCATCCGACATAAATGCCAATTGTGAATTAACGCACCGAGTAAGATATAATATGCAATTAGGGTTGGATACCGAGTTTATATGCCAAGATATTACCGACAGCAGTTTTATTGGGAACTTACTTGAAAAAGTTGGTGGAAAACATATAGATGTTGTTACTGGTGGACCGAGTTGCCAATCTTTTAGTTTGTCGGGGCGGCGCAAAAAATTTGACAAGCGTGATGACTTGTTTTACCACTATTTAGAGGTGATAAAGGTGCTGCGCCCCAAATATTTTGTCATGGAGAATGTGAAAGGCATTCTTACCAAGGACGGTGGCAGGATAAAGGAGCAAATATTAAAGGAGATACGTTCTATAATCGACTCTGGCAAAGTAAACCGACTTACCAACTTTGTTGAAAATTATTACAAAGACAAAGACCAATTCCAGTACAGTACCATCATCGCTAAAATAAATATGGAAACCTCATTGGAAAACCAGTCGAGGGAATATTGGAATATGGAATTTTTCAACCAGCTCGAAAATCTTTTCAAGTCGATAACAAGCGGCATAGAATACAAAATAAGCAAAACGAATGCCGATATAAACACTGTGCGCCATGGCATTCGTATGCTAAGGGAACGGGCTTTCAGGGCAAAATTGCGCAATTATATTATGGCACTTAAAGCCAAGGCCGATATTGACAATGACTTATATGGTGACAGTATCAATGCCTTTATTGCAGAAATATCTGATGCTGGTATTCTCGAAAAGATGTCGGTGGCATTGGAGGGAATGGCTGCACTTTCGTCGGAACAAGAGGCAAGCGTAGCCATGCTGCAAAAGGCTCTTAGACTGTATGTGTTCTCGATGGACGAAGTGCTGGAATGCATAGCGGCGGACACCAAAGGCACAAGTGCGGCAGAGGAGTTCAAGCAGGTATTGGGACAGATACGCCTGTATAACATTGACGGGCCGCAGGTGTTGCTCTCCTCGGACTATGGTGTTCCGCAAAATAGGGAAAGGGTGGTGTTTATAGGCTGCCGCAGTGATCAGCCTGTCATTAATTCGGTGCCGGCAACATTAGATCCAGCTGACAAGGTTACCGTGTATGAGGCAATATGGGATCTCGACAATATCGGCAACGGTGAAACCGTAACCTCCTACAAATCGGCTACTATTCTGCCACAATATAAAGAACTGCTCAGAAAACGTACCGACACGGGCAATTTGTCGAAGGTGGGCAAACTTTACAGCGAATGGCAGAAGGAAGGACACCTTGCTCATCGGTTCACGTTCGATATGGCTCCCATTTACTTGAAGGGCATGGAAGATTTGAATAATCCACTGAGCTGGCAACATTTTGAGCTAAACAACCATCAGACGAGTTCACAAAACGAGAAAGTGCGTCGGCGGTTAAAGATAATCGCCGAACATGGCGAGTACAACGAAGAAACCAAAAAGGCACTGAGTGATGCTGGTTGTAGCTCCGACAAGCGTAATTATGTGGTACTCAATCCAGAAGGGCAAAGCCCGACAGTTGTCACCATGCCCGATGATTTCATTCATTATGCGGCGCACCGAGCCATGACAGTAAGAGAAATGGCACGATTGCAGTCTTTCGATGATTCTTTTGTGTTTCAAGGCAAACGGCAAACCGGTGGAGATAAACGCAAGGAAGAAATACCACAATTTACACTTGTGGGTAATGCTGTGCCCCCTCTTATGGCTAGAGCCATAGGTAATGTAATATTAAAAAACATTAAATGACAAAATGCCATGGTACACATGAGGCCATTTAACAAATTTGAAGAAAGAAACTTGACGTTCCTTACGCAAAAGAGCATAGAATGCACGTTAGTTCAAATTACGGCAACTGGCTACAAAAAGAGTATTCTTGATGCAACCGAGCCTATGCGCCAATATTTCAAAGACAATGGGGTGCATGATTATGCTTGTCAGGAGCAAGGTGTGGAGAATAAAGTTTCATTCCCAACGATAATCCTCGATGAAGCATCGTCTTATACAACTATTACATCACTCTACCGGCCTGTGACAAAAAAAGGTGACCCACGACTTTGGCCTAACAACTTAAAAAAGCATTGCCAACCTGATGATATTCTGATGATTTTTTACCACAAGGGGAAACTTCATATTGTAAACATTTCTGCAACAGACATTGCAAAAGTGTGTGCATCTAATTTAGATACGCCATTAAAAGACTTGATTGCCGAAGCATATTTGCTTGCGATAAGTATTGCCGATGAATTAACCTCAATGCTGCGCAGTCTTGCCGCAGAGTGGCATCCAGCCGATGTATTGGCTGACACTGGCATTGGAAGAGCCATCGAACGTTTGCTGGGTATAAACATGAATAGCTCAAAGTTGCCAGATTACAAAGGTATTGAATTAAAAAGTTATCGTGATAAAAGGCCAAATATACGCTCAACATTGTTTTGCCAAGTGCCTGATTGGGAGCACAGTTATTTGCATTCGGCAAAGGCGATTGTTGAAAAATACGGATATTTTAGGCTTGATGAAAAAACAGGCAACAAGGTACTTACTTATCAAAATACTTTATGCTGCACCACACCAAATTCACAAAACCTTGGATTGACCCTTTATCCTACCAAAGAAATACTTGCAATCGAAGAAAAAGCATATAAGGCATCATGTTTTGTAAAAGTTGCCGATGTGGCTTTGTGGCAATTGCCATTATTGCATGCTCGCTTGTTGGAAAAGCACCATGAAACATTTTGGATAGAAGTGGAGACAAGGTATGTAGGTGGAGTAGAGTTGTTTCGCCCTACCAAGGTGGAATATACCAAAAATCCAGTTGTATCTCAATTCGACAATCTGCTTGATGCCGGATATATTTCAGTTGACCTTCTGTTGTCGCGCCCCAGTGGAAATGGAGATACTATTGCGTTCAAAATAAAAAAGCAAGCCCGTTCCATGCTGTTTCCACAAAGTGAACAAATAAATCTGTTGTAATCCTTATAATGTTTCAAATTCATGCGATTTTATCAAGTTATCTACACGGTGTAATTTTTATACTTATGTAATGATAGGAACCAATGTTTTTCATTACTTTTGTGGGTTATAAAACTGTTTTTTTGATTCATGAAGTATTGTTTTACTGCCCTGTTGCTTTTGGGGGCAGCACCTGCATTGTGGGCCGACGCGCCCGAGGGGTATTACAGCTCGCTCGACGGGTTGCGCGACCAGTCGCTCAAAGACAAGTTGCACGAAATTATCCGCTCGCACACCCGGCTTAGTTACAAAAGCTTGTGGGATTATTATCCCGAGACCGATGCTTATCCCGAGCGCGTGGACGGGCGGCTGCTTGTGTGGGATATGTATTCCGACAACTGGAGTTCGCGCCAATATTACTACTATGGCGGCACTCGTGGGCTTAACCGCGAGCACTCGGTGCCGAAAAGTTGGTGGGGTTCGGGCGACGATGCGATATACAACTTTCATGCCGGGACCGACATCATGCACATAGTGCCGTCGGACGGCGATGCCAATATGGCAAAATCGAATTATCCGCTCGGCGAGGTCGATGAGGCCACGTTCAGCAACGGTACAAGCACCGTCGGCTATCCTGTGGCTGGGCAGGGCGGCGGCTCGTCGCGGGTGTTTGAGCCTGATGACGAATATAAAGGCGACTTTGCGCGCATCTATTTCTACATGGTGACCTGCTATCAGGACTATGAATGGCGGTATAATTATATGTTCACCAACAGCACCTACCTGTCGCTGCAAAACTGGGCCAAGGATATGCTGCTTGAATGGTCGCGGCAAGACCCGGTGAGCCAGAAGGAGATTGACCGCAACGAGGCGGTTTACAGCATACAGGGGAATCGTAACCCGTTTGTCGATGACCCCGAATTGGCGGAATACATTTGGGGGTACAGGCAGGGCGACGAATATAGTGCCGAACATTACGATGGCGACCCGGTGCTGATAAGCCCTGTGGAGGGCAGCACATTGAGCTTTGGCGAAGTAGCTGTGGGCGAGTCGGAAGTGTTGTCGGTGAACGTAAGAGGTATGGGGCTGACAGGCAGCATGAGTGTTACACTTTACGGTGGCGACCGTGATATGTTTGACATTGATGTCAGGTCGATAGCGGCAGCCGCTGCCAACACGTCGTCGGGCTATACGCTTGATGTGACATACGAACCCACTTTGGCTGGTAGCCACACGGCGCAGATAGTGCTTTACGACGGCGGCATTGTCGGCAGCGTGACTGTGACATTGACCGGGGCAACGCCCGGATTTTCGGGCATAGAGCAAACTGTGGCAGGCGGCCACGAACTTGTAGCCAGCACATACTATGGCGGGCAGGTGCGTTTCACGTGCGATGAGCCGCACACCGGCTGCCGCATATATGACATAAGCGGGCGGCTGGTGCGCATGATGCCCGTTGTTGAGAATGGAACAGTCATAACGCTCCCATACGGAGCCTACATCATAACCACCGATCAGCAGCGCACGCCCATAAAGATACTTGTACGTTAGTGCAGCATATACGCGCTTGCGAGTGCCTGTTTTTTCATAAGGAATCCTTCTGTGTAGGGGGTTCCTTATTTTTATTCTATTGATTTAATCTTATGTAAATTAATGATATAGCTTGTTGGTGTATAGTTTTTGTTGCAAGATGTGTGAGTTTTTTGTGAATATGCGTTATGCCAAAATGTTGCGATAAAGGGCTAAAATTGCAAATCGGAAAAAATTCACTAAAACTCTAAAAACATCACCAACTATGAAAACATTTACTTTCATGAAAACTGTTTGCGCCGCAATAGCATTTTATGCGGCAGCAGCGTTGCCTGTAGTGGCACAGACGTTTATCTATACCGAGTCGGTATCTGATGGCTATCAAGGCGGAGGGCCGAGCATTTTTGCCCCGACTGTGGATTACACAATCGAGTATGATGCGGCAACGTCGGAGATAACCGGGACGTTCACATTGTCGGAGGACCCATCTACGCTTGAAGGCGTAAATCCGCAAGTGAGGTATGGCGTTATGGCCGGTTTTGTGCCGTTGCAAAAGGTTGAAGGCGTTGACACTTATACCTACGCAGCCACAAGTACGCTCGATGCCAATGTGGGCGAAGAAATAGAGATAAGGGTATTGATTGCCTGGACGGGATATGCCACTGAAATTCCGTTCATGTATGAAGTGGGCAGCGACAATCAAGGCGGCACTGAACCGTCTGACGACGAGGCTCCAGTGCTGGCAAGTGCCTCGCTCGTAATCGATGGGTTGGAGGCAGGAACCGAATATACCTTTTATGTGAAAGCCAAGGACGCGGCAGGCAACTATGCCGCGTTGGGGCAACTGGTATATGCAGGAACAATTGGCAACGATGACTGCACAATTGCACTTGGCCGTGGAGTGTATGTGGTTGCGGTTGATGGAACAGTATCGAAGGTAATAATGTAGCCACAATCTCTCACATCATCATTATAACCGTGCCACTGGGCAAATTGGCCTTGTGGCACGGTTATTTGTTTTGCTATTATATCTATGTATAGGTTAAGTGTTGTTATTTTAGTTTTAAAATTAAATTTATGCTATAATATTTTGATAATTGAAAACAAAATGATAGCTTTGCCGCATGAAAGATTGCAAAAAGTTTTAGTTGCATAAATTATAATTAAAATGGGAAAGGTTAAAAAAAGATGGCTGATACTGTTTTGCGTGATTTTCGGTATCAGTGTTTTAGGTTTGTTTGTTTCGGGTTCCCCCTCTGATTTCAATCTGCCCGACCTCACTGCGCAGCAGTATGCCAACATTGCGTGGATGATTACGGCCACTATTTTTGTGCTGATGATGACACCGGGGCTTGCATTCTTTTATGGAGGCATGGTGCGAGCCAAGAATGTGATAAGCACCATGCTGCAAAGTTTCATAGTGATGGGCGTTGTCAGCGTCATTTGGGTTGTAGTCGGGTTCAGTTTGTCGTTTGGCAATGATATTGGCGGCCTTATAGGCAATCCTGCCGACTTTTTCATGATGAAGGGTGTTGGTGCCGAGAACTTGTTTCCTGACGGCGGTGGCCTCACACAGCAAGACCTTGCCGTGACCACCATTCCGCTGGCACTGTTTGCGCTGTTCCAAATGAAGTTTGCCATCATCACGCCGTCGCTCATAACAGGCTCTTTTGCCGAGAGGGTGAAATTCTCGGGTTACCTGATATTCATGATGCTGTGGGTGATAGTGGTTTACTGCCCGCTTGCGCACTGGACGTGGCACCCGGAAGGGATTTTTGCCAAGATGCACGTGCATGATTTTGCCGGGGGCATAGTAGTACACGCGGCATCGGGTGTCGCCGCCCTCGTCGGCGCATTGTTTTTGGGCAAGCGCACAAGCGAGGAGGGCAAGGCTGCCAACATACCGTTTGTGCTGCTTGGCGCAGCCTTGCTGTGGCTCGGGTGGTTTGGTTTCAATGGCGGCTCGTCGCTTGCTGCCGACGGTGTGGCCATATCGGCTTTCCTTAACACCAACACTGCCGCAGCCACGGCCATGGTGACGTGGGTGTTCCTCGATTGCCTGCTTGGCCGCCGCCCGTCGGCCATGGGAGCCGCCATTGGTGCTGTGGTGGGGCTTGTGGCCATAACGCCGAGCGCAGGCTGGGTGACAGTGGGGCAAAGCTTCTTTATCTCGTTTGTGACCACGATTATCTGCAACTTTGCAGTGACTTACAAGGCCAAGAAACACTTGTTTGATGATGCCCTCGACGTGTTCCCCACACATGGACTTGGCGGCATAGTGGGTACCATATTGACGGGTGTGTTCACTTATTCCTATTTCTTCCCCGGTGGGAGCGGCGAGGTGTCGCGGTGGGAATTTTTCGTCAACCATGTGCTTGCCGTGGCTATAGTGTTTGGCTACACGTTTGTGATGAGCTATGCGCTATACTGGCTCACCAACAAGATGGTGCGTATGCGAGTGTCGAAGCGCAGCGAGCGCATAGGGCTCGACCGTTCGCAGCACGCCGAGGAGTATGGAGGGGATTTTGCCAACACCGAGATAGCCGAGGAGATACCAACCGAGGAGGAGTGGATGAAGTCGGTTTCGGAAAATTGATGTTGAGCCTGTCTGAATTTTGCGATATTTGAAATTACATCAAGTTATTTTGAGCAACATTTAAACAGGCTTGTAGTTAGAGTGCTTTTTATCAAGGCTCTGGTAGGGCAGTAGGGGGTGCCTACCGGAGCCTTATTTTCAGCCCGGCCTTGAGCGAGCGGTTGGAATTGCCGGTCGATAGGCGGTTGAGCTTGCACAGCGATTTCAGTTTTATGCCGAATTGTTGTGCTATGCCGTATGAAGTGTCGCCGGTGCTTGTCACGTAAATCCCTGTGGGGTGGTCGGTTGCCGCATCGCGCTTTTCTTCTATATATACTATGCTGCCAGTCTCGATTTTGTCGTTGCGGTTGCGCCAGCCACGGTCGTTGAACGAGGCCAGCTTGCGCGAGCGCATACCGAATTCTTCGGCAATGCTTGAATATGTGTCGCCCTCCTTGGCTATGACGCAATACAGGCCGTTGCGTTTCACTATTTCGTGTGCCGATGTTATTTCCTCGAAGATTTGGCTGTCGATGGAGTGCTGTAGCGATTCGTCGCCTTCAAGGTGCTTTGGCTTGGCTATGACAGGCTGGCCGGTGTCGTAGCGGTAAAGCTCGTAAGTCTCGATTATGTCGATGAGCTTGTCGGCATACCGCTTGTCGGTAGCATATCCGCACTTGCGCAGAGTGCGCGCCCACCCCTTGTAGTCGGTCACTTTTAGCTCGAACAGCGGCGCATACCGCCGTTGTTTCAGGAAACGGGCGTGGTCTTCAAATGAGTCGTCGGCCGAATGGTAGCTGCGGAAACATTCGTCGGGGGCATCGTCGTCGGCATATATCTTGCCGCCGTTCCACCGCTTTCCGTGGCACTTTATGCCGAAGTGGTTGTTTCCCTGCACGGCCAGGCGGCTGCGGCCGGCGCGGCTTTCGAGCAGCCCCTGCGCCAGCGTGATGCTTGCCGGTATGCCATATTGCTGCTGGTGCATTATGGCTATGCGGTGATACCGTTCTATGTATTCCAAGTAGGCTGCCGACTTGGCTTGCGCCGCCGCCTGCGAGCAGGCCAGCAGGTAAAAAATGATTGCAACTATCCATTTATATATATGGGGCACGTCGGCGATGCAAAAATGGGCAGCCTTATTTTTGTATTGCTCGCTACTTGTGCTATCTTTGCATAAATACTGTAGAGCCATGGATGAAAGAATTATTGATACAAAGATAAGGGTTTACTCTTATAATGAATTGGGCGAAGATGAGAAAAAGTTGGTAGAAATGGCCAAGGAGGCCACTTCCCGTGCATACGTTCCTTATAGCAAGTTCCACGTGGGGGCTGCCTTGCTGCTCGAAAATGGCGAAATAATCACAGGGGCCAATCAGGAGAATGCGTCGTTCCCGGCCGGAACGTGTGCCGAGCGGTCGGCCATATTTTATGCTGCCGCCCGTTATCCTGGGGTACGTTTCGTGAGGCTGGCCATTACTGCATGGCAAAAGGGGGATTTTATCGAAGAGCCTGCCGCCCCGTGCGGAGTGTGCCGCCAGGCCATACTGGAATATGAGAAACTTGGTGGCCAGCCCATCGACATACTGCTGTGTGGCCGCGACGTGGTTTACCGCATCGACGGCATCCGCGCCCTGCTGCCATTGAGCTTTGAGGAATTTTGAGTCGTGCCATGTGGCTGCATTGTGGCTATAATCACATATACAAGTTAATGTCATATTTAATAACCTTCTATAGGCTTATGGCCGTGGCCTTAGCCGCAGTCTTGTGCCTGCCTGCCGCTTATTCGCAAACGATAAAAGTGGGTGCTGCTCGCATCGAGCGGTATGCGCCGCTGCTTGTCGGCAAGCGTGTGGCACTGCTTAGCAACCACACCGGTATGGTGGATGGTCGCCACACGCTCGACGTGATGCTTGACCATGGCATAAACGTGACCACTATATTTTCGCCCGAACACGGATTCCGCGGCAATGCCGATGCTGGCGAGAAGGTGAAAGGCAGTGTGGATGCCGCCACGGGCATACCCATAGCGTCGCTTTACGATGGGAAAAAAGGGATGCCGTCGGCGGCCACGATGGGCGAGTTTGACGTGATTGTCACCGACTTGCAGGATGTGGGTGTGCGGTACTACACTTATTATATAACCATGATGCGGCTGATGAACGCCGCCGCGGCCTACGGGAAAGAGTTTGTGGTGCTTGACCGCCCCAATCCCAACGGGATGTATGTCGATGGGCCGGTGCTCGACATGAAATACAAATCGGGCGTGGGGGCGTTGCCTATCCCGGTTGTGCATGGCATGACGCTTGGCGAGCTTGCGCTGATGATTGACGGCGAAGGGTGGCTCGACGGCGGCAAGCGGCTCGGAAGCCGTCTCACCGTGATTCCGTGCGAGGGGTACACGCATAGTAGCCGTTACGGCTTGCCTGTTGCTCCGTCGCCCAATTTGAAGTCGATGCTTGCCGTTTATCTGTATCCCTCGACGTGTTATTTCGAGGGTACGGTCATTAGCCTTGGCCGGGGTACCGGCCACCCGTTTGAGATATACGGTCACCCGGCCATGAAGGGATGTACATACACATTCACGCCGCAAAGCATGGATGGCGCAAAAAATCCCCCGTTGAAAGACAAGCTGTGCCACGGGCGCGACTTGACGGGGCTTGACCCCGAGGCCGTGATTGCTGCCGGGGTGGACTTGGGATATGTGATTGATGCTTATCGCCGCATGGGGATTGGCGACAAGTTTTTCACATCGTTTTTTGAATTGCTGGTGGGCGACGGCCAGGTGCGCCGCATGATAGAGGAAGGGAAAAGCGCGGCCGAGATAAAAGCCACGTGGCGAGCCGACGTGGAGGCGTTCAAAGTGCGCCGCCGGCCATATTTGCTATATAAGGAATGACACCTATAATAGTCATAGCAACGATTGTGGGGTACTTCGCAGTGCTGTTTGCCGTGTCGGCTTTTGCAGGCAGGGGGAGCGACAATGCAAGTTTCTTTACAGGTGGCCGCCGTGCGCCGTGGCTTGTGGTGGCCATTGCCACCATGGGGGCAGCAATATCGGGTGTCACGTTCATCTCGGTCCCGGGTATGGTTGTGGCCAAGGGGTACAGCTACTTGCAAATGGCACTCGGGTTCATAGTGGGCAGCGCGGCCATAGCATTCGTGTTGGTGCCGCTTTTCTACAAGCGCAATCTCGTTTCGATATACGGTTACCTTGAGCAGCGTTTCGGCATTGCTACTTACCGCAGCGGAGCATGGTTCTTCTTCATTTCAAAGATGCTTGGCGCATCGGTGCGATTTTTCGTGGTGTGCGTGGTGCTGCAAAGTCTTGCCTTCGGCCCGCTTGGAGTGCCTTTTGCGCTCAATGTGGCCATTACCATTGCGCTTATATGGCTTTATACCATGCAGGGCGGGGTGAAGACGGTGATTTGGACCGACTTGCTCAAGTCGTTGTGCCTCGTGGGGTCGGTGGTGCTGTGCATCGTTTTCGTTGCCCGTGGGCTTGGGCTTGGATTTGGCTCGATGGTGGAGGCCGTGGCTGCCGATGAAACTTCGCGCATCTTTTACTTCGACGACCCCATGCGTGGCGAATATTTTTGGAAGCAATTTCTTGCAGGCATTTTCATGGTGATAGCCACTACTGGACTTGACCAGGACATGATGCAGCGCAACCTTGCCTGCCGCAATTCGCGCGAATCGCAAAAGAACATGATTGTGAGCAGCATATCGCAATTTTTTGTGATAGCTCTGTTCCTTGTGCTTGGCACACTGCTGGTGATGTACGCAAGGAATACGCCAGGTTTGTCGGTACCCGAGAAAACCGATGAACTCTTTGGTCTCGTGGCCTCGCACGGCTCGATGCCGGTGGTTGTCGGGGTGGTGTTCGTCCTCGGGCTTGTGTCGGCTGCGTATTCGGCAGCCGGGTCGGCCTTGACATCGCTCACCACATCGTTCACGGTTGATATTTTGGGGGCTTCAAGTCGGCCCGAAAGCCGCCTCACCGTGGTGCGCCGTGTAGTACACTTGGCAATGTCGGTGGTGATGGGATTGGTAATAATAGTATTCTATTACATAAGCGACAGCGATGCCATCAGTGCAGTTTACATGCTTGCCAGTTACACCTACGGGCCAATTTTGGGACTTTTCCTCTTTGGGCTTGTCGTGCGCTTGCAGGTGCGCGACCGCCTTGTGCCGGTGGTGTGCGTAGCCGCCCCGGTGGCTTGCTACTTTGTGCAGCGCGGCCTGCTGGAGTGCTGCGGATATGTGATGAGTTTTGAACTGTTGCTGCTGAATGCCGCGGTGACGTTTGTCGGACTGCTTGCGCTGTCGAAGAAAGGGAATGGAGGGTGATGCATGGCAAGGAACTTGATAAATAAGTATATCTGGATTATCGACACAATACAACGCCACGGGCGCATCACTCGCGACGAGCTTAACCGCTTGTGGGTGAAATCGTCGTTGAGCGATGGCGAGCCGCTTGCCCGGCGCACGTTCTACAATTACCGGCAAGGCATCCTCGACACGTTTAACGTGGCGGTGGAGTGCGACCAGGGTACATTCGAGTATTACATCGACACATCGGGCAGCGAGCAAGACGGGCGGCTCCGCAACTGGCTGCTCGATGCGGCATCGATGAGCGGCATGCTGTCTGACTCGCACGATGTTTCCGACCGCATAGTGCTTGAAGACGTGCCGTCGGCGCGCGGCAACCTGCCGGTGGTGATACAGGCCATGAAGGAGTCGTGTAGGCTGTGTTTCTCTTACCGTGCCTACAACCGCGTCAACACCAAGCGCAACATTGTGGTGGAACCATATTTCGTGCGCATATTCAAGCAATTGTGGTATGTGATAGGCTACAACATCAAGGATGCCATGATAAAGACCTATTCGCTCGACCGCATGAGCGACGTGACCATACGCAACGAGCACTTCGAGGTGCCGGCGGGCTTCAGTGCCGCCGATTACTTCAAAGACTGCTTTGGCATAATGCAGAGCAAGGGCGAGCCAAAGGATGTGGTGCTGAAGGCTTCAAGCAACCAGGCGAAATATTTCCGCGCCTTGCCGCTGCACCATTCGCAGAGCGAGGAGGTGCACGACAGTTACTCGCTCTTCCACTACCATCTGCTTATCACCTACGATTTCATACAAGAGATACTTTCTCACGGTTCGCAAGTGGAAGTGATTGCGCCGCCCGAACTGAAAGCCATGGTTGTAAACGAGCTGCGCACGGCACTGGCCAACTATGGCTGATACGGCGCGGCATAACGTGCCACACGAGGGTGCATCAAAATACAGACATAGGGCGGCTCCGCCGCCCACGGCGTATATTATTTCTGATTTTGATACACCCTCTTACGCTTTCTGTGCATTTTAGTGAGCAGAAATAATTTAAACGTGGGGCTGGTACTTCGAGGCGGCTATTATCACTTGCCGGGCTATGTGCTGGCGCAGCTGCCATGGCGATAGTACCTCGATGTGGCTGCCGTAGCCTAGAATGAGGCGTTCGAGTTCAAGGTTGGGTATCACTTCTATTGCTACGGTGATGCTGCCGTCATCTCCGGTTTTTTGCAGCTTTTGGCTGTGATGCAGTGGCTTGGTGAGCACGTAGGGTGCCTGGTCGGCATCAATCCTCAGCACTACTCTCTCGGTGCTGGAGCGCAGGTCGCGAGTCACGCCCACCATCGAGCCAAGGTATTCTTCGGCATCGAAGAATGTGTTTTCCCTGAATTGCCCTTTTTCGTCCTTTTGCACGGCAATTATTCGGTCAAGGGCAATGGTCTGTATATCCCTTTTCCTTTGGTTATAGCCTATAAGGAACCAGCGGTTGTTGTATTCCTTCAATATATATGGCGAAATGTATATCTGTGATTGCCGGTGTGCCTTGAACGGCTTGTAGTCGATGGCAATAGGCTCGCGCTTGATGATAAAGTCGTAGAGCTGGCCAAGGAATTGCAGCCCCTTGAGCTGCTTGTTGGTCTCGATGTAAACCACCTGGTGGTGCGACTGTTGCGCCTGTAGTTGGTCTTGCATACGCGCCAGTATGTCTTCCTGTCCTTTCATGCCTTGGAATCCCTGATAGTGGCGTATTATGTCGATTGCCGAGCTCAGTTCGGCCAAGTCTTGTTCTGAAAGCGGTAGTTGCGTGATGCTGAAGCCGGGGTCGCTGTATTCGTAATATTTGCGGTCGCGCACCACTATGGGTGCGTAGTAGCCAAGTTTGCCGCTGCGCATCAGTTCTATGTCGCGTTGCACCGTGCGCAGGCTCACGCTGTCGATGCCTTCATAGTCACGTAGAGCATCTTCGCAGGCTTGCCGCAAGTCTTCTATAGTCCACCTGCGCTGTCGGCGTTGCAGGCAGGCATCGATGGTGCGCATTCGCATTAGTGTGTTTCGGTTCAGTGGCATGGCTGTATGCTTGTTTTTATGGCTGTTAACGACTTTTTTTGTGCAAGTTACGCAGATTTTTCCAATTACGCCAATAGGTGGCGTAGTGGCTGTGTAATTTTGCATTGAATTAATAATGGTAGGAAAAGATGATACAGAAAGTAGTAATGGGCACACGATTGCCCGCAAAACTGTGGCTCGACAATGTTGAGGATAAGTGCATGGAACAGATTGTGAACCTTGCATCGTTGCCATACGCCTTCAAGCACATAGCAATAATGCCCGATGCCCATGCCGGGAAGGGGATGCCCATAGGCGGCGTGCTTGCCACGCGTGGGGTGGTGGTGCCCAATGCCGTGGGCGTGGACATAGGGTGCGGAATGTGCGCGATGAAGACCAGCCTTAAAGCCCCGGAATTGGAGCGAAAGCAAATAACCGACGTGATGCGCCACATTCGTGCTACTGTGCCGCTGGGCTTTGCTCACCAAAAGAATGCGGTGGATGAGAGCCTGCTGCCCGAGGCCGACTGGGAGCGGCTGCCATACTTGCGCAACAAGCGCGCCAATATCTTGAAGGAGATAGGCACGCTGGGCGGCGGCAATCACTTCATAGAGATACAGAAGGACACCGCCACGGGCGATGTGTGGGTGATGATACACTCGGGTAGCCGCCACCAGGGGCTGCAAGTGGCCGAACACTATAACGCGCTGGCCGAGTTTTGGTGCGGCAAGTGGTATGCCGAGACCATTCCGGGGCTTGCCTTCTTGCCGATAGAGACGCAAGAGGCCAAGGACTACATGGCCGAGATGGAATATTGCGTGAAGATAGCATTTGCCAACCGCAAGGCCATGATGGAGCGTGTCAAGGAGGGGTTCGCAATGGCTGTCCCGGGCGTGGAGTTCGAGCCGATGATAAACATAGCCCACAACTATGCCGCATGGGAAAATCACTTCGGCGAGGATGTGATTGTGCACCGCAAGGGGGCAACTCGTGCCTACAAGGGTGAAACGGGGATTATTCCCGGCTCGATGGGCACGAAGTCGTATATCGTGGAGGGGCTTGGCAATCCCGAAAGTTTCATGTCGTGCAGCCACGGGGCTGGCCGCCGCCTGAGCCGTACCGCGGCACGCAACACTTTGTCGCTGAAGGACGAGGCTCGAATGATGGAAGACAAGGGCATTATCCACGGGTTGCGGGCAAGCTGCCTCGACGAGGCTCCCGGTGCCTACAAGGACATTGAACAGGTGCTGGCATTCGAGGACGACCTTGTAAAGCCTGTTGTGGAATTAGTGCCGATGGCAGTCATCAAGGGTGAATAGTTGAGGTGCGCCAAGCTCACGCAGAGCATACAAAACAGGGGGGGAGGCTTGCCGACGTTTCGGCAAGCCTCCCCCGACTTATAATATCAGTTAAAGCTTGATTATTTGATAACTTTCACAGTCTTAACCACATTTTCGCCATAAACCTTGACGATGTACATGCCTGGCTCGAAGTCGCTGCCCGGAATTACGAACTGGCCGCCTGCGGGCAATCCATAATTGGCGACAACCATGCCTGCAGCATTGTAAACCATCACGTTACCAGCAGTCTCGGGATAAGAAACAACGAAGTCTTCGCCTTCCACGCCGGCTCCTTGCGAGCCTTGGACTTCATAGATATAATTGCCATCTTCTGTTCCCTCGACCGGTGTGGCATCGCCGGTGGGAGTCCCATAACCGGGCTCGGTAGAAGGATACCCGGCGGTGTTGTTTATCGACCATTGGGGAGTTCCTTTTACGCCTGTCGAGGTGTTCTCAAACAGCAGGCTGCTGTAAGGTGGTACCACGAGTTCCACCATTCCCGTTGGTGTGTTCTCGCAGCACATTATTTCAGTCCATGTGATTGAAGGATAATTTCTTAGAGCCTGCTTAGAATCTGTCAGGCGAGGCTTAGGCCGAGTTCTTGTATCATGTTGCGCACTTCCGGGTTGCGTTGCACCATGTCTTCCACAATCTCGCGTGGAGACCAGAATTTTGGTGCGGGCCCCGATTCTTTTACTTTCACTTCGATAGCCACCATGTCGTTGCTTAATTGCTGGCGCAGGAACTCTACGATTTCGGTTTGCCGCGCCTTTATGAATTCCACCTGGCCCACGTTATCGACGTGTATTTCATATAGCGTGTCGTCAACTCGCGAGGGTAGGGCGGTGCGCATGGTGTTCACTATCACTTTTTCGCTTGGATGCTTTTCTATGTAGCTGTTCCATGCGGCAAGCATCTGCTCGGGGGTGAATGGCGACAAGTGGCGTTGCATTGCGGCGGCAGGGCTGTTTGCACTCCCGCTGGCCGCCGGTTGTTGTGCCGCGGCAGTGTTGTTTATCATAATCCGTGGCATATTGCCTGGCATTGCCACGGTGGGTTTTGCTGCTGTCGCGGCGGTGTACTGTGGGGGCGTTGGTGTGTATGCCACCCGTGGCTCGGCAGTGGTTTGCTGTTGTGGCTGCGCTATTGGTTTTGCTGCCGCAGGCGGTGGGGTGGAGGTTGCCGCACTTGTGCGCTGTGGAGCAGTGGCGGGTGAGGCTTGTGTCCTGGCCTGGCCGACTGGCTGCGGTTGTGGTTGCGGTGCGGCCGTCGTTTGCTTGCCTCCTCCGCCTCCTCCGCCTTCGGTGGGCGTGGTGGGGCGTTCGAGCAGGCGGCAAAGTTTTATCAACGTCAGCTCCACAAGGAACTGCTTGTTTGACGCGGTGCGGTAGTTAAGGTCGCACGTGTTGCACAAGTCCATGGCCATATAATAAAACTTGGGGTGGAATTTCACCGATTCGCTGATGAACCGTGCTGCCACCTCCTCGCCCATGTCGAGCAGCTTGTGCGTTTGCGGCGTTGCTGCCACCATCATGTCGCGAATGTGCTTGGCAAGGCCGTTGATGAAGAATAGCGAGTCAAAACCTTTGTCGCGTATCTCCTTGTAAATGAGCAGAGCCTCGATGACGTTGCTCGTGCGGAAAGCCTCCATCAGGCGGAAGTAGTAGTCGTGGTCGAGCACGTTGAGGTTTTCGATTGTCGAGGCGTAGGTGATGTTGCCGCCCGACGATGCCGCCACCTGGTCGAAAATCGACAGAGCGTCGCGCATGGCTCCGTCGGCCTTTTGCGCAATCACGTTAAGTGCAGCCGGTTCGACTGCGATGCCCTCGTTGCCTGCTATGTATTTCAGCTGGTCAACGATGTCGGGGATGGTGATGCGCGAGAAGTCGTATATTTGGCAGCGCGACAATATCGTTGGCAGAATTTTGTGTTTCTCGGTAGTGGCGAGAATGAATATTGCGTGCGACGGCGGTTCCTCAAGGGTCTTCAGGAATGCGTTGAACGCCGCCGTCGAGAGCATGTGCACCTCGTCGATGATGAACACGCGGTAACGCCCTATTTGCGGCGGTATGCGCACTTGCTCGATGAGGTTGCGTATGTCATCGACCGAGTTGTTGGAGGCGGCGTCGAGTTCCACTATGTTGAGCGACCGCTGCTCGTTGAATGCCACGCACGACTCGCACTCGTTGCACGCCTCGCCGTCGGGCGTTGGGTGCAGGCAGTTGATGGTCTTTGCAAAGATGCGGGCGCACGAGGTCTTGCCCACTCCGCGTGGGCCGCAAAAGAGGTAGGCGTGGGCCAAGTGTCCCGAGTCGATGGCCGATTTCAGCGTGTGGGTCAACGATTGCTGCCCCACCACCGTCTTGAAGGTTGACGGGCGGTATTTCCGGGCCGATACTATATATTGTTCCATCTTGAAATAGCAGGTATGAAAAAAGAGTATCTACAAAGGTACTACGCAACTGCCGCAATTGCAAATAATTGGCAGCCCCATTATTTTGACTTTTGTCATAAACGGGGTTATTGCAATTTCAATGCACGAGCCAGGCCGTAATACGACACCGTGAATCCCACGTAGTAGCCTTTTACGGCCGGGTTCTCTTTGTTGTACACTGCGTGGGCCACGTATGGGGTGATGCGCAGCGATGATGCAAGCTGCTCGCGGCGACCAAACCAGAAGTCGCCGCGGCTGCGTGCCGTGTGCAGGCGTATGTCGAAGTCGATGCCGGCCATCCAGTTCAGGTCGCTGAATTTTTGCGTTTCGGTGCGCGTAACGTGGCTTTCATATTCGCCGGTTTCGGGGTTCTGCGTCCATTCGAGGTCGGTGGCGTTCCACTTGTATTTGCCCCAGAACAATCCTGCGTGTGGCGTTATGGCGAGCCTGCCGGTGCGCACTATGCAGTAACCGAGCGACACGGTGATGTCTAGGAACGATGCGTTGTCGTCGAGTACGTCAACGGCAGGGCGGCCTTCGGAGTCGAAACGGCTGAACACGTTGCGGTTCTCAAATCCCGGCTGGCCGTAGGCTACGGTGGCTTGCAGTTGCAGGCGGCGGTAAGTGCCTATCAGGCCGGCATTGAAAGTGAAGTTGCCGTGGAACGTGCCAGTGATGTCGCCCGTGGGGAAAATGCCGCCAAGGCCCACTTGTGCGCCATATCCCCAGTTGCTCGGCACCGATTGCGGTGGCGGGGCAACTGCCGTTTGTTCAAGGTTCTTGCGGGTGAAATATTCCCACTCGGCCACCTTCTTTTCGTTGGTTCCGTATTCGGTTTCACGGTCGATGTCGGCAAGCTGCTCAATGTATGCGGCACGGTAGTATGCCGTGCGGTCCTGCACCTGCTGGTCGCTTATGCCCATGCCAATTTCGTTTTGCAGTCGGCGGCGCACCACTTCGAGCGCGTCGAATTGCAGCTGGTGGTAACGCAGTCGTTCGGGCGAGGCGAGCGTGGTGTCGGTGACGTAGGAATGCAGCTTGTCCATATAGGCGTATGCGAAGTATTCCCGCCCGTGACCCAAGTTCTCGCGTTTCACGTCGAGCGTACATTCAAATCCCGACACAGGCGCGTCGGTCCCGGCCGGAGGTGCACCCTTGAAGTCGGCCCAGGTGATACTGCCCTCGCTCCACATTTTCACGTCCATGCCATCCCATTCGGCGGCAGCGGCGACCAGCGGGAGCATCAGTGATAAAATAAATAGTATCTTCTTCATGATTGCCTGTATCTTAAATATTATTGTAAGTCTTCAAGTATGCGTTTCAGCACCACTTGTGCCGATATTTCGCGGTTGGCAGCCTCGGGTATCACTATCGACCGTGGGCTTTCAATCACGTCGTCGCTCACAATCATGTTGCGGCGCACCGGCAGGCAGTGCATGAAACGTGCATCGTTGGTCAGCGCCATCTTTTCGGCTGTTATGGTCCAGTTGCGGTCGGTGGTAAGTACCTTGCCGTAATTTGGGTCCTCGAATGCCGACCAGTTCTTGGCATAAACGAAGTCGGCCCCGGCAAGAGCCTTGTCTTGGTCGTATTCTATTGTGGCACCGGCGGTGAACTCTTGCGACAGCTCGTAGCCGTGAGGATGAGTGATAACGAAGTCGTAGTCGGTGGCCAGCATCCACTGGGCAAACGAGTTTGGCACGGCCTGGGGCAATGCCTTGGGGTGCGGTGCCCACGTCAGCACCACTTTTGGCCGCGGCTTGGTTTTGTATTCCTCTATGGTGATGAGGTCGGCAAAGCTCTGCAACGGGTGTACGGTGGCCGTTTCCATTGCAAACACCGGGCGGCCCGAATATTTCACGAACTGGTTGAAGATCTTCTCCTCGTAGTCGTCGCGCTTGCTCTCGAAACGCGCAAACGAGCGCACTCCTATCACGTCGCAGTAGCAGCCCATTACGGGGATTGCCTCAAGCAGGTGTTCGGGCTTGTCGCCGTCCATCACCACGCCGCGTTCGGTTTCAAGTTTCCATGCGCCTTGGTTCACGTCGAGCACAATCACGTTCATGCCAAGGTTCATGGCGGCCTTTTGGGTGCTGAGCCTCGTGCGCAGCGACGAGTTGAAGAATATCATAAGCAGCGTCTTGTCGCGCCCGAGCTCCTTGTATGCGAAACGGTTCTTTTTCACCTGCATGGCCTCCCTCACAGCCTCGTTCAGGTCGCCAATATCTGTTACCGATTTAAAATATCTCATGATGGTTTCTATTTTTGATGTAAAAGCTTTTGCAAGTTACAAATTTTCGGCGGTAAACAAGCGTAAAAGTGCGTAAAAACCGCAGCATGAAAGAACTTTGTAGAAAAATATTCACTACTGTCCCGTTTAAACTAACTCATACTAAATAAGTTAGGATATTCATCAGTTGAAACGGAATTTTGATTT
>CALUIB010000014.1 GCA_944320595.1 uncultured Muribaculaceae bacterium | reverse complement strand
AAAATCAAAATTCCGTTTCAACTGATGAATATCCTAACTTATTTAGTATGAGTTAGTTTAAACGGGACAGTAGTGGAATATTTTCTGAATCTTTCTTTGGGGTCTAACATATTTTTTATAACTTGCCACTGTTTATCAGTCAGGTTGGTTGGGTACTTATGCATAACTTTAATGTCTTGATAATCATAAAGTTACGAAAAATATTCCAATTAACCTACTGATTTACAACTAATTATAAATAAATTTAAACAGATTCTAAGAAAATTAGTGGCGGAGACTGGAATAAAGTGTTATGACTTATGCCGTATCTTTGAGGGAAAATATGGTTACATCCCAATAAGGTTCAAATTCCTTGCCGAGCAATGCGAAGAAGAAATAAGCGCCATCATCGATTCCCACTTAAACAAACCAAAGGGAGAATGACATAATTTTTGGAAATAACTAATTCACAAGGTGCTAATTTAAAAAGAATTTCATAATAACGGCTTATGGCTTTATCGGAAACAACAAAGGATAGAATCAAGGGCTGTATCTATGGGCAGGCTATTGGCGATGCGTTGGGGCTTGGAACGGAATTTATGACACGAGCCGAAGTGAAGAAATACTATCCCGATGGATTGAAGCATTATGACCAAATCATACAAGATGCGCACCGCAGCCGTTGGAAACAGGGCAGTTGGACCGACGACACCGACATGATGATTTGCATAGCCAAGGCAAGGCATGACAATCATTTCAATTTAAATGAGATAGCCTGCAATTTCAAGGAATGGTTTAACGGAAATCCTTTAGGGATAGGCAGGCATACCTTTAATGTACTTTGCATGAGGGATTATACCAAAGACCCTATAAAGGCGGCAGAGATTGTTTGGCACATGTACCAATGCCGCAGTGCCGCAAATGGCGGGCTTATGAGGACTTCAATCGTAGCTACTTCCCCAATTGCGGAAGAAGATGAGATTGCAGATATATGTCGCCTTACGCACCCCGATATGCGTTGTGTCGGGTCATGCGTACTTATTGTAAAGTTGATGCAATCCCTCATTTTTGCAGATTACCAATTGGGAAAGGCACATTTGATGGAAATTGCAAACAGATATGACGACCGCATAGCCGAATATTTAGAAATGTCTTTTAACGATGACCCTGCGGTTCTTTCCTTGGACGATGATACTATGGGATATACATTAAAGACAATGGCGATTGCTTTATGGAGCTTGTGGCACTGCGATTCTTTCAATGGCGGCTTGCTGGCGGTTGTCAATTTGGGAGGAGATGCCGACACCAATGCGGCTGTTTCATGCGCTTTGTTAGGTGCAAAATACGGCTTTTCAAGCATACCGCAATACTATGTGGAAAATCTTCAAAACAGGCAGATATTGGAAGATATTTACAAACAAACCATTGCCGATTTGGAAAATTGTCCTCATAAGGGGAAATATTATAAACGAGCAACTTAATAAATTAATCAAGAAACATAAACACTAATTCTTAAAACAAATCTAAACTTAAAGACATCAAAAAAACAGGATTGACCGATGAAACGATTGCCATTTTTGCTATTTGGCTTGATGCTATTTTGCATCTTATATGGGTGTAAAGGAAACAATAGCCAAGAAACTGCTCTTGCCCAGCAGGCAGAAGATTCTGCCGTGAACATTGGCAATGCGCTGACATCTTATGTTGGGAACTGGGATTCAGATAATGGCAATGTGCTGATGTCTTATATTGGAAACAAGGATTCGGTGTTCGGCATTGTCTGGGATAGCATATACCGCTATATGCAATCTAACAAAATTGAGCTGCCTTCAAATACTATAATGCAATACAATATTGTTGACAGCCTGTTGCACATGGTTTATGACTTGAAAGCTCCACAGGTTTCTACGATTGAAGTGGAGCAAGATTTTGCAGTGTCATCACACCAAATCCAATTTCTAAACCATTATTTACTTGAAAAGATTGATGAAATAGCCGACCACAGGCTTTCCAAGCTGTTGCAAGAAGAAAAGTCGCTTGCCGACAGATTAATAACAGCCCAACATGAGTTTCTTAAAGCTCATATAGACAATGCCAATGCTGATGGCTCATATTCGTTCATCAAATATTACAACACTTCAATCGCCATTCATCATGGCAGGAATGAATCGTTGAAAGACTTATATTTCTCAATGACAAGCAATAACTACCATGTGCCAATGAAATACAGGGATATTTCAGATTCACTATTTGACAAGGAATATGCACATATCTTTAACGACTTGATTCCCTCGACATTTGAAGATGAGCCATTCCCACTTTATGATGAAACAGCCGACAGGCAAGCCTTGCTAAAGGCCAAAAAAGCATGGTATGACTTCATTTCAAAGAGGAATGAAATAGCCAGTGTCTTGCAGGGCAAGCAAAAAGACATTTGGAATAATGCCACATACCGTTTTCTGCGTTCACATCTTATAACCCTCAAAAATGAGTTCAATGACATGGGAGCTTTTACCTCTGAAACGGCAGAACTGCTCTTGCCCGACAGTTGCACTTACGAGCAGTTGCTGGCATATCCCAATTTCACCACCAAATGGAATGAGCATCTAAAAGAATTTGAATGATGCTGACAATGACAGTACCTTTTTTTGAAAGAAATCCTGTTTTATAATGAGAATCAGAAAAAGTTCCAATATATTACATCGAAGAACTACCGATAAACTTCAAAAACGGTGTTGGCAGATGAAACGATTACCATCCTATTTGTTGGCTTTATTGCTTGTTTGTGGCTGCGCCAATACAAGCACTACTCCGCATGGCTTTGAACGAGCAGACTATTTAAAAGAAGAAGATGCAATATGTGTTTACGTCAAATATAATCAGCAAGTGGGCGGCTATTATGTTTCTGCAATCTGCATGGTTGATACCATTTATAATGGGGAATTTTATTCATGGCATAATCCGACGGCTATAAACGGGCATGGCTTTATCCATTTTAAAAACGAAGAACATGAGTTCGTTGTAAAGAACCCTCTGTTTTCCGATGGCAATCTTAGTCATAACAAAAATGGTATGTTGATAGAAACTGATTATATCCCTTTTAAGCCAGCTAATGACACGTAAACAATATGCTTTTTGATGGTTCTCAATCTCCGTTTTTCTTCTTCGACATAGATTTTGATGGTGAAAAGGAATTGATAGTAACACTGTGGGAGGGTATGTGCTATCATGGGCATAATGCATATACAGTTTATAAGATGCCTGTGGAAAACGGCTGCTTTGTCCTATCACCGATACAAGGAGAGCCGTTTGATAAATTGAATGGTTACACACGCATAGACTCTGTTTAAAATGAAATAATACAGCCATACGACTTTGGTATGCGATTTGGCGGAATGAAGAAATACGGACTGGTTACCCACACCGTTTTCAATGATGTCGCGCACTCATTAGAAGAACGGCAGTCCTTGGAATTAACAGGAATAGAACATTTCTCGAAAATGCGCATTTTAGGGGCGGGGGCGGTGGTATATCCGAATTTTATTCATATATTTGCAATACTAAAGAAGTATTAGTAAGCGATAATAACACAATACGCCTTAAATCTAAAAACATTAACTAACAATTCTCATTAGTTGGGCAAGGTAAAGCAGCGATTGCTTCACCTTGTTTTTTTACCGCCGTTACTGGGGTCGGAAGGGCGACGACACCATGTCGCGGGTGATTTGCGACAGGCTTGCCGCGCCGCACATCTCCATGGTGTCTTGCAGCTCGTCGGCAATCTTGCGTATGTAGCATTTCACGCCCTCCTCGGCTCTGCCGAAAGCCGCGACCACCATCGGGCGGCATATAAGCACCCCGTCGGCACCGAGCGCGATGGCCTTGAACACGTCAACGCCCGAACGTATGCCTCCATCGACAAGCACCTTGCAACGCCCCTTTACTGCCGCGGCAATCTCTTCGAGCACCTCGGCGGTGGCCTGGCACTGGTCGAGCACGCGGCCTCCGTGGTTCGACACCACTATTGCCGACGCACCGGCCTCAACGGCCTTCTCGGCTCCGTGCACCGTCATTATACCCTTTACCACAAACGGGCGACCGGCAGCGCGGATTATTTCGCGCAATTCCTCCACGCTTTTGCTGCCTGCAGGCGGGTTGCTGTTGCGCAAGAACGGCAGGCCTGCAGCATCAACGTCCATAGCAATGGCCACTGCGCCACAATCGGTGGCATATTTCATTTTCCGTTTCACAGTCTCGGCATCCCATGGCTTTATGGTGGGAATGCCAGTGCCGCCATTGCGCCCTATCGCCTCGCAGGCCATTGGCACTACCTCGTCGAGCACGCCGTCGCCCGTAAAGGCCGCTATGCCAGCCTCGGCGCAGGCTCTCACCATTATGTCGTTATATCGGCGGTCGTCGTATTTCTCGCCAAAGTGAATGTTGACCGCACCCACCGGGGCTGCAAAGAACGGATAGCTAAAACGCCGCCCGAAAAGTTCCACGCCCATGTCAACCGGCTGCTTGGCGCAGATGGTGTCCATTTTCACGCGCACCTGCCGCCAGGCATCATAGTTGCGCATGGCAGTGTCACCTATGCCTTTTGCCCCCGGGCCAGGTATCATATTGCGGCAAGCACGCCCGTTGCATTCGTCGCAAGCCCTGCACAACTTTCCCCCAAGGGCGGTACGGGCTTCCTTGATTATCTCGCTGTATGTCATATTATTATTCCATTTTATTTGATGTAAAGACGCAGCACACCGCGCATCTACAATCATTATTACAAAAAAGTGTGCACAATGCCACTTTGCAGGGCATCATGCACACCGCAAGTTATAGCTCAATTCGTTATTTTGCTATTACGAGGTAATAGTTTTTCTTGCCGCGCTGCACAAGTATGTATTTCCCGTTTAGCAACATCGACTTGTCGATAGTGGCATTGGCATCGGCCAGTTTCTCCTTGTTGACCGACACGCCGCCACCTTGTGTGAGCTTGCGCATCTCGCCTTTCGACGGGAACACGGCGGCATGTGCCGTGAACAGCTCCACGGCAGGTACACCGGCCTCGATGAGCGACAGCGGAACTTCAAAGGTGGGCACACCCTCGAATACCGACAGCAATGTGTCCTCGTCGATGCGGTGCAATATGTCGTTGGCCTTGTTAGAGAACAGTATCTGCGAAGCCTCCACAGCGGCCTCGTAGTCTTGGCGCGAATGCACCATCACGGTGATTTCCTGTGCAAGCCGTTTCTGCAACGGGCGCAGCCCCGGATCCTTCTCCTGCTCGGCCTCAAGAGCTTCGATTTCCTCTTTTGCAAGGTCGGTGAATATCCTTATGTATTTTGCAGCATCGGCATCACTCACGTTAAGCCAGAATTGATAGAACTTGTAGGGCGAAGTGCGTTTTGGGTCGAGCCACACGTTGCCCGACTCGGTCTTGCCAAATTTGCCACCGTCGGCCTTGGTGATAAGCGGGCAGGTGAGCGCATACGCCTCGCCGCCGTTCATGCGGCGGATAAGTTCGGTGCCAGTGGTCATGTTCCCCCATTGGTCGGAACCGCCCATTTGCAACTTGCACCCCATGGTTTCATACAAGTGCAGGAAGTCATACCCTTGCAGCAGCTGGTAAGAAAACTCGGTGAACGACATACCGTGCTGCGTGTCGCTGCCAAGGCGCTTCTTCACCGAATCCTTTGCCATCATATAGTTGACGGTAATGTGCTTGCCTATGTCGCGGATGAAATTAAGGAAACCATAGTCCTTCATCCAGTCATAGTTGTTGACAAGGATGGCGTGGTTGGGCGCATCGCTGTCAAAGTCGAGGAACTTGGCAAGTTGCCGCTTTATGCATTCCTGATTGTGGCGCAATGTCGGCTCGTCGATGAGAACGCGTTCCTGCGATTTCATCGAAGGGTCGCCTATCATGCCCGTGGCACCACCCACAAGTGCAATGGGACGGTGGCCCGACCGTTGCAGATGCTTCAGCATCATCACGCCCACCAAGTGGCCTATGTGCAACGAGTCGGCCGTGGGGTCGATGCCCAAGTAGGCCGTGGTCATTTCCTTGTTGAGTTGTTCTTCGGTGCCCGGCATCATGTTGTTAATCATGCCGCGCCATTTCAATTCTTCAATAAAATTCATCGAATTAAATTTAAAACATTTGCAAGTGCAAACTTACACAAAAATAACGTATTATTATGTATTTACGAGCCACATTACACAACATTTCCCCCAAAAATGCACACATATAGAGCCGTGGGCGATGGGAAAATTACAATGCGGAAATGTTGAACGGGGTTATTTCAAAGTATATATTAGTGTGGGGGTATTTATCGCCAGGGGCGACGGTAAAACGGTCGTAGGAGCGCAAGCCTTCCACCACAAGTTCCTGCGACGAGATGCCGTCAAGCTCAAGTGCGGCGCGCATGAACATATACTCGTCTTGCACACACACCACACAGAAGGCCGATTGCGTCGATGTGCCGTCGCCTGTCGATGCTATGGCCCTGAGCAGGCGAGTGAAACGCCATGCCGCCACTTTCCATATATCATGCTGCGGCGGCACTATCCGCAGCAACACGTCGAGCGCATCAAGGTTGAACGGTTTTCGGCAGGCCACATCCCAAGCCAGCCGCAAGGCATCTTCCAAATGGCCTGTCTTCATCATCGTGTCCAAGGCCATGCGGTCGAAATCAAGGTCGGAGCAACCGTCGCCGATGTATGCCTGCGCCACGTATGCACGGGCTATCTCCACGAGCGTAAGCGTATCGTCAAGCCCTTCAAAACGCCTGCTCAATGCCTCCACCTCGCCCGGCTTGGCATTTGCCCATTTTTCTATTTCACAGCAATCAATAGCCATCGATAATTCGGCAAAAAACGCATCATTGGAATTTCCATGTTATGTATCCTATCGCCTCGCTCACGGTGCCTGTAGGCACTTTGAACCGCGACTGCCGCGATGCCTGCTCGCAGCTGCGGCGCACGTCCATGTTGCTTGCAGCCGTTCCGCTGCCGCTGTCGTAATTGGCCGCGATAACCTGCCCGCGAGAGTTAACACGCACCCTTATCACCACCGTGCCCTCAACCGGGCTGCGAGGATTGCCCCAATGCTCAAGCGTGTAACCGGCCGACAATCCCGACACACCAGGCGAGCCTGAGCGAGTACCCGTGGGACTGTTGCCGTCGGGCTGGCCTTCGCTGCCGCCGCCGTTACCCTTTGAATTATTGAAAGCTCCCTGCACGAGCCGGTTGGTACGCTCCTCGGCTTCCTTACGGCGGCGTATGCGTTCCTGCTCGGCAAGTTCTTCCTTGGTGGGTCCGGCCTGTTCCGACTCCTTCGTCACCTGCATTGGCGACTGCTCGTCGGTCGATAAGGCCGGCGTAGCCGACTCCCCTGCCGTTCCGGCATCGTCAATATTGTCGCCCGTGTTTGCCTGCTCCTCGTCGGCAGCCAAAGTAGCCGCCTCGTCACCCTGCTGCTGCAATGCGTTCCCGAGCATCACATATTCTCCGCCAAAGAATGTAATGTCTTGCTGCACGGCATCGTCCTCCATCGGAATATCGGTGTAGTGCAGATAAGACAACACAAGAATAAGCAGCACCGCTATATGGAACACTGCGGTTGCCACCAATGCAATTTTTTTATTCTTGCCGGGGTCGTTCATTCTCTACGTAAGCTTTTTATATGTTTTTCCCTTTGCCGGGAGTGGCATAGTTGGGCGATGCCGGCGTGGTGGCAAGCACAATCTTCAAGTTATTGCGCGCGCCCTTGTCGAGCACTTCCACTATTTTACCATAAGGAACCGACGCATCGGCATAAAGCGCAATGAACTGCTCAGGATTATTTTGCTGCGCCAGTCGCAAGAATGTAAGCAACTGGTCTTCGGGCAACGCCTTAGGCTCCTCGTCGCCAAAAGCACCATACATCACCAAGTCCTTGTCGATATATATGCGTGTGCCGGGTTTCAACGCCGTCTGCTGGCTCGACTGCGGAAGGTCAACTTCAAGAGCCGACGGGTAAACGAAAGTCGATGTCACCATAAAAAATATGAGCAACAAGAATATGACATCGGTCATAGATGCCATGCTGAACATCGACATCATGTCGTGTTGCCGTTTCAGTGCCATAGTCGTGTTCTCCTTGCTTATTTTGCGGCCGGCTCATTGAGCAAGTCCATAAATTCCATCGTCTTGGCTTCGAGCTGGTTCATCACCTTGTTGAGGCGAGAAACAAGGAAGTTATAGGCAAACAATGCTATAATCCCCACAATAAGCCCTGCGACCGTGGTCACCAAAGCCTCGTATATGCCACTTGCCAGCACGGCTATGTTGGCATTGTTCCCTGCGCTGGCCAGGGCGAAGAATGCACGCACCATACCCGTGACAGTGCCCAGGAACCCGAGCATAGGCGCACCGGCAGCCGTGGTGGCCAGCCAGTTGAAACCCTTGCCCAGTGCCGTTATTTCCATATTACCAGTGTTCTCGATGGCCACCAGCACATCGTTCATGGGGCGGCCTATGCGCGAAATGCCCTTCATGATAAGGCGCGAATAGGGCGTGTCGGTCTTCTTGCACAAGTTCACGGCACTTTCTATCTCGCCCTCGTGGATATAATCTTTTATGCGGCGCATGAACGTCTTATCCTCCTTGGCCGCAGTCTTGATGGCAAGGAAACGCTCGATGAGTATGTAAATGCTTATCACCGACAATATCGCAAGCGGTATCATGATGATACCGCCTTTAAGTGTGAGTTCCCACACCGACATTTCTTGGGTGGCGGCGGCAGCAGTGCCGGCAGCCTGTTGCAGTGCGCCGAGCGTGTCGGCCGGCAGCACGTCGGCACCTGCCGACTGCAAAGCTGCCATGATGGAATTAAGTATAGCCATAATGCTGTGGTTGTTTATCTTAAACAATTTTTATAAGCCGCAATAGTCTTTTCAAGCCCCAAATACAAGGCATCGCAAATGAGGCAGTGGCCTATCGACACCTCGTTGAGGTGCGGCAAGTTCTCGTAGAAATACCTCAAGTTGACAAGGCTCAAGTCGTGACCGGCATTCACCCCAAGCCCCACCTTGTGGGCAGCCTCGGAGGCTGCGACGTAGGGAGCCACGGCGGCAGCCGGATCCTTGGAATATGCCACGGCGTATGGTTCGGTATATAATTCCACACGGTCGGCACCCGTCTTGGCGGCAAGTTTTATGTTCTCGATGTCGGTTCCCACAAAAATACTTGTACGAATGCCAGCCTCCTTCAGGCGGTCAACTACCGATGTCAGAAAATCAAGATGGTCGGCCACCTCCCACCCTGCCGTCGAAGTAAGGGCATTGGGCGCATCGGGAACAAGCGTGGCCTGTTCGGGCTTCACTTTCAGCAGCAAGTCGATGAAATCGTCCGACGGATAACCCTCGATGTTAAATTCAGTGCGCACTATCGGGCGCAGGGCATAAACATCGCTGCGGCGTATGTGCCTTTCGTCGGGACGCGGATGCACGGTTATGCCGTCGGCGCCAAACCGTTCACAATCCACAGCCACCTTTTCCACGTCAGGCATATTTCCACCGCGGGCATTACGCAAGGTGGCAACTTTGTTGATGTTAACACTTAAATTCGTCATTCCTCGTATCCTAATAAAATGCACATTTAAAATAATTACGGTTACGACAAAAATATCGTATATTTGTAAGTGCATTAATTTTGCTGCAAAGATAGTGCAAGGCAAGAGTAGAACAAAACAAATTTATTTGTTTTTTATACCAAGCCGCAGCCTATCTTATCAAAAGATAGTGCAAGGCAAGAGTAGAACAAAACAAATTTATTTGTTTTTTATCGGGAAGTAGAACAAATGTTCCCCCCACGACCAAGCCGCAGCACACTTTGCGTTATGCCACACAAAACATTGATTTGACGATGAAAATATTACTTTTCGGGAATGAATACCAACAGCACTATGCTGGCGTGTTGCGCCATCTTGTGGATGTGTTGCGCCGCTATGGTGTGGAAATAGAGGTGGAACGTAGTTTCTACCAATACCTAAGGTATGTGCTTGGCATAACTATCGACAAGGAAGAAAGCAAGCCTGCTTGCAAAATGGACGGCAACGTGGCTCTGAGCATAGGCGGCGACGGAACATTCCTACGCACGGCGCGAGTAATGGCCAAAAAGGGTGTGCCTATTCTGGGAATAAACACCGGCCACCTTGGCTACCTTGCCGCAGCCAACGTAACCGACGTGGAGCAAGTGGCCGAAGAACTCTTTGGCGGCAAATACAAAATAGGGTACCGTACAATGGTGGAAATAAGCAACAACTGCGGCGTGGAAATAGAAAACACGCTTGCGCTGAACGAAGTGTCGATATTGCGGCAAGACAATTGCTCGATGCTGGCAATGCGTACTTGGGTCAACGGCATCGACCTCACCACATATCGTGGCGACGGATTAGTGATTTCAACCCCCACAGGTTCAACGGCTTATAATCTTAGCGCAGGCGGCCCACTCATAGAACCCACGGCACAGGTTATAGTATTGTCGCCAATATCGCCACATTCGCTCACAATGCGCCCGCTTGTGCTGCGCGACGACTCGGTAATAGAGGTGGAAACAAGCTCGCGCGCACAACAGTACCTTGTGAGCCTCGACGGCGAGGCTTATTCTTTCCCGTCGGGGTCGGCTGTGACAGTTCGCCGTTCCGACACGTTTGTTAAAGTAGTTGAACCCTTTGACCATAATTTTGCCGACACCCTGCGCCGCAAGCTCATGTGGGGGCAATAAGAAACTGGCTTGAAAAATGGGGCAATACAAGCTTGACGATGCCGAATTTGGAACCATTATCATATCCACCCGGCGTGGAATGAAAAGCATACGGTCGAATGTGCGCAATGGCGCAATAGAATTGCACGTACCCACCAGCATAAGGTATGACGAACTATGCAAAGTAATTGACGACAACAGGACAAAACTGCGGCAGATGCTTGCCAAAAGCGAAGAAACAAAATTGCGCTACCACGAAGGGCAAGAAATCAATTGCCTCGGCGGTTACACAATCAATATATGCAGGCAACAACGCTTCCCGGGCAAGGCGACCTTTGGCAGCGACACGGGCAACACACTCAGTGTGAAAATACACACAGGCATGGACTTTGGCGATGAACGTGTGACCTCGCTTATATCGCAATGCCTCAAACTCCTCGCCAAGCGTATTGCTGCATCGGTATTGCCTCGATTTGCCGAAAACATAGCAACCGAAATTGGCGCAAAGCCTGCGAAATTCGTAATAGGCGGAGGACTGCGCAAACTGGGGCACTGCACCGCAAAAGGAGAAATTCAGCTGTCGTGCAATCTTGTGTTCCTGCCCAAGCATCTTGCAAAATTCATAATATTGCACGAGCTGGCACATCTCACCCATTTCAACCACAGCCCCCAATTCCACAACCTGCTTAACCAATATTGCAACGGCAATGAAAAAATCCTCGATAGCGAGCTAAAGCACTTCCGTTGGCCCGTGAAACTGTAACTTGTCAATCCCCTTCATCGATAGGCGGCTTGGCGGGCGTGTTGCCCTGCACGGTCAGCCTCACCGTATGGCGGCCATATTTCACATTAAGCCGGTCGGCCACTTCCATAAGGCGACGGTTCTGCGACGTATTTACATGGTCGAAAAGGTCGAGCTGCCAACCTTCGTCTTCGACAAGGCTGCCCAGCACTATACCCATACGCTTGTATTTATAGCCTTTCACAAACAACTTGTCGAGCAATGCGATGGCCACGCGCACAATCTCCTGCGTGTTTGACGTGGCCGTAGGCAATTTCGCCGTTTGGGCATTTGAATACTGAGGCAAGTCGGTGCGATGCGGATTAGTGCAGATAAACACCGTCACCGTGCGGCACAGGCAATTCTCACGACGTAAATTCACAGCCGCATCGGCGGCATAATTGCTGAGCAACTCGTGCAGGCGCACCAAATCGGTTTCCATAAAGGCAAATGTGCGGCTATGCATAATCGATTGTTGGTGGTCGGGAGCCGACAAATCGATTGACGGGATGCCGTGCAATTCCCTCCAAGTGTGTACCCTCGCAGTGGTCATAAGCGAATCGACAAGCGATTCTCCGAGATTGGCGAAATCGTATGCAGTGGATATGCCTATGTGTTTCAACCGTGGCGCACTGCGCCTGCCTATTCCCCACACATCCTCAATGGCTATATTCTTCAATGCCTTTTCCACCACATCGGGAGTGATAATGCAAATTCCACCATACGCCTCATAACGCTTTGCAAACCACGTGGCAGTTTTGGCCAGTGTATAAGTGCTTGAACATCCGCAACTAACCGGTACATTGCAACTGTCCTTTATCAACTGTACCACTTGTTCCATACACTGCCTCACGCATACAGGGTCATCATCGGGTATTCTACCGAAAAATTCATCCACGCTATATTGCAGGAAATCAAGCACTATCTCCTGCCTTACCACTTCCTTCATGATACGCCTCGACACATTCCTGTACTTATACAGGTCGGCGGCAAATACCGCCACATCGTTGGCTTTTAATTTATCCTTAACCTTGAAAATAGGGTCTCCTCTGCGCAACCCTATTTTCTTGGCCTCCTTAGTAAGGGCAAGTATAATGCCCCCTCCAGCCTCGTTGTTATTGGCAACAACTACAGGTCGGCCCACAAATTCAGGATGCTCGGCTAATTCAACCGAAGCATAAAACGAATTGCAATCAATGTGTATTATCATGGTAAACAAATTAATCTTTATGCCACCACAAATATATGCTTTTAACTACACATTTCAAATTCTATTTTATGCCCACAGTTTGGCTTGCCAATGTCACACTGCCTTCCACTCGCCTATTTTTGGCGCTAAAGAAGTGAGTTATACAGGCTCAAATACAGCCGTGCAGCTTCTTTCCATGAAAACTTGGCGGCATACTGCCGTATTTCTTCCGCTCTGTTCCTCTGCTTGAAATCATTCAAGCCAGCCTCAAGTTCGCTCCTCATTCCCTCGCCGTCAAAGTCTTTGTTGAAATAGTAAGCCTTGTCGGAACCAATTTCAGGCAACGAGGTGTATTGCGACAAAAACACAGGTTTACCGCACGACATGGCCTCGATGACAGGTAGCCCGAACCCCTCGGCGATGGAAGGGAACACAAAAGCCTCGCAATTGTTCAGATACCAATACTTGTTTTCGTCGGAAATTGCACCCACCAAATGCACCCTGCCAAGCACACCGCACCTGCGGGCCTCCTCGATGATGCGATTACTGTAATCTGATTGACGCCCTGCTATGACGAGTTCATAATCATTTCCTTCCAACAGCCTTGGCAGCACATGGAAGTTTTTCTTGGCCAACACCATGCCTATGGTGAACAGGAAAGGGTTGGCAGGCTTTACAGCAGGAGCTTCAATCGCACCTTTATACACGTTGCAGCCGTTATATATCACGTGTACAGGCTTACCTTTAATGTCTATGTGAGCCTCAAGGTCGCGCTGCGCATACTTCGATATTGCGACCACCACGTCGGAGCGGTCAACATTGCGCTGCAACTCCTTTATATAATGCTCATGTTTTTCCTTGCCTTTTTCATATAGAAAATTAAGGTCGTGCACGGTGAGTATGACATTTGTCTTGCAGCACGGCGCAGGCATATATGCCGTAGTTTGGTAAGTAGCGTGCCACACCCTTGTTCCGAAAGTTGGCAAGAATAATTTATGCAACGGGGTTAGTATCTTGTATCTTGCCTTTTCGCCAAAGTATCCTTTTAATTTACTTGGTACGTAGAAAGCTATATCTTCCTCACCATTTGCTTCTTCGAGCAAAGCCTTGCCCAATTGAGAGCAGAAGTAAAACAAGCCTGAATTGGCATGTTTCATCCTTTCACAATCAAAAACTACAGTTCCTTGCGCCATTATTCTATGATATAAAGGTATCGATGCAAATATACCATTTTACTTCATAAATACGAAATAAACGGCAAGTACAAGGAATATAAATGCCACGAAGTGGTTCCAATGCAGTGCCTCGCCCTTGAAAAACACCGTGGTGAAAATGGTGAAGATGATGAGCGTTATCACTTCCTGTATCACCTTGAGCTGCATGAGCGAGAACGGCCCGCCGTTTTCTATGAAACCTATGCGATTGGCAGGCACTTGGAAAAGATATTCAAAGAAGGCTATGGCCCAGCCGAATACCACCACGCCTATGAGCGGCAGCTCGGCAAACCAGTTGAATTCCTGCTTCATCTTCAAATGCCCATACCAGGCAAAGGTCATGAACATATTCGATATCACAAGTAGTCCGATTGTATAAAACGCTTTCATTTGCAATTATATATAATATTTTTTATTACTTGGCTATACCTTCCGCACCCTCCATGCGCCTCAACTTCCCAAACTCGCGCATTATTAGTACCACCGTCACTAAAATGGCCAATGCGTCGGATGCCGGGAACGCCGACCACACGCCTTTGAGGCCGAAACAGGGCGGCAACAGCAGCAACAGTGGAATCAAGAAAATTATTTGGCGAGTGAGGCTAAGGAAAATCGACTTGGCAGCCATTCCAAGCGACTGGAAGAAATTGGTCGATACTATCTGGAACCCTACGCCCCAAAACATCAACATGGCGACAGGCAGCCCATTGGAAGTCACATTTATCAATGCGCCGTCGGTGGTGAATGCCATGGCTATGTAATGCGGAAACGCAAGCGAAAACAGTGTTCCGGCAACGCACACCGCCGAGGCCGCACCCACGGCAAGGTAATACGTTCGGCGCAGCCGGCCAAACAGCCTTGCGCCGTAATTGAAACCCACTATGGGCTGCATGCCCTGGCATATACCTATAACAACGGTAACGAGCAACTGCGTGTAAGTGGTGAAAATGCCCATTGCCGCCACCGACGAGTCGCCGCCATGACGGTACAGCATATTATTGACTATGGCATTGATTGCGCATCCGGCACAATTGATTAGGAACGGTGCCGCGCCTATCGACACCACCGACAACAGTATCGACTTTTCAAGCCTGTAGATGCCGCGCTTGAAGTGCAACTCGCTCCTGCGCGACATGAAGTGCGCCATCACAAACGCAGCCGACACAAGCATGGAAATATCCGAGGCTATAGCCGCACCCTTTATGCCCCAGTCAAGCACAAAAATAAAAATTGGCGCAAGTATTATGTTCAACCCGGCACCTATGAACATCGTCACCATGGCACGGGTGGGATAGCCCGATGCCCGCATCACATTGTTGTAAGAATAGCACAGGTTCATGAACAGCATCCCGGGCAGTATGTACATCATGAAGTCGTAGGCGTATGGCAACGTCTTCTCGCTTGCCCCGAACAGCACAAGAATATCTTCCATAAACACCGCAAACGCCGTTATGTAGCACAGCCCGAGCACCACGGTCATTATTATGCTGTTGCCAAGTATCTTGAAGGCCATATCCTTGTTCCCCTGCCCGAGCACTATCGACACCCTAGACGAACTTCCCACGCCGATTAGCATTCCCAGTGCCGAGGCAAGGTTCATCACGGGAAATGTTATGGCAAGCCCGGCTATGGCATCGGGCCCCACACCCTGCCCAATGAAAACACGGTCGATGATGTTGTAAAGCGACATGACCACCGTGCCCACTATCGCAGGCAGGCTGTACTTCCATAGCAACTTGCCCACCGAGAGATATTTCAACTCGCCTATCCTGTCGATATTCTCCCTGCGTTCCATTTGTCGTGATTTTTGCGTTGCAAAGTTACTCAAATAACATCACAGTATGCGTCGGCGGCCACATCAATAACACTTTTATTTAAAAAAAACTCCGAAAAATTTGCAGCTATCCTCATTTCTGCTTAACTTTGCACCGCAATTGGGACGATGAGTCTCAATTGAGAGGATTGTCTTATGGTGTAATGGTAGCACTGCAGTTTTTGGTTCTGCCTGTCGAGGTTCGAATCCTCGTAAGACAACTCAAAATCTTCTATAAGTGGTTTCATTCAGTGAAATGAAACCACTTTTTTTATGCCCAATTGTTGTGCAACCAAAATCTTTATCACTATTTTTGCATAATACTGTAAATGCTTTTCTCTGCTTGAATTTGTAGTTATATGAAGAATACATATCCGGCAAAACCATTTGTCAAGTGGGTTGGCGGTAAAACCCAACTACTTGATGACATAAAGAAGTCTCTACCTTATGACTTATCACTAATGAATGATGTAACTTATGTTGAGCCATTTGTTGGTGGAGGGGCTGTTATGTTTTGGATTTTGCAAGAGTACCCTAATATAAAAAAAGCTATTATTAATGATATAAATACAGAGTTAATTTGTACATACAATGTAATAAAGTCAGATGTTGAAAACCTTATCGCTGAATTGACGCAAATTCAATATGAATATCTTTCACTCGATGATGCCCATAGAAAGAATTATTTTCTATCAAAACGCGAACTTTTTAATGAACGAAAATGTTCAAATGTTAAGACAGCAGCATTATTTATTTTCCTGAACCGCACTTGTTTCAATGGTCTATACCGTGTAAACTCTAAAGGGGCGTTTAATGTTCCTCACGGAAAATACACGAATCCTAAAATTTGTGACGAAGAAACATTAAAAGCAGATTCTGCTATTCTGCAACGGGTTGAAATTCTATGTGGCGATTTTGCGCAGACCGGTAAATATGCTGGTGGTAATGTTTTATATTATTTGGATCCACCGTATAGACCCTTAACAGAAACTTCTGCATTTACATCTTATTCAAAAGATGGTTTTAACGATAATGAACAGATGCGGCTTCGAGATTTTTGTGAATATATTGCAAGACACAAATCGTTATTTGTGGCAAGTAACTCAGATCCAAAAAATGTAGATAGCAAAGATGTGTTTTTTGACCATCTTTACAATATGTTTTCCATAAAAAGAATCTCGGCTGCGAGGATGATAAACTCAAAAGCAAATGGTCGTGGAGCTATTTCCGAAATAATGATCTCAAACATTACTAATGCTTATTAATATGAGAGATTTTAATGATTGGCTTGCCAAATTCAGGCCTTCTATAGCCGATTACAAATATTATGTTGATTTCAACAAGGTGTTCAACAATGTAAATGCCATAAAAATTCCACTAAATATTTTAAACTCTCTTATTGGCTCAAAGAATATTGAAAATGAATTTAAAAGCATCTTGATGCAATATCCCGAGACATTAAGCTGCATACCAATTCTTTTGGCCAAGCGTGAACTTGATATTATGGCGATGGATGAAGAAGGTCAGATTGATTTCCACTTTGACAAGCCTAATTGCTCGAATGAGGAATATGCCAAATTCATGCGTAAAACAGGTTTATTTGATTTAATGGAAAATCATATTGTCAACAATCTTGTAGATTATGTGACAGGCATAGAAACTGGTCTCGATTCCAATGGCCGAAAAAATAGAGGAGGCCATCTAATGGAAAATCTTGTGGAAAGTTATCTGAATAAGGCGGGACTTGTGAAAGGTGTTTCATATTTCAAAGAAATGTATATACATGAGATAGAAACTAAATGGGGCATAGATTTATCCTCTATTTCAAATAATGGTGGGGCTGAAAAAAGATTTGACTTTGTTGTAAAAGGAGAAAATACCGTTTATGGAATAGAAACCAACTTTTATACCAGCGGTGGTTCCAAATTGAATGAAACAGCCCGTAGCTATAAAACCATCACTTTGGAAACTAAAGACCTAGGGTATTTCAAGTTTGCATGGTTCACAGATGGATATGGTTGGCGCAAAGCCAAAAACAATCTAAAAGAAACTTTTGATGTATTGGAACATCTTTACAACATCTCAGACCTTGAAAATGACATAATTCTGAAAAAACTGAAATGAATAAATACTATGGATAATCAAAATATTTCAATGACATGCAAAGGACATGAGCTTCTATGTGAGATTCCAGTCAATGGCAGTTATATTTTAGGAATATACGCAGGAAAATTGTCCGAATTTGATATTCTGCTAAAGTACAGGCAGAAAGAAGATGGAAAATGGAGTAGAATCCGTACTCCAAAGCACATTCATTGGGCAGTTGATATGCTGATTAAACATTATAGCGAGCCACACGAAACCGATTTGCTATTGAATAGTTTGCTCGAACAATGGACACATATAACTCCATTGGAATCAAAAAAAGCCCAAGAACAGTTGTTATCACCCGAGAAGTTATTAACCGATGTTAATGATGAAGCTAAAAAATACAATAAGTTAGCTGGCAAGGGTGAATATAGTGTCAAATTCTTGATATTGATTGCAAAACTACTAATGGTTCAAGAAAAAACTAATAGGCACGATGCTTATATGTTCAAAAACCTCTTGGAAAAATTAAAAGAGCATAGAAATATTTTTGAGATTGTATCAACAGCAACATTTCATTGATGTTAATTCCATACTACAGATCGGAAGATAGAAGATTTACACTTTTGAAGGGAGATTGTATTGAACTGCTGAATTCGTTTGATTTCAAGTTTGATATGATTTTTGCAGATCCACCTTATCATCTTTCAAACGGCGGAATAAGCATTCAAAGCGGCAAAATGGTATCTGTCAATAAGGGCGATTGGGACAAGTCGAATGGATACGAGGAAGATTATCTGTTTGACAAATCTTGGATTACCGCTTGTCGAAATAAGTTAAAAAGTAACGGAACAATTTGGATAAGTGGCTCTTATCATAATATTTTCTCTGTGGCTCGATGTTTGACTGAATTGGGGTTCAAGATATTGAACTGTATTACATGGGAAAAAACAAATCCACCGCCAAATCTTTCTTGCAAATATTTCACACATTCTGCCGAGTATATTCTTTGGGCACGTAAAGAACCAAAAGTACCCCACTTTTTCAATTATGAACTTATGAAAAAAATTAATGGTGGCACTCAGATGCGTGATGTATGGCGATTACCTGCAATTGCAAAATGGGAAAAATCTTGCGGCAAGCACCCTACTCAAAAACCATTATGCGTACTTTCACGCATAATCCAGGCTTCAACCCTGCCTAATGCATGGATTTTAGACCCATTTACAGGTAGTAGTACAACAGGTATTGCTGCAAGTCTTTTAGAACGCCGTTTCCTTGGCATAGATCAAAATGAGGAATTCTTAAATCTAAGCAAAGCCCGCCGCGAAGAAATAAACAATATTTCCAAGCGTGATATGTATTTAAAGAAACTTCAAGTACAATCAACTTTGTTTGAAGAAACCGAAGTAGATCTTATTAAAGATCCCCACATATATTATGAACGAGATTTACCTTTCTAAAACAGCTTTATCACTGGTTTAAATGAAAGTATGTATGAGTAGAAAAAAGAGGTGCGCCACTGTGTGTGTGGACGCACCTCTTTAACTTAATATCATTACCTAAAATCTCACAAGCCTTAGATTACTATGTTGACAATCTTGCCGGGAACTACTATTATTTTCCGCGGTGTCTTGCCAGCAATCCATTTTTCAGCACCTGGAGCCGATAGGGCTGCTTTTTCCACATCTTCCTTCGACGTGTCGGCTGCAACTTCTATGCTGAAACGCGTCTTCCCGTTGAATGAAACGGCATACTTGACGGTGTTCTCCACCAAGTATTTCTCGTCATACTGCGGCCAACGCGCATCGCACACTGTGCCTTCTTCACCCATGGCATGCCACAATTCCTCGCATATATGCGGGGCAAACGGGGCAAGTACCACCACAAGGTCGTGATAAATTTGCCGCGAAGTGCACTTCATGGCGTTAAGCTCGTTGACGCATATCATGAATGCACTCACCGATGTGTTATATGAGAAATGCTCAATGTCGAACGTCACCTTCTTGATGAGCTTGTGCAACGATTTCATGGCCTCGGCCGACGGCTCTTCGTCGGTGAGCTGCAACTGGTCGCCCTTGAAGAAAAGCGACCATAGGCGTTTCAAGAAACGGTGTACACCATCGATACCATTAGTATCCCAAGGCTTGCTTTGCTCGATAGGGCCAAGGAACATTTCATACAGGCGCAGCGTATCGGCACCGTAACGCTCCACCACATCGTCGGGGTTGACCACGTTGAACATCGACTTCGACATTTTTTCAATGGCGTAACCGCACACGTATTTGCCGTTTTCAAGTATGAACTCGGCATCGGCAAACTCTGGTCTCCAAGCTTTGAATTTATCCAAGTCAAGTATATCGTTGTTCACTATGTTTACATCAACGTGGATGGGTGTAACTTCATATTCCTTGCGCAAGTTGAACGAAACAAAAGTGTTGGTGTCTTTTATGCGATACACGAAGTTGGAACGCCCCTGTATCATGCCCTGGTTGATTAGTTTCTTGAACGGCTCGGGTTCGCACACATAACCAAGGTCATAAAGGAACTTGTTCCAAAAACGGCTATAAATCAAGTGGCCAGTGGCATGCTCGGTGCCGCCTACATACAAATCTACGTTACGCCAATATTCATCGGCCTCCTTCGATACAAGAGCATCGCTGTTGTGCGGGTCCATATATCGCAAGTAATAAGCCGACGAACCGGCAAAGCCTGGCATAGTGCACAATTCAAGCGGACGGCCATTACGTGCCACCCAGTTTTTGGCACGCCCCAGCGGCGGTTCGCCTGTCTCGGTTGGAAGGAACTTGTCAACCTCTGGCAACAACAGCGGCAATTCGCTTTCGTCGAGTACGTGCGGCATATTATTTTCATCGTAATATACCGGGAACGGTTCGCCCCAGTAGCGTTGGCGGCTGAATATGGCATCGCGCAGGCGGTAATTCACCTTCACCTTGCCTATGCCTGCCTCCTCAATGTATTTCTTTGTCTTTGCAATGGCCTCTTTTACTTCAAGTCCGTCGAGCTGCAAGTTTTCGTTCGACGAATTTATCATCCTTCCTTCCTTTGCATCGAAACTTTCCTCGCTCACATCGGCACCCTCTATAAGCGGAATTATGGGCAAGTCGAAGTGGCGGGCAAAGGCGTAGTCACGGCTGTCGTGCGCAGGAACCGCCATTATAGCACCCGTACCGTAACCGGCAAGCACATAGTCGCTTATATACACAGGTATCTCCTTGCCAGTGACCGGGTTGATGGCATAGCTGCCACTGAACACGCCCGAAACCTGCTTGTCGATGAGACGTTCACGCTCGGTTTTATGCTTTACCTCATCTATATATTTATCGACTGCGGCACGCTGCCCATCGGTAACGAGCATATTTACATATTCGCTTTCGGGAGCAAGAACCATGAAAGTCACGCCAAATATAGTATCGGCACGGGTGGTGAATATTTCAAGTTCCACGTCGCTGCCGGCAACCTTGAATTTCATTTCGGCACCTTCCGAACGGCCTATCCAGTTGCGTTGCGTCTCTTTGAGCGATTCAGTCCAGTCGATGGTGTCGAGCCCGTCGAGCAACCGTTGTGCGTAGGCCGACACGCGCAAGCACCACTGGCGCATCATTTTTTGCTCCACAGGATAACCGCCACGTATCGAAACACCTTCGCTTACCTCGTCGTTGGCAAGCACAGTTCCGAGCTTTGGACACCAGTTAACCATGGTGTTGCCAAGGTAAGCTATTCGGTAATTCATCAACACCGTTTCCCTGTCGAGCTCGCTCTTGGCATTCCATTCATCGGCAGTGAACGACAATTCCTCGCCGCAAGCGGCATTAACGCCGCAGGTGCCAGTTGTTGAAAACTTTTCAACAAGGCTGTCGATAGGGCAAGCCTTTTGCAAGTCGTTATCGTAATAGCTATTGAACATTTTGATGAACGCCCATTGCGTCCACTTGTAATATGCAGGGTCGCAAGTGCGTATCTCGCGGTTCCAATCGTAGCAGAAACCTATCTTGTCGAGCTGTTCGCGGTAACGGTTGATATTTTTCTCGGTTGTCACCTCGGGATGCTGCCCCGTCTGTATGGCATATTGCTCGGCAGGCAGGCCGTATGCGTCATACCCCATGGGGTGCAGCACATTAAAGCCGTTCAAGCGTTTGTAACGCGAATAAATGTCCGAAGCTATGTAGCCCAGCGGATGCCCAACGTGCAACCCCGCCCCCGAAGGGTATGGGAACATATCGAGCACATAAAACTTAGGTCGCGTGTTATCGACTTCGGTTTTATAAGTATTGTGTTCTTTCCAATACTTCTGCCAGCGTTGTTCTATTTCCTTGAAATTATATTCCATTATAATATGTGTTTTTTTATTTTATTTCGACAATTCGAGCATCCTCTTTATGGGCTTAACGGCCTTGGCAGCCACCTCGGGGTCAACTTCCACCAAAGGCAACTCATATTTAAGCGAGTTATACAGCTTTTCGAGCGTCACCAGTTTCATATAAGCGCATTCATTGCAGCTGCAAGTGCCATCTTCGGGCGGAACCGGAATGAACTTTTTGGTGGGACACTTCTTTACCATCTCATGCAGTATTCCGCTTTCGGTGGCCACAATAAATGTGTCGCAGTCGCTGGCCACGGCATAGTCGAGCAACACCTTGGTCGAACCCACCTTGTCGGCCACCATCTGCACTTGACGGCGGCACTCGGGGTGCACAAGCACCTTCGCGCCTGGATACTGCTTACGCAATTCACTTATTTTCTCCAACGAAAATTGTTCATGCACATGGCAGGCACCGTCCCAAAGCAGCATGTTGCGCCCCGTCTGCATATTGATATAGTTACCCAGGTTACGGTCGGGGCCGAATATTATTTTTTCATCGGCAGGCAGGCTGTCGATAATCTTGCGTGCATTGCCGCTCGTGACCACTATGTCGGTTACAGCTTTCACGGCGGCCGTAGTGTTGACATAGCTCACAACGGTATATCCGGGATGCCCGGCTACGAACTTCTCGAATTCATCGGCAGGGCAACTGTCGGCAAGGCTGCAACCGGCACTCATGTCGGGTACAATCACCTTCTTTCCCGGGCAAAGCACCTTGGCGGTCTCGCCCATGAATTGCACGCCACACATAACAATGATGTCGGCCTGACTTTCGGCGGCAATCTGAGCAAGCGCAAGGCTGTCGCCAATAAAGTCGGCTATATCCTGTATTTCGGGTCTTTGGTAATAGTGGGCAAGGATAATGGCGTTCTTCTCCTGTTTCAAACGCACAATTTCCTTCTTCAAGTCTATACCCTCCTCGATAGGAGCATCGACATAACCGTTGTCAACATTCATAACTATATATTTTTCTTTTTTATTTTTTAAAAATCTTCTTTTATGATTATGCTTATAGCGTGTCAATAGTGAAAGTAAATTTTGGTGATAATGCTTGCATAACAAGTTATTAATATAGGTGTGGCCATAATTGATATGTTATGCACAGCCTTGCAGCCTACTTTTCAATTGATTAAGCATTTTGTAAACACTTTGTTAGTATCGTGCAAAGTTAATAATTTTGTGAAGAAATTGTATTAATAACCTGCCAAAATGCTTGGCGAAAACTGCGATAAAACAAAACAATAACTATTTTGGAACTATGGGCTGCAAGGCGGCTTATACAAATCTGCGGGAATTGAAAATAAACTTGTCAATTTTTGCTTATTAGGTTTTCAATGGTTTTCCACAAGTTTTTGTCAGGTTTTCATAATCCCAAAAAATTGCTTGTTATGAAAAAGAAAACGATGATGGAGTTGCACCGCATATCGTGCGAAGAATTTAAGCAGGCCCGCAAGATTCCCCTTGTGGTGGTGCTCGACGACGTGCGCAGCCTGAATAACATAGGGTCGATATTCCGCACCAGTGATGCATTTGTGGTTGAGCATATTATGCTATGCGGAATAACTGCTACTCCTCCGCACCCCGACATCCATAAGACTGCGCTTGGTGCCGAGGATTCGGTGCAATGGAGCTACCACGGTCATGTTACCGATGCCATTGAGCAACTGAAAGCCGACGGATATGTCATTTGTTCCATCGAGCAGGTCAATGGCAGTGTGATGCTCAATGATTTCATTGTGGAACATGGCAAACGCTATGCTGTTATACTTGGCAATGAAGTGAAGGGCGTTTGCCAGCAGGCTGTGGACATGAGTGACTATTGCATAGAAATTCCACAGTATGGCACGAAACATTCATTAAACGTGTCAATAACTGCCGGAATAGTGATATGGGATTTCTTTAATAAAATGGCATTATAAACAGTTTTTTAACATATATCCAATTATATAAAATTTTGAATAAAAGCATATTACAACAGGTATAAAATAATAATCAACACATATTCACAGTATGTTGAAAATTGATGTTTTCAACAGCAGTTGGTAAGTGTTAATAATGGGTGGAGGTCATAAGTATGACCACGTTCCCATTCAAATTCCGTTATCAACAATATTATCAACGTGTTATTTATACCATAATTAATTAAGTCACAGTTATATGATAAATCATGGCTTAAAATAATCAACACTATGTTTAAAACTATTGTCAACACTATGTTGATATTTATAAACATATAATAATCAATAGATTATAAAGATAATTTCGTCAAGAATAAATTTTTTCTTACTTTTGTTTAGTTGTCCTTATTTATCTGTAAAGTCATGTATGAATTTTTTTCTTATGCATACGTTTCGGCCATATCGGCCTGTGTGGTGTTGATAATTATGTTATTATTTACCGATACTGTTGATAAGAACCACGGCAGGGCAAAGATATACTTGTTTATATTGCTTGGTATGAGCATATTGCAAGGGGTGGCGCATATTCTGTTGGCAAGTCCTTTTACTACTGGCAATATAGAGTTGCTGCACATCTACCCCATGACAAGTTTCGGGCTTAAAACCATGCTGGCTTATTTTATATTGCTGTCGGTGATGAATGTGCTTGAACTGAAGAAGAAAGTCATATTCAAGGCATATTTGCTGCCATTGTCGCTCACTTTGTTATATGGCGTGCTGTATTTTATATGCGAAGATGTAAGCGTGAGAAACCTTGAAGGCTTGGCCACGCTTAATGTGATGGTCAACATAAGGGTGCTTATATTTTTGACATTGATGGCGGCTTTTGTGACATCGTTTGTGGTGATATACAAGTCTTATCTCAATTACTTGCGCAGCATAGATAATTTTTATGCCGACAGCGAAAACATGAAGTTGCGTAAGATTATGTATGTTGGCTTGTTTTATTTTGTCGTAGGGATTTTGAGTCTTGCAAGCAACTTTACGGGCAGCGTGGCGTTTATCTCGGTTTTCCACGGCATGAATGTGGTTTTATACATAGCTTTCGTGCTATTGTTGATAAATGAGCAAAAGATTGTTGAAAAGGTGGGCAGTGAAATGGAAATTGCCTCGCCTGCAAGCAACGAGGAGTGTGCCGACGACGAGGAGAATGATTCGATATTGAAAAAAATAAAGGAGTGGGCCGAAAGCGAGGAAAAGCAATTCCTCAAGCAAGGAATATCGGTGCAGGAAGTGGCCGAGTCGGTAAAGGTGGGAAAGCGTGTGCTGTCATCATTTATCAACAGGCATTACAATATGAACTTCAACACATGGATTAACACGCTGCGCATGGAAGAAGTGTGCAAATACCTGCACCAAGATTATTCGTTCACCGAGATTGCCGAGATGACCGGATTTACCGACCTGTCGTCGATGAGCAAAATATTCAAGAAAATGAAAGGAATGACCCTTACCGATTACCGCAAGCAATACGTCGTCACACAGTGATGCCGGCCTCGGCAAGTGCCTGGCGAATGTGGTCGATTATCATTTGCGGTTGTATGCCGGTGAGGCAAAAGTAGTCGCCGCGCAGGCATGGCTTGTTGCCGAATACCGAACATGGACGGCATGGCAGGTTGAGTTGCACTGCATTGCGTTCCTCTTGATGCCACCCCATAAAGCCGCAATAAGGGTGCGTGGCACCCCACACCGACACCACCGGCAGCCTCACGAGCGAGGCAAGGTGCATATTGGCCGAGTCCATCGACACCATCACGTCGCAGTTGCTTAGCAATGCAAGTTCGCAAGGAAATCCGTTTCGGCGCAGCGCAAGGTTTTTCACGTTGTCGTGCGTGGCAGACCATTTTTCAAACACATCGCTCTCGTCGCGCCCTGCTCCCATCAGGAACACCGTTGTATGCGGCCACTTGGCCACCGTTTCCACCACTTTCTGCATCGATTGCAAGGGGTAGATTTTGCCTTGGTGCTTGGCAAATGGTGCGATGGCTATCCACAGGTCGCCTGGCTGCTTGGGTGATGAAACCGACGAGTATAGCTCGGGGTCTGCCTTTTTGTTGCCGAATATCGACATGAACAGGTCGCCCGTGGCAAACCCAGTGCGGTAGAACACTTCGCGGTAACGCGCCCTCGAAGAAATAAGCGGGAGCATGTGCTTGTTATGCTTGCGCGTGAGTTCATATTTACCGTGCCTACCCTTCTTGAATCGCCGCACACGTATGCCTCCAAGCAGGAATGCGGCGGCGAGTGCCCATGTGCGCAGCACGTCGTGCAGGTCGATGAACAGGTCGATGTCGTATTTCTTTACAAGTTCACGTTTCAGCCTGAACATTCCTCGCACTCCGTGGTAGTCGGTCTTGGTGTCTATGCCTATCACCACCAGGTTGGGCGGAGTGTTGATGAACAGTGTCGAGGCCACCTTTTGCGTAATCATGATGAAACGTGTGCCCGGGTTGCCCACGCACACCGAATACACCACCGGTATGGTCATTGCCACGTCGCCAAGGGCCGAGAACCGTGCCACCAGCACGTTGCGGTATTTGCTGCCTTCACTGCTTTTTTGCATACAGCACTGGATTGGTAGCCGGGTCGTTGTACATCTTCATTTGGCAATACACTTTCATGTATCGCCGTCCGGCGGCAATGTCGTCGAGCAGCTGGTCGATGGCTGTGGTCAAGTCTTTGCGTTGTTCGGTGAGCACCGCAAGTTTGGCGGCGCACTTGTCGCGGTGTTCCTTGGTGGCATCGCTGCGTCCGGCTTCCTCGCTCATGTGGTAGATTTTCAGTGCGAGTATCGACAGGCGGTCGATGGCCCATGCCGGGCTTTCGGTGTTGATTGTGGCATCGGGCAGCGGTACTACCGATGCATACTTGCTGCGGAAGTAGCTGTCGATGCGTTCCACAAGGTCGGTGCGGTCTTGGTTCGATCGGTCGATGCGTCGTTTCAGTGCCAATGCCTCTACCGGGTCGATTGCCGGGTCGCGTATTATGTCTTCCATGTGCCATTGCACTGCGTCAATCCAGTTCTTTGTGAACAATTCGTGCTCTATGCTACCCTCGCTGTAAGGGTTTTCGGCACAGGCATCGATGTTGTCGTGGCGGTGGTATTCCACCGTGGCTGCGTCGAATATACTGTTACATTCCTCTGCAAATGTCATAGCGATGTGTATTGTTGTTTTCCACAAACATAGTAATGTTTTGCCAAAGATGCAAATATTATGCGCTTTTCATTGCCAGCAATGCCTCAACGGCGAGCCGGTAGCTGTCCATTCCGAAACCGGCTATTACTCCTGCGCAGGCTGCGGAAATCATGCTGTGGTGGCGCACTGGTTCGCGGCGGTGTACATTTGAGATATGTACTTCTATCACAGGCGCGGTGATTGAGCGTATGGCATCGGCTATGGCCAGCGATGTGTGGGTGTAGGCGCCGGCGTTCAGCACTATTCCGTCGTGGTCGAAACCCGTGCGGTGCAGCTCGTCGATAATCAGCCCTTCCACATTACTTTGGAAATATTCTATCTGTGCAGCTCCGTCATACATTCTGTGCAGCTCGGCCAAGTAGTCTTCAAATCGTTGTCCGCCATATATTTCAGGTTCCCTCACCCCAAGCAGGTTTAGGTTTGGCCCGTTAATGATGATAATTTTTTTCATATTGTTCATTTTTTGCAAATATAGCTAAAAGCCAAGAACCATTATGGTGCCATGTATAAAAACAGCCAATTATTTTGCAGGCTGCGAGGAAATATATTAAAATTGTAAGACCGTTAGGATTAAAAACTGGTAGTGGCACAAGTCACCTGCTATAAAATTAAGGACTGTTATATGCGCTCATGCAAGTTGTGCAAACTGTGAATACATTGCAGCATTTAAAGAATTCCAGGATATAGTGCGCTAATAATCTTCCTGTGTGTTTGAATGATGAATGAGTTATGCTTATCGAGTTGTGCTTATTAACCAAGCTCATAAACCGACGGCTTTATTTCTAAAACTACATGAATATAGATTATCTACAGCTTGCTTGAATATTGTGCAAAACGGTGTTTTCAAGGTACGGTGCAAAATTCAAAGCAAGCAATTGATACCACAAAAAAGTAGAATATTATGGATATAACAGTTTTTAAGATGATGAGAACACTAATAGACGAATACAAGCGCAATTGCCAGTGGGGTACTGCCCATATTTACAATAGCGCATACAAGGCTTTTATCGACTACAGGGAGGGGTGCGACTTGGCATTCCGCGAATTGTCGGCCGATGTGATAAAGGGCTTTGAAATTTACATTCGCGGCAAGCAGTGTAGCCGCAACACTGCAGCGACCTATATCAAGGTGGTGAAAGCCACCTATAACCGTGCCGTGGAATATGGCGTGGCAGTGTTCACGCCGCGGCTTTTTGCAAACGTGCGTACCTCGGTGGTAAATAGGCGCAAGCGGGCATTGAACGCCCGTGAGATAGGTTCGTTGATGGTTGATGCCACGGCAAGGCCAGTTGTGGGCGACATTAAGCTGCATCAGGCCAAGCTCGTGTTCAGGCTTATGTTCCTGCTCCGTGGGATACCGTTTGTTGACCTTGCCTACTTGCGCAAGGAAGACCTCGACGGGGTGTTCCTCTCATACCGCCGCCGCAAGACGGGGCGCATGATTACGGTTAAAATCACCGACGAGGCATTTTCAATCATGAAAAGGCTTGCTAAAGACACGCCTCGGTATTCGCCCTACTTGTTCCCGTTCATAAGCAGCCCGGAAGGTACCGAAAGGGCTTACAGGGAGTACCAATGTGCATTGCGTCAGATAAATCGCAATTTGAACCAATTGTCGCAAAGGTCGGCCATGCGGCTTAGCACCTATACTGCCCGCCACACGTGGGCTACCATGGCATATCATTGCGAGATACACCACGGCATAATATCGCAGGCCATGGGTCACTCGTCGATTGCCGTCACCGAGACCTACTTGAAACCATTCCATGAAGACCGCATCGACGAGGCTAACGAGAAAGTGATAGAATATGTGAAACAATCCGCTCCTCCCAAGCGGTAATGGCTTGGTGTTTTTTCTGCGCATATATTTTGCACTGTTGGGGCAATATGCTAAATTTGTGGAACATTCAAAATTAAAAAATACACTATGTCATGAGGACTAAGTATAAGAGAATATTGCTGAAGCTGAGCGGCGAATCGCTCATGGGCAAGCAAGGTTACGGCATCGACCCCCAGCGCGTGGGCGACTATGCCCGTCAAATCAAGGATGCCGCGCAGGGTGGCGTGGAGATAGCAATCGTGATAGGTGGCGGCAACATATTCCGCGGCCTTGCCGGTGCGGCACGCGGTGTTGACCGCGTGAAAGGCGATCAAATGGGAATGCTTGCCACGGTGATTAATTCGTTGGCTCTTAGCTCGGCTCTCGAAAGTATAGGGCAGCCCGCGCAGGTGTTCACGGCCATCAATATGTTCCCCATAGGTGAGCACTACAGCAAGTGGCGCGCCATCGATGCCATGCGTGGCGGCAAGGTGGCGATAATTGCTGGTGGAACGGGCAATCCGTTCTTTACCACTGATACCGGTTCGGCACTGCGTGGCATAGAAGTGGAGGCCGATGTGATGCTGAAGGGTACGCGCGTGGATGGCATTTACACTGCCGACCCCGAAAAAGACCCCACAGCCACCAAGTTCACCGAAATCAGCTATGATGAAATATACACCCGTGGGTTGAAGGTTATGGACCTCACTGCCACAACGCTGTGCAAGGAAAACAAATTGCCTATCATAGTGTTTGACATGGATACCGTGGGCAATCTTGCCCGTGTACTCGACGGCGAGCCTATAGGCACATTGGTATATTGAAAGGTTTCCCACGAAATAGCATGATGGGAACTTTGCCGACTTGTTTATTATTAAATCTTATATAACTGACATTTATGAACGACGTTAATCATTATCTAAATCCTGCCGAGGAGAAAATGGAACTTGCCGTGGCTTATCTCGAAGAGACGCTTGCACGCATACGCGCCGGCAAGGCCAACCCGAAAATACTCGACGGTATCCGCGTGGACTATTACGGCAGCATGGCTCCAATAAGCAATGTGGCCAACGTGGGTGTGCCAGATGCCCGCACCATCACTATCACACCGTGGGAAAAGTCGATGTTCAAGGTAATAGAAAAAGCCATTATTGACTCCGACCTTGGCATCATGCCTGAAAACAACGGTGAGATAATACGCATATCAATCCCACCTCTCACCGAGGAACGCCGCAAGGCTCTCGTGAAACAGTCGAAGAACGAGGCTGAGCAGGCCAAAATATCGGTGCGCAACGCTCGCCGCGAGGCAATCGACGGTCTGAAGAAAGCCATCAAAGATGGTATGTCGGAAGACGTGGAAAAGGATGCCGAAGACAAGCTGCAAAAGACGCACGACCGTTACATGAAGAAAATCGACGAACTCTTTGCCTTGAAAGAGAAAGAAATTCTCACAGTGTAAAGGATTTCACAGCTCTTGCAATGACATAAAAAAGTGCCGCATACGACATTTCGTCGCTGCGGCACTTTAAGTATTTATAAACAGGGTGTAACCTGCTGCATGGTTACCACTTCACTGGTTCGTTGAGGATATTGCCGTCGGTGGCATCTTCGGCCGTGAAAGTGTTGCCGCGGTATTGCACACATAGCATTATGAGAGGGGTATCGCCGTTGTTGCGCACCGAGCGGCGGCCGTCGGGGGAAACTCTTACCACGCTGCCTTCGCCCACAGGGAATATTTGCCCGTCAACTTGAAATTCGCCCGAACCGCCAAGGAAGAAATATAGTTCCTCGTGCTGCTTGTGGGTGTGCAGGAAACCTGTTTCGGTTCCCGGCTGGAACATTTGGAATGAAAATTCGGCACCAGTGGCCTTCAAGGCTGCGCCTCCGAATACTTTCCCTGGGATTTTCACATCCGGCCCCAGTTCCAAAACATAGTCGCTTAGTTCACTCAGTTTGCCCACGCTTATTGCGTTGAAATTTGCAGCAGCTGCAATTTGTTCTAATTGTTTCATAATCGTTTTATTTTGTTTTACGAAGCAAATTTAGTTGGTATATATGTAAATACCAATAAGTTACAATCTCATCACTTGGTTACCTGCAACTCACCAATGTAGAATATCAACCAATTAAAGCACATATAAAAAATCTTAAAAACGCAGTAATGCCAAAGCAGGCGTTTCGGCAATGAAAAAAATCAACAAGCTAATTTTTTTGCATTGCGCTCGACTTTCACTATATTTCCATAATATAGGCTGCGTCTCGGCATTGCAAAAAAATCAACAAGCTAATTTTTTTGCATTGCGCTCGACTTTCACTATATTTGCAAAAAATCTCACGCCAGTACTTCCGGGTACATGAGTGGGGAACAGACATATAAGGAAAGACGTTTACTTGGCGTTTTGTTCTTGACACTTTGAAACTTCGCAACTTTCACATTCCTGTCAGAGAACCAAGCAACGGTAGATGTTTACGGGGTATGTTATATCATTTTGGTGTGGGCAACGAGTGCCTGCAATCAGTAAAGTTGTATATACACATATCGGCGTGGGCTTCTGCGTTGCTCGTTCCGGCAGGAAGGGCAATGCGAAGGCCTCAAAGTGTGGGACGAGTAACAGGTACAGGTTCCCGCGCTCTTTTTTTATACGTGTGTGCAAGAAAAAAAGCTATTATTCTGAATAACTCAGTCCGCCGACGGGAACCACGGGCGCAGAAAAACATATTTTTATTATGAAAACTCATGTATTTTCAGTGTTGGTTTCCATTTGTGCATTTTGTATGCTGTTGGCAAGCTGTGGCGGAAACAAGCAAGTAGTGCAATCTGAGCGCAGGTACACCAATCCATTTGAAGGTGGAGCATTCGATGTGCCATGCGCCGTGTATGACGATGACGAGTATTTTGCCGCAACTGGGTTTGCATCGGGGGCAGCGGCAAGAAAAGCTCAATTGCAACTGTCGGCTCTAAAGAATGGACAAGATGTGATTGCCATGAAGATGCAACACGCTGTGGAAGGTGAAGTAATGAGCTTTTTCGAGGAAGTAAGCTCAAATGGTGGCACCGATGTTGATGCCCAGGTCTTGGGCGGAATCAATAGCGTGATAATGGGAATAGTAAACAATACATCGCATTGTTGCTTGAAATTCTCGGGAGTCGATGAAAAAGGAAACATAGAGTGCTACATCGGCATCAAGATAAGCAAGGAGCAAATAAGCAATGCCGTAGCCGACAATTTGTCTAAAAGTCACAAGGAGAACATACGCCAACGTGCCGAGGAGTTCCGTAGCAAGCTTGCCGAGGACTTGAAGGCATATCGAGGCGAAGAATAAACTATCAAAAACATTGAAATGAAATATACAGCACTGATTTTAATGCTGTTGCTGTGTGCTGCATCGGCAATGGCACAACAGGAACGTCCATCATGGGTCGATGGGTATTTCAACGACCTCACAAATTCCTATATCAAAACAGCTTCGGCATCGGGTTTCTCCGAAGATGAGGCTTTGCTAAAGGCCGTAAATCAAGTAATCGGTGCGCGGTCGCATGAGGCAGGTGTGCGTGTGAATATAAAAATCGATGCCAACGGTAATGTCATAGCTGCTGGCAGCGACAACCTTACCGTCAAGGCCCGTGTCATTGACCGCTACACCGAGTACAGTGGCGGACAGTATCGCGTGAGTGTGCTTGCGCAGGTGGCCAAGAACCCAACCTACGACTTTGACGTGGTGCGTGTGACCGACGAGTACGGCTTTTCGCCGTCGGTGTTCGTGCCGGGCATGACGCAGCTGCAAAAAGGGAGCAAGGGGAAAGGTGCTTTTTTCATCGGTGCCGAAACGGCTTTTATAGGTGCCATAGTGGTGGCCGAGTGTATGCGCTCGTCTTTCAACTCCAAGGTCAATACTTCTCACGATGTTGACACTCGCCGCCGCAATGCCGACAGTGCCGACCGCTGCGCCACGGTGCGAAATGTGGCGATAGCCGGCGCCTTAGCCGTGTATGCATGGAACGTGATTGACGGCATCGTGGCCAAGGGCAAAAAGCACATTGTAGTGGCTCACCGAACCACGCTCGACGTGCAGCCATTTTTCACATCCGGCCTCGACGGCAATGCTGGCGGAGGCATATCGCTGTGCCTGAATTTCTGATGTAAATGAGATGATTTATGCAAACACATTAAAGCTGAGGAAAAAATGAAAACTATAATGAATAAGTTGATGTTGGCCGCCAGCCTTGCGATAGTGCTGCTGTGCAGTGGCTCGTGTTCCAACGACGAGCATGATTTCTATTCCACCCTTTATGGCACTGTGAGCGACAGCCGCACCGGCGACCCTGTGAATGCCGCCTCCATCATATTGTCACCTGGCGGCAAGACAACGGTGTCGGGCAGCGACGGACATTACGAGTTCACCGACCTCGAAGTGGAGCAATATACCATCACTGTGCAGAAAGATGGGTACGCGACCAACCGCAAGACGGTCTCCGCCGTGTCGGGCGAAAGCGTCCGTGCCGACATTCCTCTCACTCCTGTTGATGAATAAGGAGTTATATTAAGCAAAACGTATCTAATAAACAATGTGTTATGAATCGATTATTTATATACATAATATGTGTGGTGGCAGCTATGTTGCCGCTGTGTGGCTGCTCAAGCAGCGACGAACCGTCGCCCGAGGAGACTAACTTGGCCGCGGTGCATGGTTCAGTAGTCATCGATGGCGAGCCGGTTAATGCAGCTGCCATTTTGTTAACGCCTGGTGGCGGTGTGAAAATCACAGGCAGTGACGGACTGTATGACTTCACTGGACTAAACCCGGGCAAATACGAGCTGAAAGTGTTCAAGGAGGGTTGCCAAACCCAAAACAGCAGCATCGAACTTGCCGCAGGCCGCAACGAGGAGCTTGTGTTCTCCATGGCCAGGAGCGTCGGCGGCCTGTCGATTAACAAAAACTACATCGATATGGGCTCGAACGAAAGCAACAACGTGGCCGGTTTCACCATCAAAAATGAAGGGCAAGGTGAAATAAGTTGGGAAATAGCCAATGCCGCCCGATGGATAACCAAGGTGGAACCGGCTACAGGCTCGTCACCCGCCGGTGGTGCAACGGCAGTCTCGTTCACCATCGACCGCAGCCGCCTAAGCAACACCTCCACCGACAACTATGCCACCTTGCTCGTGCGTTCCACCACCCAAGGCGACGGCTCGGTGGCCGAGCTGCTCGTGACGGTGTTTAATGGGAAAGGTACTAATATTCAAAATGACAATTCCAGTTCTGATTATGTAATTGTTGGAAATTTGTGTGTACAAACTAAAGATTTGTCTTCAGAAGAAGGTATTGACTGGGAAAGTGCAAAGCTGATATGCGAAAATTCAATTATAGGTGGGTTTGACGACTGGAGATTACCAACAATAGATGAACTTGCTTTAATGTATAATAACAAAGATGCAATTGGTGGTTTCAAAAGCGGTGAAAATAAGAATATTTGGTATTGGAGTGCAAGTGAAACAGTTTCTTACAGTGGCAAAACATATCGAGTATTAAATTTCACCAATGGTGATCAAAGCTCATTGCTCCCAAATCAAAAAATATCTGTACGGGCGGTGCGGAGTTTACCTTAATTTCTTATGGCTATGAGGAAGATTGCAATTTTGGCGGCTTGCGGGGTGGCTTTGGTTACAGGGAACGTGTTCCCACAATTGCGACAGGGCGACATTGAGGCGTTCAGGGAGGAACAGTTGCAGCGGCTGGAGCAGTTCCGCAGCGCAAAGCAGAGGGAGATAGCGGAGTTCCGCGACTCACTCAATGAGGCTTACGCCCGGTTCCTTGAGGAAAAATGGGAGAGTTTCAACCTTTACAGGGAGGAGCGCGGTTTCCGCCCCATGCCCAAGCCGCCCGTATATGACCCGTCGCTGCCGCAGCCTGGCGACGAGCCGCCCACTGTGGTGGTGGATGTGCCGCCGGTGCCTGCCGCCGACACTGTGCCGATGCCCGACTTCAAGCCGGTTAATCCCGAGCCAAAAGCTACGGTGACTGCGGAGTTTTTCGGCACACAGGTGAGGCTGCAACAGGTTGAAAAAACACATATAGGCCGCCTTGTCGGAGTGTCGGAAAGCAACGTGGCCGACTTTTGGGGCAAGTTGTCAAAACTGCCCGTAGAGACTATTGCCAGCGACTTACAGCGCACAGGCAGCGCATTGCGGCTCAATGACTACGGGCTGTTCCTACTTGCGCGTGAACTTGCAGCAACTTACATTCCCGGCGCATCGGAGAATGAACGGGTGGTGTTTTCGGCATTCATGCTCAACCAAGTGGGGCTTAGCGCCAAGATTGGCCGCTCGGGCGGCGACCTGTATGTCCTGCTGGCGGCACGGCAGGAGTTGTCCAACACATCTTATTTCACATTCCGTGGCAGCAATGCCGACCCTGGCAGGCGGTATTACGTCATCAACCTGCGGCATAGCCGGTTAACCGAGATACAGACGTGCGCCGCACAGTATGGCGACGGCGGCACTCCGCTCGACTTTGCAGTAACTGCCACGCCGCAACTTGCCTACGCCGCAGGCTCGGAACAGCTGCAATTCGGCGGCACCGGCTACGTGGTGGGCTACAACCGCAACCTTGTGAACTATTTTTCCACTTACCCGTGCGTGGATTTTGGCATATACGGCACTGCTCCTGTCGATAGCCGCATGATTGGCGACTTGCGGAGGCAGCTCTCGCCGCACATCGCAGGCAAACCACAGGACGAGGCGGTGAACCATCTGCTGCACTTTGTGCAAAATGCTTTCCGTTACAAGACCGACCAAGACCAATATGGTTACGAAAAATGGAACTTCGCCGAGGAGACGCTTGTTTCGGCCTATTGCGACTGCGACGACCGCGCCATATTCTTCGCCCAGCTTGTGCGAAACCTGCTTGGCTTGGAGACAGTGCTTGTGAACTACCCCGGCATACACCTTGCGGCGGCAGTCCGCTTTACCGATGGTAGCCTCACTGGCGGCACTTATGTAACGGTGGACGGCAGCCGGTTCTACATCTGCGACCCCACATATATCAATGCCGATGCAGGCATGGCCATGCCCGGCGTGGGCGACACGGTGGAAATCGTCGAGCTGTAATGTGCCGGGGCAAAATTTGCTTTTCTTCGGGGGGATTGTTATTTTTGCTATGAATTAATGGACACGTGGTGCGCTGCGTCTCCATGGCAATCAACCATTATTTATTTAATATGGAAAGGAAACGCATAATCATAGCAATCGACGGGTTTTCCTCGACGGGGAAAAGTACCATGGCAAAGGCCCTGGCACGGCGCATAGGGTATGCTTATATCGACACTGGAGCAATGTACCGTGCCGTGACGCTTTACTGCCTTGAAAACGGGTTAGTAAATGATGACGGGACTATCAAGGAGGAGGAACTCGTTGCCCGGTTGGGCGACATAAAAATCACATTCGGCGTGGATGCCGCCACTGGGCAGTCGCAGACCTACCTGAACGGGCGTTGCGTGGAGTGCGAAATACGCGATATGCGCGTGTCGGCTGTGGTGAGCCAGGTGGCCAAAATTCCTGCCGTGCGCCGTGCCCTTGTGGCACAGCAGCAGGCAATGGGGCGTGAAAAGGGGATAGTGATGGATGGCCGCGATATTGGCACAGTGGTATTTCCCGAGGCTGAAATGAAGGTGTATGTGACCGCATCGGCCGAGACACGCGCCCGCCGCCGGTATGACGAGCTTGTGGCCAAAGGCGACACCGCGGTCACTTACGAGGAGGTGCTGCACAATGTGACCGAGCGCGACCGTATCGACACAACCCGTGCCGAAAGCCCCCTGCGCAAGGCCGATGACGCTTACACGCTCGACAACTCGCACATGACCATCGAGGAACAGGACCGTTGGTTGATGGACTTGTATGACCAAATCACGCGCGGATAAATGGCAACGATAGAAATCGACAGCGAATCGGGGTTCTGCTTCGGCGTGGTGACCGCCATACACAAGGCCGAGGAGGAGCTTGAAAAGTCGGGGCAGTTGTACTGCCTTGGCGACATTGTGCACAATTCCAATGAAGTGGAACGGTTGCAATCGAAAGGACTGCAGACCATCACCCACGACGAGCTGCAACAGCTGCACGACGTGACGGTGCTGCTGCGGGCCCACGGCGAGCCGCCCGAGACCTACCGCACAGCCGAGCGCAACGGCATAACAGTGATTGATGCCACTTGCCCGGTGGTGCTGCAACTGCAACGCCGCATACACGCGCGTTACAACGAGCTGCAACCCGATGGGCGACATCCTCAGATAGTTATTTATGGCAAAAAAGGCCACGCCGAGGTGAACGGCCTTGTGGGTCAGACCGACGGCCACGCCATAGTGGTGGAAAGTATCGACGAGCTTGGCCGCATCGACTTCACGCGCGACATATACCTGTATTCCCAAACCACCAAGTCGCTGCAAGGGTTTGCCGCGATGGTCGATGAGATTTCCAGGCGGCGGCAGGCTGGATTTGAATACTTCGACACGATATGCCGCCAAGTGGCCAACCGCATACCGCGCATACGCGAGTTTGCCCGTTCGCACGACCTTATTCTGTTCGTGTGCGGCAGCAAGAGCAGCAATGGCAAGATACTCTATGAGGAGTGCCGGCAGGCCAATCCCACGTCATACCAAATCTCCTCGGCCTGCGAAATATCCCCATCGTGGCTCGCCGGTAAAGAGAACATAGGCATTTGTGGAGCCACTTCCACCCCTCGCTGGCTTATGGAGCAAGTGCGCCAAGCCGCCGCCGGAATGCTTGGGCAGTAAAAGCAGGTAAAAAGAAGAATAGGCCGATTTTGGCTGCGACATGTAGAATGCACATTGGCACGCCCCCTGGTCGCCACATACTATGGGAATGGGTGTGTTAATGTGCATTTTGGCATTTATGGCCGAAAAAAACGTAAATATTGCCGCATATTTATGTTTTTTAATATGCTTGTTGACATTTGGACTAAAATTAAGAGAAAAAAGTACAAAACAAACAAGCCATAATTGCTAATTTTGCATCAAAATTTCATTGCGACAATCTACACTCCGTAAAACGAGAATTAGAACAAGAAAACGCATTAAATTGTATAACAATAAAATTTAAATCAATTCATTATGACGAAAAATGAGATGTTATTATCGCTCGTCAAGCCGTGTGCTTTCTTCGTTGCGATAACTGGATTTTTGACTTCTTGTGGAGGTGGCAGCCAGCAGCAAGGCGCGATGCCGACGCAGGTTGAGACTTTCACCGTTGCCCTCGACAGCATGATGCTCTATCAGAGCTATCCTGCAACAGTAAAAGGGAAAACAGACATTGAAATTCGCCCGCAAGTAACGGGTTTCATCACAAAAGTACACGTTGACGAAGGCCAAGTTGTAAAAAAAGGACAATTACTGTTCACCATAGACCAAGTTCAATATGAAGCAGCAGTGCGCTCGGCCGAGGCAGCAGTTGCAGCAGCCGAAAGCCAGGTAGCTACAGCACGCCTCACCGAGGAGAACCAAAAGAAACTGCACAACAAGAACATTATCAGCGACTATGAATATGAGACTGCCGTGCTGAACCTGCGTTCGGCCGAGGCCGCCTTGAACCAGGCTCGCGCGAGCCTGGTGAATGCGCAGCGCAACCTCGATTATACCGAGGTGGTGGCTCCGTCGGACGGCGTTGTCGGCACAATACCCAACCGTGAAGGTTCGCTTGCAAGCCCGTCGTCGGCACAGCCGTTGACCACGGTTTCCGACATATCGGAAGTTTATGCTTACTTCTCGCTTAATGAAAAGGACATCCTTGCACTGAGCGACAATGGCAAAAGTACCATCAACGAGGCAATCAAGAAGATGCCCGAAGTGTATCTCGAACTCTCCGACGGTACCCGTTATGCACTCCCTGGCAAGGTATCGACTGTATCGGGTGTGCTCGACGGCTCCACGGGAACAGCATCGGTACGTGCGTTGTTCAAGAACACTAATGGCATGCTCCGCAGCGGCTTGACTGGGCAAATACTTGTTCCGCAGCCGTCGAAAGACCTGCTCATAATCCCGCAAAAGGCTACTTACGAGATACAGGACCGCGTTTACGTTTACCTTGTTAACGATTCAAGCAAGGCCGTTTCGACCAACATCACCGTTTCGCCGGTCAACGACGGACAGACCTACATCGTGACTTCGGGCTTGAAGGTGGGCGACGTGATTGTAACCGAGGGCGTGGGCACATCGGTTCGCGCAGGCACACTCATCGCGCCGCGCAACGCAGCTCCGCAACAGTAATTGCCCAGCCTATCACTATAAACGGGTAACATAAAACTTATTAATTATCGAGAAATGAATTTAAGTACATTTATAAAACGACCTGTTCTGTCCACCGTAATATCGGTCTTCATCGTTATCCTCGGTGGAATCGGGCTTGCTGCCCTGCCTATAGAGCAGTACCCAAATATTGCACCGCCTACCATCTCGGTATCAACCACTTATACGGGTGCAAATGCCCAGACCGTGCTTAACTCGGTTATTGCGCCGCTTGAAGAGCAAATCAACGGTGCGCTCAACATGACCTACATGACTTCATCGGCCACCAACACTGGTAGCGCCACCATTACCATTTACTTCAAGGAAGGATACGACCCCGATATGGCTGCCGTGGATGTGCAGAACCGTGTGGCTCAGGCACAGTCGCAGCTGCCTGCCGAAGTAACGCAGGTGGGTGTGATTACCCGCAAGCGGCAAAGCTCAATGCTTGTGGGCGTGACGCTATCCGACCCCGAAGGGCGTTACAATCAGGAGTTTGTGGAAAACTATATGTCGATTAACGTCCTCCCCGAAATAAAGCGTATAGCCGGTGTGGGCGAGGCATTCGCATTGTCGTCGGACTACTCGATGCGTATTTGGCTCAAGCCCGACGTGATGGCTCAGTACAACCTTGAACCGAGCGACATAACCGTTGCCCTGGCCGAGCAGAACATCGAGGCCGCCCCGGGCCAGTTCGGTGAACGAGGCAACCAGAGTTTCCAGTATGTGATGCGCTACAAGGGTCGCCTTGTGACTGCCGAAGAATTTGGCGACATCATAATACGCGCCGACAATAACGGCAATATACTTTATCTTAAAGATGTGGCCGACCTTGAACTGGGCCGTCTCGACTACGGTTTCTCCAACAAGGTTAATGGCGCACTCGGTGTGACCTGTATCGTGTTCCAGTCGGCAGGTTCAAATGCCTCGGAAGTTATCAACAACGTGCTTGCCGTAATCGACGATGCCAAGCAAGACCTTCCCGAGGGGCTGCGGTTCGACGTGCCGATGAACACCAACGACTTCCTCGATGCGTCAATCAACGAGGTTGTCAAGACGCTTATCGAGGCATTTATCCTCGTGGCAATCGTAGTTTACATCTTCTTGCAAGACTTCCGCTCGACGCTCGTGCCTATTATCGCCATCCCGGTGGCACTTATCGGTTCGTTTTTCGTGATATACGTCATAGGGTTCTCGCTCAACCTGCTCACCCTTTCGGCTCTTGTGCTTGCAATTGCAATTGTGGTGGACGATGCCATTGTGGTGGTCGAGGCTGTCCATGCCAAACTTGACGAAGGCTACCAGTCGCCGCGGCAGGCATCAATCGATGCCATGGGCGAAATTGGTAGCGCCATCGTGTCAATCACCCTTGTGATGATGCTTGTGTTCATTCCCGTGTCGTTCATGCCCGGCACCTCGGGTGTGTTCTACCGCCAGTTTGGTTTGACCATGGCTGCCGCCATCGGTATATCGGCTATCAACGCATTGACCCTTTCGCCGGCACTTTGCGCCTTGTTCCTCAAGCCGCACAATGAAGGCGAAGGCAAGAAAATGTCGTTCATCGACCGTTTCCATGCAGGTTTCAACGCCGGCTATAGCGTAGTGCTCAAGAAATATTCCGCATCTGTGCGCTTCTTTATCAAGGCCAAGTGGCTGTCGGGCGCAATTGTTGCCGCATCAATCGGCGTTCTCGTTTGGCTCATGTCGGTTACCCCCAACAGCCTTGTGCCCGATGAAGACACGGGTACCATAATGGGCGTGGTATCAATGCCCCCGGCTACGTCGCAGGAGCGCACACAAGAGGTTCTCGACAGCCTTGATGCCATCATTGCCCAGACTCCTGGAATACAGATGCGTACCGTGATACAAGGTTACAACTTCATCGCAGGTCAGGGTAGCAGCTACGGTTCGGTCATCATCAAGATGAAAAACTGGGAAGACCGTACCGAAGAGGAAAGCGTATCGAATACCATCGCCAAGCTCTATGCACAGGTGGCCATGAAGATAAAGGACGGAACAATCATGTTCTTCGCTCCTCCTATGATTTCGGGTTACTCGGTATCGAGTGGTTTCGAGTTCCAGTTGCAAGACAAGACCGGTGGCGACCTGAACAAGTTCTTCGGCATTCAGCAGCAATTCCTTGCCGCGCTGAACCAGCGTCCCGAGATACAGATGGCATACTCGGCATTCAACCCGACGTATCCGCAATACCTTGTTGACGTTGACGTTGCCAAGGCCAAGCGTGCCGGCATATCGCCGTCCAACGTGCTGTCGGTTCTGCAAGGCTACTACGGTAGTATGTACATAAGCAACTTCAACCGTTTTGGTAAGCTCTACCGTGTGATGATGCAGGCATCGCCCGAAGCCCGTGTGTCGCCCGAAACGCTCAAGAGCGTCAAAGTGCGCACTTCCAATGGCATGGTGCCCATTAGCGACTTCATAACGCTATCGCGCGTTTATGGCCCCGACGTAATCAACCGTTTCAATATGTACACGTCAATGGCCGTCAACGGTACGCCAAATGCCGGGTACTCTTCGGGTCAGGCCATCGAGGCCATCCGCGAAGTGGCAGCCCAGGTGCTCCCGCAAGGTTACGACTACGAGTTCTCGGGTCTTACCCGTGAGGAGGCCAGCACGTCAAGCTCGGCCACGGCACTCATCTTCGTGCTCTGCTTGGTATTCGTTTACCTCATCTTGAGTGCGCAGTATGAAAGTTATATTCTGCCACTGTCGGTAATCTTGTCAATTCCGTTCGGCTTGTTCGGTACATTCGTCTTCGCACGTATGTTCGGCATCGACAACAACATCTACCTCAAGATTGCGCTCATCATGCTTATCGGCCTTCTTGCAAAGAATGCCATCCTTATCGTGCAGTACGCGCTCGAACGCCGCCAGACAGGTATGTCAATCATTGGCTCCGCCGTGTCAGGAGCCGCAGCCCGTCTGCGTCCTATCTTGATGACCTCGTTGGCACTTATCATCGGTTTGTTGCCGCTGATGTTTGCCTCGGGCGTAGGTGCCAATGGTAACCGTGCACTCGGTACCGGTGCCGTGGGCGGTATGCTTATTGGTATGATATTCCAGCTGCTCATCGTTCCTTGCCTGTTCGTAATGTGCCAGGCACTGCAAGAGAAGTTCTCGCCCATCAAGTGGAAGGATACCGACAACTCGGGCATGAAGAACGAATTGGAACAATTTTCAATCTAACGAAACACCCATTCAACTGATATGAACATTAAAAACATACGGTTGCTCCTCGTCACTGTGGTTATCGCCACAGTGATGGGCAGCTGCCACATCTACAAGAAATACGACCTGCCCGACGACAGCACCCAATCGACCAAGTACAAGGAAGCATTGGAGCAGCCTGTCGATTCGTCGGCACTTGGCAACTTGCAGTGGGACGAGATTTTCACCGACCCGCAATTGCAAGCCCTTATCACGATGGCACTCGACAACAACGTCGATTTGCAAAACGCGAAACTGAATGTTGACATAGCCCACGCCCAATTGCTCGGTGCGCGCTTGTCTTACCTACCTTCGCTCACCTTTGCCCCCAACGGCTCTGGTTCGAAGATATTCAAGGTCAACGACCTCGACTGGGGTTACCAACTGCCGCTGTCGGTAAGCTGGGAAATCGACATCTTCGGTCAAAAGCTTAACAGCAAGCGTCAGGCCCAGGTGAACCTGAAGCAGACCGAGGCTTACGAGCAGGCTACTCGCTCGCAAATCATAGGTGCCGTGGCCAACTGCTATTATTCCCTCGTTTCCTACAACAAGCAGCTTGTGCTTTACCGCGAGACTGCCGACCTGTGGAAACAGACCGTGCAAGTGATGCGCGACATGAAGGAGGCCGGACGCTACAACGAGGTGGCAATCGTGCAAAGCGAGGCCAACTACTATAGCGTGTTGTCGGCAATCCCGCAAGTGGAAATGGCCATCAACGAACTGAACAACACTATGTCGCTGCTGCTCAATACCGAGCCGCAGGCATGGGAAGTCAATACCGAGTCGATGATAGTATTGCCGGCCGAACTTGAATATGGCGTGCCGATGAGCTATCTCGCAGCGCGTCCCGACGTGCGTGCCGCCGAATACCAGTTTGCTTCGGCTTACTATGCCACCAACCTGGCTCGCACGGCATTCTACCCCAATATTACCTTGTCGGCAAGTGGCGGCTATGGCTCACTCGTGGGCAGTGCCATACTCGACCCGGCACGTTGGTTCATCAACCTTGCAGGCCAGTTGGCCTTGCCGCTGTTCAACAGTGGTCAAAACATAGCCTCGCTGAAGGCCGCCAAGGCTGCACAGCAGCAGGCTTTGAACACCTTCGAGAACACGGTGCTCAGCGCATCGGCCGAGGTGAGCAACGCCCTTGTGACTATGGAAAAATCGCAAGAGATGCGCCAAAACATAGCCTTGCAAGTGGAGAAGTTGCAAAAGGCCGTGGAATACAACCAAGACCTGCTGCAACTCAGCACCACCACATACCTTGAAGTGTTGACGGCTCAGCAATCGTTGCTCAACAGCCAAGTGTCGCTGCTGAACACCGACCTGACCATCAACCAGGCAGCCATCAACCTCTATCAGTCGCTTGGTGGCGGACGTTAACATAAGCACAACCATTAAAACAAAGGAGAAACCATGATTAGTCCATTAGCACACGTCGATCCCGAAGCTAAATTAGGGAAGAACGTAACTATCCATCCGTTCTCGTTCATAAGCAAGAACGTGGAGATTGGAGACAATTGCACTATTTACCCCTTTGTGAGCCTCCTTAACGGTACTCGCATCGGTAATAACTGCAAAATCTATAATGGTGCCATTATAGGTGCCGAGCCGCAAGACTTGCGTTGGAAGGGAGAACCGTCGTTCGTAATCATAGGCGACAATTGCCGTGTGCGCGAACACACCATCATCAACCGTGGCATCTATAATGGCTCGGCAACTCATATAGGCAGCAATGTGTTCATTATGGCCGAATCGCACATCATGCACGATGCTCGCATCTGCGACAACGTGATACTGGGCAACGGCAGCAACATCGCCTACGAGAGCAAGGTGAATTCAAATGTAATTCTGGGTTCTTCGGTTATGTTGCACCCGGGCAGCGAAGTTGGAGAATGGGCAATGGTGAAGAGCGGTTGCCGTGTCAACGGCAATGTGCCGCCATTCGTAATCATGGCCCACAACCCCATCAGCTACTATGGCGTGAATGCCTATATCATGCGCCACAAGGGGTTCTCGGACGACACAATCGACGATGTTGCCAAGGCTTACCGCCACGTATATCAGTGCAACACATCGGTGTTCAATGCCATTCGCCGCATTGAGAGCGACGTGAAGCCCTCGCCCGAGCGCGACATGATTGTGGATTTCATCCGCAAGCATGAATTGCGCATAGTGGCAGTGCCGAGCCATGAAGATGTACTTGACTAAACAGCAGACACACATCATACATAGCACACACTGATTTTTATTGTTACGCATAAATGCAGAAAGGATGCCCGGGGCGTGAGCCTATGGCATCCTTTTTTCTTATAGCCGTTGTGTGGCCGCCGCTACTGCTGAATGGTTTCCAGCTCGTGGTTCACTTGTGCAAGCAGCTGGGCTACGTAAGGTGTTGGATACAGGTTGTAGGCCTCGTGAAGGTAGGTTTGAGCCAGGGCAATGAGGTCTTTGCGGCTTAATTGCGGCTTAATTGCCGAAGGCTGTAACAGTTGCATGGCATAATAGTTGCCCAAGGCAAGCAGCGAATCGTAGTCGCCGCTGTCTATTGCCAGTATGCGCTTGTAGCATTCCATTGCTTTGGCCAAGTCGCCTATATTTATGTAGGCGCGAGCCATGGTTTTCATGTAGCCGATGTTTCTGGGAGTCTGGGAAAGCAGCTGCCGTGCGGTTTTAATCACGTTGGTGGCATCATTGCGGAAGTCATAGTATTCAAGCAGGTATATGTTTATCCTACGGTTTAGCCACGGCTGGTGCTTTTTCACGAGCAGCAGGAAGTTGTTGTAAGCCCCGGCCTCGCCTATTGAGAACGAAACAGAGCGCACCCCGTTGAACAGCGAGTCGAGCGATATGCCTCGTTGCTGTGTGCGTTCGAGCATATCAATTTGCGTGATGCTGTCGTTGTTCATTGCCCCGGCCACTATGGCCTTGTAATACGGCTCCACTTCGTCGGGGCGTTCATCGAGCATGAGCAGGTACATGGCCAGTGCGCTGCTCCATTCCTTGTATTTGAAATACCTTTCGGCACGCGTCTTGCGTGATTCGTAGCCGTCGGCTGCTGGTGTAGCTGCGTTGGTTGCCGATGCGGCAATCAGCAGCAATGCGATAAGTGTGGTTATTCTGTGTGGGTTCATGACGATGTGTGGTGGGTGTTATGTGACGGGGATAATTGTCCAGTGCAGTGGTAGCAGCCGGGTGGGATTGATGTTGCCGCTCCAGCGTTGCGGAGCGATTACTATCTTGTCGGGGTTGGCGTTGAGGTATGCCGCCCACCAGTCGTCGAGCGAGGCCGACATTACGGTGTGCTTTGCAGTTGCAATTGCCTGCATCAGCTCGGCATGGGTGGTGTGGCGTGTGTCGTGGATTGCCGTGTCTTGTGGCAGTCCTGTGATGTGGCGGTTCACCCACTTGGCGTTGTCGGTGAAGATGTGGAACTGTGCGCCGGGCAGGAAGGTGTTGATGTTGGCCACTGCCCAATTGTAATAGTCGATAGTGCAGGTGTTGCCTCGTCTGTCAGGGTCGTCTATGTGCATTGCCACGGTTTCGCCCTCCGGGTCGTAAATGTGCGGCATGGCCTGCTTGAAACGGAATTCCTGCCTAATGCTCTCTTCTATGCCCTCGATGCATTGCAGGCTTGGGCTGTCGAGGGTGAAGATGCAATTTTTGGGTGCATTCTTTATGTCGTCTGTGTTTTGAGGGTTTTGAACCTCGGCAAAATTTTTATATGGGTTGGCCTTCCACGGCATCCTAATGCCTTGGGTGTCAAAGCAGTCGCTGTGCGATATTTGGAACACATTGCCGGGCAGCAAAGTCTTGCCCTCCATGATGGTATCGCCATAAATTTCATTAACGGCCATGAACATGGCATACTGGAACATTTGTAGCCCGAGCGGCCCCTTAATCTTAACTATTTTCATACTTGCAAAGATAATTAAGAATGTCATGGTTGCTGTTTTAATGAGCTAAAATATATGGCAGAAATTTGAATATATGTTGCATAACATGATTTTTTGGCATAATTATTTGGTGAAATAAAATTTTTGCATGATATTTGCACTTGAAAATATCAGAGATTAGATAACATTTTGAGAACACACGCTTAAACGCTTTTGCTTTAATTAAGACGCTTTTAATTATGAAAAATTTCTTTGTTAGGGCGTTTATGTGGTATTTCCACACATCCGCCGAGGCTTACAAATAACGAATAAGCCTTTAGTTTTAAAAAGTTGAGAACAAACACAAAATTCATGTAATAATTGGATTGCGGCCATTGAATGTGTGGCATCGCAATCCTTTTTTTGTAAATTTGCGGCACGTATATACAATAATAACAAGAGTTTATCATGGAAACCATTTCAAATGAATTATTGACCGTGGGCATCGCGGAGCATGGTGCCGAATTGCAGAGCATAATGCGCGGTGGACGCGAATACTTGTGGCATGGCGACCCGTCCTATTGGAAACGCCGTTCGCCTGTGCTGTTCCCCATAGTGGGCAGCGTGTGGGATGGGCGTTACCGCCTTGGTGGGCATGAATATGCAATGTCGCAGCATGGGTTTGCCCGCGACATGGATTTCAAGTGCGTGGCCAACGACGGCACCGAGGCACGGTTCAGGCTTGAAAGCAGCGACGAGAGCCGCCGCCTGTTTCCTTGCGACTTTGTGCTTGAAATAGGCTACCGCTTGCAGGGCGACACGCTGCAAGTGCTGTGGCAGGTGGACAATCCGTCGGCAGGCGGCGAGGTGCTGCACTTCCAGATAGGTGCGCACCCGGCATTTAACTACAAGGATTACGACCCCGAGGCTGACGTGCAAGGCTACTTCAGGCTCGATGCAAGTGGCGATGTGTGCGACTTGTCGCTTATCGGGGAAAAGGGGTGCTTGAAACAGGGAAAAGCGGAATTGGCGACCGATGGAGGTTTCCTGCCAATAACGAGGAATACATTCGACGGCGATGCCTTGGTGCTGGAGAATAGCCAGGTGCATTGCGTGGAGCTGTGCGACCGCCAGCGCAGGCCATACGTCAAGGTCGGTTTCGAGGCTCCTGTGGTGGGCTTGTGGTCGCCCGCGCGTGGCGGCTATGCGCCATTTGTGTGCATCGAGCCGTGGTATGGGCGTTGCGACCGCGAACACTTCACCGGCGACTTCGGCGAAAAAGACTGGATGCAGCACCTGCAACCCGGCGAGCGTTTCTCGGTATCATACAGCATAACCATCCTGTGATGGCTGGGTGACAGTAGAGGCGATGTGTGCACACATCGCCTCTACCGCATAATTATATGGTGCCTGACATTTCTGTCAGTGTGAAAATGCTTTCTCGCCCGCAGTTCATCAGCAGGTCGATTATGCTCAATGCCGGGATGAAACCATGCCTGGCTGCCCAAATGTTGTAATAAGGAACATTGGCGATGCACTGTGCCGCGTCTGGCCGTTTGCCGCCTATCTTTCCGCGCCAGTCGGCAGTGGACTTGGCAATGTTTCCCCCTATTGGCGCGGCAACGGCGTTGATGGGCAGGTCGAGGAACTCCACTATCACCTGGTGCAGCTCCATGTTGAAATCAATCAGCCACTTATGTTGCCGGTCGTAAACGGCTTTCAGGTCATCGGCCACGTATTCAAAGAATGGGGTCTTGCCGTATGCCGAGAATATTGCCCCCCAGTGTACGCGCCTCCAGTCGCCATGTTCGGCTATGTGCAAGTCGCGCATCAGTATTTGGCCTGTGGTGCCTATGTGTTCCACCGGCACCGTTAGCACTTGTGGCCCGTTGGCTCCCATTATGCGGCAATGGTTGTGCATCCATGCGCTTTTGCCTATATGTTCATCGGTGTCGATGGCTATGCCGCCGCCTGCTGCCAGCATGGCGGCATAATACCTCACGTTGCCCATATAAGCCGAGCCGAACACGGCGGCACAGTCGGGGTTATTTGTCGGGGTTGGCATCGGCGAAGAAACGGTTCCAGCGTATTCCCTTGTCCTTGTCGATTGACAGGATGACAAACATTGGCGAACCCACTATATGGTCTTCGGGTACGAATCCCCAGTATCGCGAGTCGGCCGACATATCGCGGTTGTCGCCCATCATCCAGTAATAGTCCATTTTGAAGGTGTACCGTGTGGCGGCTTCGCCGTTGATGTAGATTTTGCCATCGCGCACTTCCAGCGAGTTCCCTTCGTAGTTCTTTATCGCACGTTCGTATATTGGCAGGTTGTCGAGTGTCAGGTCAATGCTTTCACCCTTCTTGGGTATCCACACTGGGCCGTAGTCGGCTCGCGTCCAGCCATAATCGTGTGTTATAGGGTACACATTTATCATTTCCCTCGTGGGGGTGGGAATCACGTTTACAATCCATGAAATCTTTTTCATCTTGTCGCGCATATCGGCTGTCAGCGGCAATTGGTACACTGGCGGCACTGAGCCGTCGGGGTTTACCGTCAGCCCCATGCTCATGGCTCCGAGTTTTTCTTGCGGCATGGTGATTGGCACCACCATTTGGTCGTCGCGGCTTATTCCGAGCAGGTCCCACGTGGCCTGGTCGATGGCTCGCCCGTCGGTCTGCACGTAATAATTGTACTGTACATTCTTAGGCTCTTTGAGCGGCTTGCCGTCGAGGTAGATTATATTGTTTTTTATCTGTAATGTGTTTCCCGGCAGCCCCACGCAACGTTTCACGTAATTTTCACGACGATCCACAGGGCGGTAAATCACGTCGCCATATTTTGCCTTGTTGTTCCAGATGGCAGCCCGTCCGCCCGGTTCTATCTCGCACAGTGTGTAGTAGTCGGGGTTCTGCACTTTCAGTGCCACCGTGTCGCCGGCAGGATAGTTGAACACCACTATGTCGTAAAGTTCTACGTTTCGGAAACCTTTCAAGCGGTGGTAATCCCATTGCGGCCAGTCGATGTATGACTTGCAATTAAGTACTGGGATGGTGTGCTGCGCCAATGGGAAGTGCAGCGGCGTGTTGGGCACACGTGGTCCGTATATCATCTTGTTGACCCACAGGTAGTCTCCCACGAGTAATGTTTTTTCGAGCGACGATGACGGTATTTGGTAGTTTTGGCCTATGTAGATGAATATGAAGTAAACCAGCACAAGGGCGTAAACAATTGCGTCCACCCAACCCATTATGTAGCGCACGGTTCGGTTCTTGCTGCGTTTCCACCAAGTCCAAGGTATATATTGGGTGAGGTAAATGTCGGCAAGCAGTGGCAGGAAGAGTATCACCCACCACGAGCCGAGCCATATTACCCATGCCACGAATATGGCGGCCACGATGCCAAAGCGTATCCACCGTGTACGTTTCACGCGTGCAAGCCGCTGCATGAGCGAGCCGCCGCGCGGGTTTTGTTGTAGGTCGTGATTATTGTCGTTCATTTTTATTTGTGGATGAGTGGTGTCAGAATTTCAGCATATCGTCCATGCCCAGAAACCCGGTCTTGTCGTGCAGCCATTCTGCTGCCACCACGGCTCCGAGTGCGAAACCGTCGCGGCTGAATGCCTCGTGCGAGATGGTTATTTCGTCAACTGGCGATTTGTACCTTATGATATGTGTGCCGGGAACTTCGCCCACACGTTCGTGCTCTATGAGTAATTCGTTGGCACTGTGGTTTTCGTTTTCAGTCCATGCCGTTTTCCTGTCAAGGTTCTCGATGATGCCGTTGGCAAGGGTTATTGCCGTTCCGCTTGGGTGGTCGAGCTTGTGGATGTGGTGTATCTCCTTCATTTCCACGTCATATTGGCCAAAGTCGTTCATCAGCCGGGCAAGGTACTTGTTCACGGCAAACAGTATGTTCACTCCTATGCTGTAATTCGACGAGTAGAAGAATGTCGCCGATGGGTTGCCGGCCATCGCATCCTTGAGTTGCGGAATGCGCTCGGTCCAGCCAGTGCTGCCCGATACCACCTTCACGCCGGCCTGTAATGCTCGCAGGCAATTGTCGTAGGCTGTTCCCGGGGTGGTAAACTCTATGGCCACGTCGGCACTGCCGAATTGCGGCGAGCCGAAGTCGTCCTGATTGTCAATATCAATGATGCTCACAATTTCGTGTCTGCGGGCGCGGGCGAATTTTTCGATGGCATGACCCATCTTCCCATATCCTATAAGTGCTATTTTCATTGTCTCTGTTTCAAATACTTGTCTTGTCGTGCAAATTTATACATAAATCGTGACTTAACGTGCCTGTAAGCATTTAAAAAAGCCTACGCCACTGTCGCGTGGTGTGTGGCAGTGGCGCAGTTATGGTTGCAATTTAGTGGCAATAAGTGCATTACACAATTATTTACGGCACAAGTCGGTTGCTGTTCATGCGCTGCATATATTGCTGTATTATGGCTTTCAGCTCGTTTTCCATGATGGCCACGGTGTCGGCAGGGGCATCGGTAAGGAGGTTGTGCTTTAGCAACTGGTCTTCACGGAACCTGTACATGGCAGTGGGCTTGCTGCCGTCGAATTGCATCAGGTAATTGCCTTTCACATACTGGTAAATTCCGTTGTAATTGACGGCGAATGTCTCTGTGGGCGGCGTGGAGAGCAGGTCGCAGCCAAATGCCACATACGGGAGGTCATATCCAAGGTAACCGAGCACGGTGGGCATGATGTCGATTTGCTGTGCTATCACGTCGTTGCGCAGCCCTGTCAGGGTGCTGTCGCCGGGGGCGTAGAATATCACCGGCACTTCAAACAGCCCAAGGTCGGTCTGGTAGCGGGCCATGTCCGACTGGTTGGTGTGGTCGGCTGTTATCACGAATAGTGTGTTGGCAAACCATGGTTCGCGCCGAGCCGACTCGAAGAAACGGCGCAGGGCATGGTCGGTGTAGCGTATGCACTTGTGTATGGGCTGCTTGCCCTCGGGGAATGAGTCGCTGTATTCTTGTGGTATGACAAACGGGTGGTGCGACGAGGCTGTGAACAGGGCCGTCATGAACGGCTCGCGCATACGCCCCATCACGCGGCAGTAGTATTGCATGAATGGCTCGTCCCATATAGCCCACGTGCCGTCGAAGTCGCCGCTTCCCTCCTCGCGTTCATATTCTGTTTTCCCGTAGTATTCCTTGAAGCCAGTGGCACGGGCAAATGCCTGGAAACCCATCGACCCGTTGGGTGCGCCGTGGAAGAACGCCGTTTCATACCCTTTCTTGCCAAGTTCGCCAGCCAAGCCCGACACATTGTTGAGCGATGCCGGGGTGAGGAAGAACGGTTCGATAAACATGGGTATGCCCGAGAGCACCGATGGCATCCCGTCGATGCTCTTGCGCCCGTTGGAATAGCTGTGGCCGAAGGTGAGCGAGCGTGAAACAAGCTCGTCGGTGAACGGGGTGAACCCTTCATATCCTTGCAGGTCGCGGTTGAGGCTGCCGATGTATTCCTTGCCGAAACTTTCTATTATCATCACCACTACGTTCTTTGGCTTGAATGTGACGGTGTCGGCAGGCGTGTGTACCGGGTTGAATAGCCGTTGCATCTCGTCATTGGCCATGTATTGTGGCACTTCAAACGGCTTTTTACCTATGGTGCGTATTATGGAGAATGGCGTGTTGAGCACCACGGCTGCCTCGACAGGGCGGTTGACATACTGGTTGGCATTGCTGATGGTGATGGGGCGCACCGCGGAGCCTATGCCGCCGCGTATGCCGAAGATGCACAGCGGCGCGGCCACCACCAATGCCGCCAGCCGGGTTGCATAGTAGCGCAGCAGCCTGCCACTGAGCGGTTGCGGCTGCGGAGTGCGGTATAGACGGGCCATTCCCCACACCAGCAGGGCGAAAACCACCAATAACCACCAGTGCATGGCTACCTCCTCAAGCACTATCGACAACAGGTTGTCTTCGTTGCCAAATTCGCTGAACACGGTGGCTGTGGTGCGCCGCCCGGTGAAACGGAAGTAAACCGTGTCGGCCATATTGGCCGCCAGTGCCACAGCGTTGAGCGCTACCCACGTCCACTTCGTGACACGGTAGTATGTCGCATTCTCCTTGAAGTGCAGGGGAAAGAGTGCCATCACTATGTAGAGCAGGTTGCAATATACTATCGCCGACGTGTCGAACATCAACGCCCCTTGCAGCATATCCCACAGCAGCGGCCACGACATGTAGTCGATGAAATAGCTGCTGTTGGCCGCGAAAAATATCACGCGGGCAATGAAGAACACGATATATGATAGCACGATGTTGCACACCATGCTGCCAATTGGCGAGTGGGAAAATTTTTTATACGGCAATACCATTTTTTGTACACAGTTGATTAATACAAGAGTGCAAATTTACTCACGAAAACCCGAAGTAAGCGAAGTTTGGCGGTTTTTTTGTGCGGGTAAAAATATTATTGCTTTTGTTACAGCCATTGCTGGCAAAAAATGTAACTTTGTAGAGATTGAATTAAAGTTTTGAAGATGCTTGATTTTACGCCCTTGGTAAGGCCGTTGTTTGAAAACCGCATACGCCGGTCGGTGCGGTTCATCGACTATGGCGACGTGGTGCAACGCGAACAGCTGTATTCGCTTATAGGGCAGGCGAGCTTTACCGAAATCGGGCAGAAATATAAATTTATCGACAGCCTCACCTACCCCGAATTCAAGGAACGGGTGCCGCTGCACACATACGAAGACCTGAAACCCGCCATAATGCGCATGGTGGCAGGCGAGAAAAATGTGCTGTGGCGCGGTGTGACCCGGCGATTTGCGCAATCGTCGGGAACGAGCGACGGCAAGAGCAAATACATTCCCGTCACCGACGAGTCGCTGCGGCTGTGCCACTATCAGGGAGGTTTCGACACGGTGGCGCATTACCTAAACCTCAATCCTGGCAGCCGCATATTCTCGGGGAAAGCGTTCATTCTTGGCGGCAGTTTCGCCAACGAGCTGAAACTGAAACCGGGCGTAAGGGTGGGAGACCTGTCGGCCAACCTCATTGAGAACATCAATCCCATTGCCAACCTCGTGCGTGTGCCACGGAAACAGATAGCCCTTATGGCCGATTGGGAAAAGAAACTGCCTGCATTGGTGGAAAGCAGCGTGGACGAGGACATCACCAACATTTCGGGTGTGCCGTCGTGGTTCATGACGGTGCTCGAAGAGGTGCTGCGCCGCAAGGGTGCCACGTGCATACATGATGTGTGGCCGCACCTCGAAGTGTTTTTCCACGGAGGCATCAGCTTTGAACCTTACCGCGACCGTTACGCCCGGCTGTGCGACCCGGCGCGGATGCACTACCTTGAGACTTATAATGCCTCGGAAGGATTCTTTGCCGTGCAGTCGTCGTGGGAAAGCAATGCCATGATGCTGCTGCTCGACGTTGGGGTGTTCTACGAATTTATCCCCATAGAAGATGCCGACAGCGACAATCCACGTGTGCTGCCGCTGTGGGAGGTGGAAAAGGGGCGGACTTATGCCCTTGTAATAACGGCAAACAACGGGCTGTGGCGTTACAAGATAGGCGACACGGTGAGGGTGGAACAGACTGCCCCGGTGAAAATAAAAATAGCGGGGCGCACACGCCATTACATCAACGCATTCGGCGAGGAACTAATGGTGTATAATGCCGACGAGGCCATGAAACGTGCCTGCCGCGACACTGGGGCCGAGGTGCGCGATTACACGGCAGCCCCCGTGTTTGCAACCGAGGGTCACCATGGTCGCCACCAATGGCTTGTGGAGTTTGCCCGTCGGCCTGGAGACCTGCAACAGTTTGCCTCGCGGTTAGACGCGCACTTGAAGGAGCTAAACAGCGACTATGAGGCGAAACGTGCAAAAGACATTTTCCTCGACGGCCCCGAGGTGACAGTAGCCGGGCAAGGGCTGTTTGACCGCTGGCTGGCCTCGACAGGCAAGCGTGGCGGCCAGCGCAAGGTGCCGCGCCTGAGCAACGACCGCGCCATAATATCGCAAATGCTTGAAATGAACAATGAACTATAAATAAAAAAACACGATTACGACTATGTTCTCTAAATTACTTTCTTTAATCGTATGCCTTTCGGCTGCATTGGCGGTTTCGGCCCAGCAGGCTGCCCCCAAGTATATCTTCTTCTTCATAGGAGACGGGATGGGGATGGGGCACGTGATGACGGCGCAAACCTACAACCGCACCGTGCTTGGCAACGATGAACTGCTGCCAATGATGCAGTTCCCGGTTTCGTCGCTTGCAATGACCTACTCGGCCAACCGCAAGATAACCGACTCGGCTGCTGCTGGAACTGCCCTTTCAACCGGCCATAAGACCGACAACGGTATGCTCGGTGTCACCCCCGACGGCGCACCTGTATATAGCATAGCCACCGAATTGCAAAAACGCGGTTACGGCATAGCTATAGGTACATCGGTGCCGCCCGACGATGCCACTCCAGGCGCTTTTTACGCTCACGTGCCATCGCGCAGTATGTATTACGAGATAGGGCTCGACATGGCTCGCAGCGGCTATGATATGTTCGTCGGCTCGAAATTGCGTGGGCTGGCCGATGCCGAAGGCCACGCCACCGGGCTGCTTGACTCGCTCCGCGTGCACGGCTACACTGTGGTGGAAGGACGCAAGGCATTCGAGCAAAGCAAGGGCAAAGACAAGATTGTGCTCCTGAACGGCGACCCGACACTCGAACACTTCGGTTACACCATCGACAGCATCGATGCCAACCTGCACCTGCCATATATAACGCAAGCCTGCTTAGACCACTTGAAGAGGGTGTCGCCCGACAAATTCTTCATGATGATTGAAGGTGGCAATATCGACTGGGCAGCACACGCCAACGACGGCGGTGCTGTGGTGAAGGAGATACTGAACTTCAACGAAGCCATCGGCATAGCGTACGACTTCTACAAGCAGCACCCCGATGAAACGCTTATCGTAATCACCGCCGACCACAACACCGGCGGAATGCAGATGGGCGTGGAAGACGGCCCCGAAGACATCAACCTGAAAAACATGGATTACCAGCGAGTGTCGATTGAGATGTTCGAGAGGTATTGCAAGAGCCTAATAGAATCGGGCAAACAGGTGAAATGGAACGACATGAAGGCTTATTTGAAGGAGAACTTGGGATTATATGGCTCAATCACCGTGGGCAAGGAGCAAGACGAGGAATTGCGCGACAAGTTTGAAAAGACATTCGTGGAGCATGAAAGCGATGACACCGAGACGCTTTATGCCACTTACAACGAATTTGTGTCGCAAGTGTTCTCCACGCTCGACCACCTTACTGGCATTGGCTGGACTACCACCGACCACACCGGCGATTTCGTGCCGGTATTCGCCGTGGGCGTGGGCAGTGAATTGTTCAAGAATGTGAACAACAACATCGAAATCCCGGCAAAAATACGCCGCATAGCAGCCATCGCCCAGTAACCACCCTACCCCTGGGTCTGCTTTCTCGAAAAATACATTGGGTGTATCATAATTAGGAAATGATACACCCAATGCCATTTTATTACTTTGAAGACATGTTTAGCGGATGACATAATGGCTGCCTCCCCTCGCAGTACCGCAAGTGGGCTGGTGGCGACGCGCCTGTTTGACCGGGATAACAAAAAGCATCTGCCGGGATGAGGCAGATGCTTGTCATCATTTTTCCCGGTAGGGAAATATGATGTTTGTCGGTTCGTATCGGTTCGACATTCACATGTGTCCGCTTTACTCACGACATAGGGAAATTTAGACTAGATGATTTGAGAACAACGCTTTTACACGCTTGTTATAATCACGCGTTCACACGCGAACACGTTGCAAATATAATGATATTTTCGACAAAAAAACAATTTGTTGTGACAAAATGAAACTCGCCAAGCAAAAATATCTAAAAAATCACGGTTTAAACCGTTGATTAATTAGTGATTATGGCTGTTTTATGTTCTTGAACATCATTTAGTTTTTTGCCCGTTTTTTATGATTGCGCGGCAGCCGGTGAAACCGTTTTCCACGATGCTGTCCAATTGTTCACGGGTGGGGTTGCGCAATCCCTCGACGGCATACATTTCGGTGAACGGGTTGCGGTACTTGACGTGCCGCATAAGCTCGTCGGCGGTGGGTGCCGACGGCAATGCCGCATACTGCTCGTAGGTGTAGTCGGTGAAGACAGTATGTGCCGACACCCCACGGCGGTCCCACAAGTATCCTCCGCTAAGTTCCACCGGGGTGGAATACTTTCCGCCCCGTCCCACGTCGCCCGGGGCGGGATAAGAGGCTATGCGCGAGCCGTCGGCACTAAGCGCGACAGGCACAAGGTTTCGGTAGTCGCCATGCGTCTTGTAAATTATCACCGGGGCGAGCATCGCCACCGATGCCGCTCCGCCGCCACGCATCTGAGCTTGTATCTTGGCCGCCGGGACGGTGCCACCCGCCTCAGTGCCATCCTGCTGCGTCTTGCACGACGGTGCTGCCAGCACCGTGGCCGCAACTGCCAGTATCAAAGAAATATGTTTCATATAGTTATTGTTTATTTATATCCATATAATGTTTAATGGCCGCTGCAACATACTGTCCCAAATTGACAGGAACGGCATTTCCTATCATCTGCTCTACCTCGGTTTTAGAACCTAAGAAATGGAATGTAGGGGGAAATGTTTGGATATAGCTACGTTCTATCGTGGTCAAAGGCCTAATGCCGTCTAACGATTTCACTGGGTCGTTATGTTTTATTTGGTATCCTTGCGGTATCGGGCGGTTTACCCCTCTAATGGTGGGGATTGGTTCGTGTATGCTAAAAATACCGCGTCGGGCATAGCTGCGAGGATGCCTGTAATAAAATTCCACTCCCAAGCTATCTCCCAAGTAATCAGCCACAGACATTGGGCGTTTGGCCAAATTGGCAGACAGTAATTCGTCAATAAAGCCATCTTCTTTCCCCAAAATTTTTCTTGCGAATAATCCCTGCTGGAATGTTTTTGGCCAAAAAGCCCTGGTTGTATATTATTTACTGTCATACGATTTTTGTTTATTCGCGGAAATATACGCGCTTCACTCGCTCGGAGATGGAGGTGAGCACTTCGTAGGAGATAGTGCCGCGTACACGGGCGAGTTCCTCGACCGAGATGTTGCGCCCGAATATCTCCACTTGGTCGCCCACTTTGCAGCCGGGGGCATCGGTTACGTCAATCATGCATACGTCCATGCAGATGTTGCCCACCGTGGGGCACAGCGTGCCGCCCACGAGCATATTGATGTTGCCGTTGCCGAAGTGGCGGTCGATGCCGTCGGCATACCCAACAGGGATGGTGGCGATGCGCGAGGTGCGGTGTAGCAGGCCGTTGCGCCCGTAACCTATGGTGGTGCCGGCAGGCCACTCCTTGATGGATATAATCACCGACAGGAGCGACGACACTGGCGTGGTGTCGATTTTCTCGGCGATAGGCGACATTCCGTAGAGGCCCACGCCAAGGCGCACGAGGTCGTACTGGTGTTCGGGGAAACGCAATATCCCGGCAGTGTTGAGGATATGCCGCATGATGTGGTGCGGGAAGGCGGCTTGCAGCATTTCGCAGCACTCGTCGAAGTAGGCGAATTGCTGGCGGGTATATTCGTCCTGGGCAGGGTCGTCGGCCACGCACAGGTGCGAGAACACCGATGTGGGGCGTATGGCGCGCTGCCGGCGCAGCATGGCAATGAGTTCGGGCAATTCCTCCTTCAGGAACCCCAAACGGTGCATCCCGGTGTCGAGCTTTATGTGCACGGGATAGTCGGTGATGCCGAATTTCTCGGCCTCGCGTATTATGTGGCGGCACTGGTCGAGGCTGAACACCTCGGGTTCAAGGCGGTAGGAGAACATTGCCTTGTAGTTCACCACCGTGGGGTTAAGCACCATTATCGGCATGGTGATGCCTGCCTTGCGCAAGTCAACCCCCTCGTCGTGCACTGCCACGGCCAGGTAGCTTGCTCCGGCATCTTGCAGCGTCTTGGCAAGCGCATAGGAGCATCCGGCACCGTATCCCGAGGCTTTCACCATGCAGGCCACTTTGGTTTCGGGTTTCAAGTGTGAGCGGAAGAACTTGTAATTATGCGTCACCGCGTCGAGGTTGACTTCAAGCACCGTCTGGTGCTGCTTGGCTTCGAGCAGGTCGGCTATCAGCTTGAAGTCAAATTCGGGCGCACCCTTAATCAGTATTATTTCATCCTCGAAGTCGCTTTGCGACACATTTTGCAGGAAGTCGGCAGTTGACTCGAAGAAACGGGAATTGACGTCGAAGTAGCGCGAATTGCGGCACATCTCTGGCCCGATGCCTATTATGCGGTTAACCTTCTTTTGCTCAAGCAGCTCGGCCACGTAGCCATACAGCTCGTCGCGCCGGTATGCCTCGTGCAGCACGTCGGAGAGGATTACCGTCATCGACATATCGGGTTTTGCCCGGCGTGTCATGAAGTCGATGGCCGGGGCGAGCGAATTGAAGTCGCTGGTGTAGCTGTCAACTATCACAAGGCAGTTGTTGATGCCTTCCATCACATTGAGCCGTGTGCCCACGGGCTTGAGCCGCGCCACGCGCTCGGCAATTACTTCGGGCTTTATGTGCAGGTAAATCATCGTGGCGATGCAGTTTATCACATTCTCGATGTCGCTGTCGCTTATGAACGGGATATGCACGTGGTTTTCAAGGCCGAGGAACGAATATGTCACGTCCGAGCCCTTGTCGCCCTTCACAATCGAAGTGACGGCAAGCGGGCGGTCGGCGTCGCGCCGCGACCACGCTATTTCCTGTGCTATGGCCAGGATTGGCATCACGGCATCGCGGATGAGCTGGTAGTCGGCGCAGTATATTATGCAGTCGCAGGCGGTGAGCAGCTGCGTCTTCTCGTGTATCTTTTGCTGCATCGATTCAAATCCCTCGTTGTGTTCGTCGCCAAGGTTGGTGATAATTCCCACCGTGGGGCGTATCATCGATTGCAGCGTCACCATCTCGCCAGGCTGCGATATGCCGGCCTCGATTATGGCGATGTCGGTATTGTCGTCGATTTCCCACAGCGACAGCGGTACGCCTATTTGCGAATTGTAGCTGCGCGGGCTGCGCACTATGTTGTAATCGTCCTTTAGCAACTGGTAAAGCCACTCCTTCACCGTGGTTTTGCCCTTGCTGCCGGTGATGGCTATCACCGGGATGTCGAAACGGCGGCGGTGGTACGTGGCAATTGATTGCAGGGCCGCGCGGGCGTTTGGCACCACAAGGAAGTTGGCGTCGTCGAGCAACTCGGGCGGCACGTATGTTATGTTATCGACCACGAAGTTGCGCACGCCGCGCTCATAAAGCTGCGCTATGTATCGGTGGCCGTCGTTGTTGTTGGTGCGTATGGCGAAAAACAGTGTTTCGGCCGGGTATGTCAGCGACCGCGAGTCGGTTAGCAGGTGGCTAATTTCGGCACTCTTGTCGCTAAGCGAGTCTTGCGGTATGCGCAATATCGAGGCTATTTCTTTTATCGGGTACTTCATAATTCCTCCTTGCAGGTTATGTAGTGTTTCAAATAATCGAGCTTGGCTATGTGTGGACACTGGGCGGCCATGTCGGCAAGGGCTTTTGAGGCCCGCGCCCTGAACTGCTCCACCACTTCGGCATTGGGGCTTGTGGGGCGGTGTGCAAGCAGGCGCGACAAGCGTTCGCACTGCTCGGCTTTTTGCCGCTCGCCGCCGTCGAAGAAGGCGGCCTTGAACTGCTCCCACACGTAGTTCACCGCCACGTCCGACGGGTGTGCCATGTCGGCGGCATAGAAACGGTAGTCGCGCAGGTCGTCGTTAAGTATTTCAAAAGCCGGGAAGTAGTGGCAATATCCGGGGTGCGCCGCCACGGCATGGTGTACCGCCACCGTGAGCAGGCTCTTGCTCAGGTGGTTCATGGCAAGCCCGTCGGAAAGATGGCGTATGGGGCTTACGGTGAAGACGATGTGCGCGGCCGGGTTGAACTCGCGTACACGCTCTGCCATTTTGGCTATGGCCGAGGCCGCCTCTTCCATGCCGCATAGGCCGCGTTCAAAGTGGCTTGATGGCAGCTTGTGGCAATTGTTCACTACCATGCCCTCCCCTGCCAAGCGGTAAATGAACGCCGTGCCGAGTGTCACGAACAGGTGGCTGCAACGCGACAGCTGCTCATGTCCCCGACCGATGCTCGCATTCATCGCTGCCAATGTCGATGACGGGTCGGTTCCCGAATATCGCGAATGGAACATGAAGTGGTTCCACACCCCATTGGCCGGGAAAAGGTCGGCAGCCTCCGCTGCGCGGCAGTCGATGAGCCATTCCACGCATTCGAGCAGCGACAACGGGTTGTAGGTGGTGCCAAACGGGTTCACCTCGGCATCGACCATGGCGCGGCGCAGGCAGGCGCACATATTGTCGGAAAAGCACGACCCCAGCAGCAGCACGCAGCCGTCGTGCCTAAGCGGCGGCATCGTCACCTTTGATATGTCGATGGCAGTCCTGAACGTCATGATTTTATTGCATAGCTTAATGCAAATTTAAGCAACAGTTTTGATTTTACATCATTTTGTAAGTATTTATTACGCCATGGCGGTCGTGCTTGGAGTGTGGGCAAAAAAAAATTGATTGTCTCACGACAATCAACCTTGTTAACCTTAAATCTAATACCATGAAAAACACGCCGCAAAGGTATGAATTTTGTGTTGTCTAACATAATTTCCAAGCAAAAAAACTGCATCTGTTTAACTTTGTTTAACCCGTACACCCACAATATGTTCCACCATGTTAACGGCTCCTGGCAATTGAGGCAAAATCTTGCTGTAAAAAATTGTTTACGTGTGATATGTTATGTAAATTTGCAGCCGAATTACAAGCTAACCATAGAATAACCTACGACAAGTGGATATAATCATGAAAACTAAACTAATCAGCTACATCTCGCTGCTCACGGTATTGACGATGGGAGGTGTCGTCTGCGGGTGCAATGACAGCCTGCCGGAGAAGCGGAATGAAAGAATGTCAAAGGGCTGCATCACTGTGGAGGAGGCGAAAAGCTATTTCGAGGAGGCGATGCAGCAAGTCTCGGTAACCCGTGGCGGCAAGGGTGATTTCCTTATCCCTGGCGACTTCAAGCCAACATGGTCGAACCATACCACAACCACATACGGGAACATCTCGTGCATGAACCTGCCCATAACCACGTTCATGCGTTATGGTGCGAAGTACAAGCAGCATCTCAGGGGTAAAGACCGTGAGAAGATTGTTGACCTTAGCCAAAAACTTATTATTCTGAAGAATACCGACACTGGAGAGATGTCGCAGTATTTAGTTACGTTGATACCCTGTTTCGGGTATGCAAGGGCGCACCGCGGTGACGACATCGCAGAACTGTTTGTACAAGGAGGCGACAAGCACCAATATTCGGGGATGGTGCTGTACTCGATACCGCAGACGGGTACCCTGTTCCAAATCGATACGTATGTTAACGGTCATCGCACCGGGTCGGCCAACTGCCTAACCAGTAGGCGGATGCGTCAAAATGTGATGATGAAGGCACTGATGAGGTTGGAGTTTAGGGGGAGCGTATGCACTCGGGATTTCGGGTTCACCTACGAGGACTTTTGGGACTTGGGTTCAGGCACATATTACCCCATCGATACCGATGGAGACGGCTATTCCGACAGTTGGGGCTACAACCTTCCCGACTTGACTGTGACACCCGACGGAAACGATAATTACGGCGATGGCGGAGGCGATGGTTTTGATTACTCCGATATTGACGAAGAAAATTCACAGAACAATAATGACTGGGATTATGACGACTGCTATTTTTGCGGCGGCAGTGGCGGCGGCAGCAATGGCAACAATTCGGGTAACGACTGCATAGGCCGTGTGGATTATTCCGATATAAAACAAGTAAAACTTAAATATGATGTATCAAAATATCCTGGATATGACAGGGTTCCAAATTGCAAAACAGTTGCGGACTCTATAGCTCATTTGATTCTTGGTGCTGGCGCAGATGTTGGAAGTTCAAGCAATTATATTGATTTCTGCTTGGAAAATGACGCTCACGATACAATAGAGTTAGTTGCAGATCCTAAAGATATAATTGATATAATAAAAAAGCATCTTAATGCAGGGCATCCAATTGTAGTCGGAGTAAATCATACATTGGGCAAAGGTATAAATAATCTAACTGTTGATCACTTTATCGTTATTAATGGCATGGGATATGATGAAGAAAGGCAACAATTATATTTTAATTACATTGAAACTGGCAGGTCTAAACAATGGGCAGAACAGACTCTTGATGATTCGTGGAGATTATACTATAACGATACTACAGGAATGATCTCTGGAAAAAATTATCGTGATTATCCTAAAAACATATATGATTTAACTCAATTAAGACCAAATATCAAATAAATCAACGAACTATGAAAATGAAAATCTTTTTTATTTGTTTGTTTATTAGCAGTGTAGTCATTAATGCCACAGGCATTGATGATATACAGCGTGCGGTAAATAATATTACAGAATCTAAACCTCCCTTTGATATTCGCAAAGCACAATACACTAAAAGTTTTGGTATATCAAATGAGGATAATATTATTCCCGACAGGATGTATGACGATTTCCAACTTTCTCAATATGTTCATGCATCCGATTTTGATGATGCAGGTCTTTCTATGGACTTCAAGATAAAAGTCAACAATCACATAATAGGAGTAATATCATGTGGTGGAATATTAGAGTCGGAAAGTTATTCTTTGGTAACAATAGATGCAAATTACAAGATTATTGATGCAATTGAAGTTAGCGTTTCTTGTTATTGTCCAAACAAAGTATATGCAAAACAGTTTAGAATAACAGGCGATGGAATTATTCTTATAAACAGGGTTATACCTATAGACAAAAATCTTGTTCTGTTCCAAAATTTCAGTCAATTTACAGGCTACATAACAGAGACTGCTTATCAGATAGACGATAATGGCAAATTCGTCAAGAAGAGTGAACGAAAATGTACTGGAACTCGAGTTTTCACAAAACAGCAATTAGAAAACAAGAGCCTATGGGATTTAATTCATTAATTGTAGTTTCATTGGAACCCCTGTTAAAGATGAAAAAGGCAATATTTGTTATAATGTTTTCGTGTCTGTCGTGTGCATTAAATGCACAGTTTACGGTGGAATGGGCTTTTTCTGAAGCGTCATATTCAACTATTCCATTTAATTTTTATAAAAATTGCACATTTGAGCAAACATATACTATAGAAAATCCAGGATATGTTATGCCCGACCGTCTCTATCAAAACTTCCAATTGACGGAATATTTTCTGGCTCGAGAAAACCACGAAGCGACAAGTGCATTAAGAATGAAATTCAAATTAAAGAACGGCTTGGATTTGGGGCTTGTTGATTTCGGAGGAGCTCTAGAATGGATGACATACGACTTGATTACCGTAAATAAAAATAATGAAATCTTGGATGCATTGGAGGCGGGTATTATAGTCGGCTGGGTTATGCCCAAGCAGTTCCGCATTACAGCCGACGAAAAAATAATTGTGATGCAATTAGTGACGACCGAGACAACTTCGGTACAAATAGCTGGTTTTTCAAAAGTGACGGGTTACATCACCGAAACCGTATATCACATTGATGCGTCGGGCAAATTCGTGGAAGAATCGAAGAAACAGTGTACGGGAATCCGCACATTCACAAGTGAACAATTGGAAAATCCTTCTATCGACTTATGGGATTTGTATTAAAGTGCTCGGTGCAAGAACTGTCACGGCCATGTCGATGTGCGACAGCCGTGGCGGCCTTTGCCGTGTAGCTAATGATGCCGTTCTGCAGCGCAATTTGCTATTTTCAGAAAGAATAAAAAGCTCGTTTGCAAGAAACACAAAAATAGATGTGTAAAAAATGTTTACGTGTGATATGTTCTGTAAATTTGCAGCTGAATTACAAACTAGCCATAGAATAACCCACAACAGGTAGATATAATCATGAAAACTAAACTAATCGACTACGCTCGCTGTTAACAGTATTGACGATAGGAGGTATCCTTCAGCCACCCTGGCAATGGTGATAAAACCACCGATCACTTTATTGTCATAACAGGCTACGGGTATAGCTATAACGAAACAGATGGTAAAGATGAATTATATTTCACATATATAGAAACGGCAAGAACTATAGGATACGCAGATGCTGCCGTAAGTACATCCAATAAACTTTATTATAACGAAGAAACTAATATGATTACTGGATATAGGTATGATCAAGAACGATTCTATGAACTAGTTCAGGTAAGACCAAATTTTTAAAATATGAAAATGAAAAAAGTATTGTTATTTTTAGCTGTTTTGTTTTGCTCATTAATGGTTAATGCGCAATTTAGCTTAGAGTATGCACTCGAAAAGGTAGAATATAGAACTTTGCCGTTTTCTAATGAACAAACCAAGTCCATACGTAAGAAATGGCCTATCAAGAATAACAACAATCTTATATCCGACAAATTATATACGAATTTTCAATTGACCGAATACTTTTTAGCACGGGATATTGATGAAATGCGCATAAATCTTGTCACAAAATTCAAAATGCGAAATAATTTAACCTTGGCACTGTTGGATATTGACGGCAACGATCCAATGACATTTTGTTTGATTGCCATAGATAACAGCAATAATATAAAAAGTACATTAGAGGTAGGCGTCAAATCGGGACTAACAAAATGCAAGCAGTTCCGCATTACAGCCGACGAGAAAATAATCGTGACGCAATTTGTGACGACCGAGAGGGTTTCAGTAAAAATGGATAGCTTTTCAAAAGTGACGGGTTACATCATTGAAACCGTGTACCATATCGACGCATCGGGCAAATTCGTGGAAGAATCCAAAAAACAGTGTACAGGAATCCGCACATTCACAAGGGAACAATTGGAAAATCCATCGACCAACTTGTGGGACTTATATTAAAGCACTCGGTGCAAAAGCTGCCACGGCCATGTCGATGTGCGACAGCCGTGGTGGCCTTTGCCGTGTAGCAAATGATGTCATTCTACAGTGCAATTTATAAGAAGTGTTATCAATTGGTTCAAATAAGACCGAATTTTTAATTATATAACGATGAAAAAGATTATGATTTTTGCGTGCTTTATATGCTTTACTTTTGCATTAAATGCACAATATTTTTTTACTGTGAAGAAGGCGTTTTCTTATTTGAAAGAGTATACGGCTATCCCATTTTCTTTTGATAAAGATTGTGAACTTCGTGTAGGTTGTTACATGCAGAATCCTGGGAATATCATTCCCGACCGTCTCTATCAAAACTTCCAACTAACTGAATACTATTTGGCCAGAGAAAATCCTGAAACTGCGGGATCATTAAGGCTGAAATTCAAGTTAAAAAATGGATATGATTTAGGCCTTGTTGATTTCGGAGGGGTAACCGAATGGATTACATTCGACCTAATTACAGTAAATAAAGATAGCGAAATTTTAGATGCATTGGAAGTCGGAATTATGGCAGGCGTGGCAAAACCTAAGCAATTCCGCATCACAGCCGATGAAAAAATAATTGTGACGCAATTAGTGACAACCGAGAAAGCTTCGGTGCCAATAGCCGGTTTTTCAAAAGTTACTGGCTACATAGTTGATACTGTTTATTACATTGATGCGTCCGGCAAATTCGTAAAAGAATCACAGACACGCCGCACGGGAATCCGCACATTCACCAAGGAACAGTTAAACTACAATTCTACCGATTTGTGGAACTTGTATTAAGGTACATAATGCAAAAGCTGCCACGACTGTCGCGTATCGATGTGGCCGTGGTGGCTTTTGCCGTGTGGACTATAGCCAACGATGCCTTCATCCAACAGCGCGAATACAATTGCTATTGCGGATTGGCGGTAGCGTTGTTATGCTACGCAGGCATAAGGATGCTACGACATAAGTCGGAATTGGTACTTGGCTTGATTGCAGCATGGAGCATGGTTGAGGCTGTGGTTTCGGTGATGCAATTTTGCGGCTTTGTCGAAAGCAACCATTTGCTGTTCCCGGCCACAGGCACATTCCGCAATCCTGGGCCATTGGGCGGTTTCCTTGCAGTGGGAGTCACTGTCTTTGCGGGCTTGGCTGTACACGGCTTGGAGCGTAAGTCAATTTTAATGATACTTGCGGCGGCACTGGGCCTTGTTGCAGTAATGCTTGCCGTGGCCGATTCACGGGCAGGCTGGCTTGCAGCTATTGTTGGCATGGCGTTTTTGTACTGGCCGCAAATATTCAGGTTATGGCAAAGGTGCAAAGTATATGTCAAGGCAAGTATTGTCATAATTGCAGTATGCTTTTTGTTGGCAATGTACTTGCACAAGGCGCAGTCGGCTGCCGGCAGGTTGCTGATATGGCGTGTGACTGCCGACATGGTTGCCGACAGTCCTGTCACAGGGCATGGCAGTGGCAGTTTCGCAGAAAAGTATATGTATTATCAAGCCGACTATTTCAAAAATCACACTGATTCCATGTTTGCCGACCGTGCGGGAGTTGTTGATCGCTCATTCAACGACTTATTTAGGGCATGGAGTGAGGGAGGAATTGTGGCGGTAGCCATTATCTGCTTTATAGCCTGCAATATCGACTGGAAAGCTCCGGGCAAGCAGCGAATAGTGAATGCAGCCATAATAAGCGTGGCTGCGTTTGCCATGTTTTCCTATCCGTCCTGCATAATCCATTTCCAACTTTTGTGTGCCGCATTGCTCGCTTGCACCTCATGTAAGGGGTGTGCTGAAAACAAGGAACGTAACGCTACATTCATTGGCAGTATGTTGCTTGCGGCCTGTTGCGGAATGGTTGCCTATTCGCAAACACGCGAAGCAAACGCAGCCGAAAGCGTAAGGCGATTCATATCAACAAGCGGAGATGCCGCTGTTGATGATTATGAAGCACTTTCTTGTACTCCGTCACTTTTGGCCATATATGCCACTTACGCCACAATGTATCTCCCTCATGTGGAAAGCAAAAAACTACTTGAATATACAGTAACAAAAACGCCAACTCCCGATTTGTTATGTGACCTTGCTTTGGAATATGCCAAGGATAAGGATTATGCCCGTGCCGAGGAAACATTGCAGACTGCCAAATATATGATGCCGTGCAAAATACGTCCGCAGTATGAATTGTATAGGCTGGCTGTGGCCTGTGGTGACACTTTGCAGGCAAGGAACATAATAAGGCAATGCAGCAGCATGGGAGTGGAAAATACGTCGGCATTGAGAATGATTGGGGAAATGAAACGGTTTTATGCAAATACGTCAATGTATCATGGTGCAGTCGATTAAAACCTTGCTGGTCTCATGCTTGCTGTGTGGAGCAATGCTGTCATGCGGCCGTTATCCGGCCGACGTGCAAAGGGCCTTGTCGCAAGCAGGGCAAAATCGCGACAGTCTTGTGGCAGTGCTTGAGCATTACCGCAATGGCGGCAATCCTTTGAAATATGATGCCGCATGTTTTCTCATTGCCAATATGCCATATCACCGAAGTGCCGTAAATATAGAACTGCCTGTGCAGTATGAAGAATATTTTGAATATGTCGATTCAATTTTGATAAACAGGCACGATGCGGTACATAGCGACAGCATAAAGCAAATGCTTGCCGTTAAATTTGCCAATTTGCCCGAAGTACATAAAACTGGAGAAACCATCGACATTGCAACCGTCAGATCGCCGTACTTAATTTCGTGCATCGACCAATCTTTCGAGCAGTGGCATTCGTCGCCATTGTTAAAATCAATGGATTTTGAAGAATTTAAAGAATGCATGCTGCCCTACCGCGCCGCCGACGAGCCTTTGCCGTATGCAAAAACAAAATTGCACGACCTTATGTTTGACAAACTCGCCGCAAACGGTATGGACGACATTCGCAAGCCGATAGGGGTATATAAGCAGAATGCGCTTGCACAGAAAAAGATGAACAAGAGGGTAAAAAATGAATCACATACTGGATTGTATGATATATATTTGCCGATGTTTGAAAAAGACTGTCGCAATTTGGCGGCCATAACCTGCAATATACTTCGTGCTTGCGGTATTCCTGTGGCATTAGAGTTTACGCCTCAATGGACAAACCGTAATGGCAGCCATTATTGGTGCGTGTCGCCCGACTCAACTGGAAAATTTTGCCCATACACGCCTCCTTTCAATAATTTAATGGAGGATTGGGATTCAAATATAAAATATGCCGGGAAGGTGTTCAGAATGACATACGCTGCCAACAAAAATGCGCCATGTTTCATTAAATCGGCAAATGAGCCTGTTCCCAAGATATTTGAGAATCCATGCATCATTGATGTTACCGACAATTATCACCTTTGCTGCGACATTGAGTTGCCTGTATCTGATGCGATAAGAAACCGCAATCTTGCATATTTGGCTTATTTCAACACGCATGGCCTCAACCCTATTGCCTGGGGTACGGTCAGACATGAAATGAAGGTGGCGGAGTTCAAGAAAGTTCCTTATGGAATAGTCTTGTTTCCTGTGTATATGGATGCATATGGCCGTTTGGAGAATTTTGCCCAGCCATTCATTGCAAAGAAAGGCCGTGATAGCGGCAACGCCGAAATAGTACCCATAACTTGCAATCATACCCGGTCAATCTCGATGCACCTATTGCGTAAATTCCCACACAAGCCGCACCTCGTCAAGTACAGGAGTAACCTCAAGGGGGCTTTGATATTGGCGTCAAATATGGAAAAGGGTCCTTTCGATACATTATATGTAATAAATGAAGCACCTGCACCTTATTGGCAACGGTACACATTTCACAATCATAAAAAGTATCGCTATTACAAAATAGCGAGCAGGGAGCGAAAGCCTTTGGAAATTGCAGAATATGAATGGATTATGATAGATAAAACAGAACGTGGCGCACCACCGGCAACGTTGCCTGTATTTGATTCAATCCCCAAGGATGATAGCCGCCAAATATATCGTAAAGTAACAGGGATACCAATGAAAACAGGTCCGCAGCGGAAAAACGCTATTGATGGCAACCTTGACACTTTTGTCGAATCGGCCGGAGTTGGAACCGATTTCCGTGTACCTGTTTGTGTAACTGGCGTTCAAATATATCCTCGTAATGCCCGTAACGGAATTGAACCTGGGAATGAATATCAATTGCTTTACTATGACAACGGTAGTTGGGTGGAACATAGCAAGACTGTTGCCGCCTATAATTACATTGATGTCGGCAGTGTGCCAAGTGGAACAATGTACTGGCTGCGAAATCTTACTACGGGAAAGGAAGAACTGCCGTTCTTCTATTCAGATGGCAAGCAAATTTTCATTAGCGAGCCATATTATATGTAAATAGTGCGTCTGAAAAACAAAGTTTGTGCCGGGTGGCGATGGTAAAGACAGGCTCGGCTCGGCAATAGCAAAAATCAGCAAGCTGTTTTTGCTATTGCGCTCGCCTTGCAGTATCTTTGCACAACAATATTCTATTCCTTTGTTTTTTAGAAATTTTACTATACAAGAATGATACTTCCCATTTATCTTTACGGGCATCCTGTGCTTAGGAAACAGTCGCCCGACATTACCCCCGACTTCCCTGGCCTGAAGGAGCTGGTGGAAAACATGAAGGCCACAATGTATGCGTCGGACGGCATTGGTATCGCCGCACCGCAGGTGGGCGTGAATGCCCGCGTGGTGTATATCGACGCATCGGTGCTTAGCGACACTTTCCCCGAACTGGTCGACAGCAAGTATGTGCTTATCAACCCCCACATCGAGGTGCTCGATGACGGGGAAAAATGCTCGCGCGAGGAGGGCTGTCTGAGCCTGCCGGGAATACACGAGCCGGTGAGCCGCATCGAGAAGATACGCATCAAGTACCTCGACGAGGAGTTCAATCCGCATGAGGAAGTGATAAGCGGCTACTTAGCCCGGGTGATGCAGCACGAGTGCGACCACCTCGACGCGGTGCTGTTCATCGACCACCTCTCCCCTATCCGCAAGCAGCTGATAAAGGGGAAATTGAACAATATAATCAAGGGAAAAGTGTCGTGCGACTATCGCACTAAAGGTTACAAGAAATAAACGAAACAGACATACGCAAATGGCCGACGACAAGAAAGTTATATTCTCGATGGTGGGCGTGAACAAGATTTACCCGCCACAGAAACAGGTTCTGAAGAACATTTACCTGTCGTTTTTCTATGGTGCGAAGATAGGTATCATAGGCTTGAACGGCGCAGGTAAATCGACGTTGCTGAAGATTATTGCCGGCATCGACAAGCAATATCAGGGCGAGGTGGTGTTCTCGCCGGGTTACACTGTGGGTTACCTCGAGCAGGATCCCAAGCTCGACCCCGAAAAGACCGTCAAGGAGGTCGTGCAGGAAGGGTTGAAGCATATCACCGACTTGATTGCCGAGTATGACCGCGTGAACGAGAGTTTCGCCGACCCCGAAGTGCTTGAAAATCCCGACAAGATGGAGGCACTGCTCGCCCGCCAGGCCGAGTTGCAGGACAAACTCGACGCTGTGGACGCATGGAACCTTGACAACAAGCTTGACCGCGCGATGGATGCGCTGCGCTGCCCGCCCGAGGACCAATCGATAAAAACATTGTCGGGTGGCGAACGCCGCCGTGTGGCCTTGTGCCGCCTGCTGCTGCAGCAGCCCGATGTGTTGCTGCTCGACGAGCCTACCAACCACCTCGATGCAGAGTCGATTGACTGGCTGGAACAGCACTTGCAGCAATATCCAGGCACGGTGATTGCCATCACGCACGACCGCTACTTCCTCGACCACGTGGCCGGCTGGATACTTGAACTTGACCGCGGCGAGGGTATTCCATGGAAGGGCAACTATTCGTCGTGGCTTGAGCAGAAGACCAAGCGCATGGCTCAAGAGGAGAAACAGGCAAGCAAGCGGCGCAAGACGCTTGAGCGCGAGCTTGAATGGATACACATGGCTCCGAAGGCTCGCCAGGCAAAAGGGAAGGCCCGCCTTTCGAGCTACAACAAGTTGCTTAACGAGGACCAGAAGGAGCGCGAAGAAAAACTTGAAATATTCATCCCCAACGGTCCGCGCCTTGGCAACAAGGTTATCGAGGCAATAGGGGTGGAAAAGGCATACGGCGACAAGTTGCTGTTCACCGACCTCAACTTCATGCTGCCGCCCAACGGCATTGTGGGCGTGATAGGTCCCAACGGCGCAGGAAAGTCAACGCTGTTCAAGCTGATAATGGGCATCGAGCAGCCCGACAAGGGTAGTTTCGACATCGGCGAGACGGTGAAGATAGCCTACGTCGATCAGAACCACAAGGACTTGCACCCCGACAGCTCGGTTTATGAGGTAATATCGCAGGGGAACGAAACCTTCCGCATGGGTGGCCGCGAAGTGAATGCGCGTGCCTACCTGTCGAAGTTCAACTTCACCGGTGCCGACCAGGAGAAGAAGATAGCCATGCTGTCGGGCGGCGAACGAAACCGCTTGCACTTGGCAATGGCGTTGAAGGAGGAGGGGAACGTGTTGCTGCTCGACGAGCCGACCAACGACATCGACGTGAACACGTTGCGTGCGCTTGAAGAGGGCTTGGAGAACTTTGCAGGCTGTGCCGTGGTAATTTCCCACGACCGTTGGTTTCTCGACCGCATTTGCACCCATATCCTTGCCTTTGAGGGCGATAGCACGGTATTCTACTTCCAAGGCTCGTATTCCGAATATGAGGAGAACAAGCGCGCCCGCACTGGCGAAACCGAGCCGCACCGCATACGCTACAAGAAAATCATAGTGTGATTGCTGCTCCCCGAAGTAGGAAACATCGCTAATAAAAGCACAATTTCGGAGGTGCGCATGGTACGTGTGTATCACGGCACCTCCGAAGTTTTTTTGTTTTTTCGCCGTCAATCCTGTGTGGGAACTGGTTGAGGCATGGACGCAAAAATGCGAAACGACTTTTTGGAGGATAAGCCGTTTCGCTGTATGTGTTTGTATTCTTGTTTTCTTGCCTTGTGGCCGTTTTTTATTTAGCCGAGTCGGCGGCGGCAGCCGGTGCTGCCTCGGGGGTCGCAAACGGCGTAGCTTGCTGCTGGGGAGCTTGTTGCTCGGTGACCACGCGTGACTGGCGGCCCTGCACCAAGTTTTGCGGAGCAAGGAACGACGATATGATGCTAAGGACGCAAATCACTATTGCAAGCGTCCAAGTGGCTTTTTCCACGAAGTCGGTGGTTTTGCGCACACCCATAATCTGATTGGAACTTGAGAAGTTGGAAGCCAAGCCTCCGCCTTTTGATTTTTGAATCAAGACCACGCCAATCAACAGCAGTGAAGCAAGTAAAATCAGAATAGTAAGAAAAGCGTACATAATTTTATCGGTATATTATCTTTTGTTTATTTCGTCGTTAAGTATAAGTTTCTGTAAGAAACGGATTTGGTCTGCAAAGTAAATACTTTTTTCTGGAAATTTCAAACTTATGTTTTTAATAATTTCCAAAGCTTTAGTGTATTTGCCCTGTTTGATGAATATTTTGGCAAGGCTTTCGCTCAGCATCGAGGCATCGGCCGGTTCGGGTTCTTTTACCGGCTCGGGTTCCGCCGGAGGCTCTTGTGGCGGCTCCACGGCTGGCTTGGCTTTTGCCAGTATGTCGTCAAAGGTCTTTGCGGCCTGTGCAATGGGGTCGTCGGGCAGGCAGGCTGCCGTTGCCGGCTGCTCGTTGCCTGAAAGCACCTGCGTGTAGTCGGGCGGTATGGGATTGAATATCAGCCTGTCGATTAGTTCCAGTTCTTTCGCGTCGTTGTTGCCATAACGGTCGAGGAACGACGATATTGTAGCGTCGGTGTCGAGAGCCGGGGCGGTTTCGGCCGGTGGGTAAAAGCTGCTGAAGCGTCCTGCATCGTCGCCCACAAGGTCGTGCAGCGTGGTGCGGTCGGGGAATGCAAGTGCAAGCGGCCCCAGCACTTCCTCCTTTTCCTTGCCGTCCAAGTCGGCCTTGTGCTGTTGCAAGTACATTATGGAAGGAACCACGAAGTAGGGATATTGGGCTGTCACGCCGTCGAGCGTGTCGCGGTCTATTTCGCCGCCGCTTTCCACCAATTTGCGTATGTCATCTACTGTTATTTCCTTGTGTGCCATTGCCGCGCGTTTACCAGTTGCCGAATGTGGCGTTGAATATAAGGTTGCACAGCTCGTCGCATATTTCGTCGCACAGCGAGTCCTGCACGTCGATTAGCAGCTGGTCGCTTGAAAAGTCGCGGTAGGCCGAGAATGTCTGGTCTATGTCCATGTCGGGGTTCTTCGAGTTGATGTACCTCACGCGCACCGTAATCGTCAGCCGCGTCTGCGATGCGTATGCGTCCTCGTTGACGGCCTGAGGCGACAGGGCGTAGCCAGTAATCTCTCCTTCGAGCCGCAAGTCGGTGTTGCTCGAATCCACTATGCTAAGTCGCGTCTGCCGCGTTATGAGGTCTTGCAGCTTGTTCTCGAAGACTTGTTGCAGCGGGGCATACACCAATGCGGCACGGATGGGGAAGTTCGACACCGATATGGTCTTGTAGATGCTATAGTCGAGTATTGCACCGTTGAAGGTGTAGCTTATGGAGCAGGCCTGCGATACTATGGCCAACGCCAGCATTATGAATATGCGTTTCAACATTGTTGTCATTCCAGGCCGTATTCTTTGATTTTGCGGTACAGTGTGCGTTCCGATATGTTCAACTCTTCGGCTGTTTTCTTGCGGCGGCCGCAGTTGCGTTCAAGCGATTTCTTGATGGTCTCGCGCTCGGTGTCTTCGAGTGTGCGTGCCGAGTCGCCGTTGTCGGCACTCGTGTGCGGCGTGGCTACGGCCTCGGTGGGGGCGAAGTCCTCGTCGGCGAAACCGTCTTCTATCTCCACCACGTCCTTCACTGTGGGCGATGGCTTGTAGCTGCCCGTTCCCGAATATTTAACGAGCGAGTGCGAGCGGTTTCCGTTCGGGTTGGCGTTGCCGCCGCTGCTGGCCATTGCGTCGATGCGGCCATGCAGTTCCTCTATCTCGTGCTGCATCTTGAAGATGAGCTTGAATAGCATTTCGCGTTCGCGCGTGTAGCTGAACTCGGCTGCCGAGGCCACTGTGGGCTTGTATTCGGTGCTGTATTGCGGCAGGTATTTTTTTATGCTTTCGGCATCGACCGTGTTGCCAGCCTCGAACAGCGAAATCTGCTCTATCACGTTCTTCAGCTGGCGCACGTTGCCCGGCCAGCGATAGCCCATTATGGCATCTCGCGCCGAGTCGTCGAATTGCACCGCCGGGGTGCCGTATTTTTCGGCGAAGTCGTTGGAGAACTTGCGCACGAGCATAAGCACGTCCTTGCCGCGTTCGCGCAGGGGCGGTATGTTGATTTGCACCGTCGAAAGGCGGTAATACAGGTCTTCGCGGAACTTGCCTTCGCTCACGGCCTGTAGCATATTCTTGTTGGTGGCGGCTACCACGCGTATGTTGGTCTTTTGCACTTCCGAAGAACCCACTTTTATGTATTCGCCCGACTCAAGCACGCGCAGCAGGCGAGCCTGGGTGGTAAGCGGCAGTTCGGCCACCTCGTCGAGGAAGATGGTTCCGCCGTCGGCTTCCTCGAAGTATCCTTTGCGCGAGGATATGGCACCGGTGAATGCCCCTTTCTCGTGGCCGAACAGCTCGGAGTCGATAGTCCCTTCAGGGATTGCCCCACAGTTCACGGCTATGTATTTGTTGTGCTTTCGCGAACTGTAGTCGTGTATGATGTTTGGGAAAAACTCTTTTCCGCTTCCGCTTTCGCCGATTATAAGCACCGACAGGTCGATTGGGGCCACTTGCATGGCGCGGCGTATTGCACCGATGAGCGATGGCGCGTTGCCTATTATCGAGTAGCGTTGTTTCACTCGCAATATCTCGGGTGGGATATTTGCCGTAGCATTGTTTTCGTTGTTCATTTATACCTCCTCAACGAATAAGTTTGTTGTTTAAGGAATTGGCCTAACTGATCGATGTCGTCATACTGTGCCAGTGTTTCGGGCGTAATTATGTCGCCAACTGATATGTGGAAAGTTGAGCCTTTCTTGTTGAACACCTCGGCAGGCAGCCTCAGTGTGCGCAATTGCCAGCTCACAAGGCCCAGGAAGTTGAACCACGGGCTGTTGCCGCCGTGGAAGAATATCGGCACCACCGGCACTCCCAGCATCTTTATGATGCGTATCACCGATGGCTGCCACTGGCGGTCTTCGAGCCACAGGTGGCGGTTGAGTTTCGACACAGCACCAGCGGGAAAGAATCCCAGCGGCTCGCCGCGCTTTACTTGCATGATAGCCTCGCGGATGCCATGCTTTGACACGGCCTGCTTGGCCGGGTCGCTCGATGCCAGTGCGTCCACGGCTATGAAATTGGGGCGCATCGCGCCTATGTGGTTCAGTATCATGTTCACCATCACCTTGAACTTCGGGCGGCGCGAGGCTATCATGTTGATGAGTATGATGCCGTCGAGTGCGCCATAGGCGTGGTTCGACACGGTGATGAATGCCCCCTTGGGCAGCTGGTCGAGCAGCTCCTCGCCGTCGATGCGCAGCTTTATGTCGAGGTCGCGCAGCAGCCGGGTGGTGAATTCCACTCCCGGGGTGTCGCAGTTGCGCGCGTGTATGTCGTTGACTTTGTCTATCGACAGCAAATGAAACAAGCGGTCAACCAGTTTTTTGCGGCCCTTGAAGAAAGGTGCCATGCGGCATATCTCTTCATAGTCAAGTACCATGGGTTTTACCGTTGTCGAAGTCTCTTCCATATCTTTTGTGTGAGTGGTTAAGCGTGTGCGTATCACTTGCAAAAATAAGAAAAATTCTGCAATTGCGCGGCATAAACTGCCCTTTGCGTTCATGATTGGCAGAAAAATAGTTACATTTGCGAAGAAGTTATATTCAAATCAACGAAGTGACCAACACTGGAACAGAATATTACAACAGCAATGTGAACTTGATGCTGATTGACGAAAATGGCTATATAGCTTATTCTACCGACCAGAGTTATTATTATACGCCATCATACGTATCGGTGGCTCCCGGAATATCAGACAATTGAAGGCAGCTTGGGCAATTTGACGATGAGCATAAATTTGGATAACCCGTCATCAACCGATTATGTAGGCACTGTGGGTGCTTTGGTGTTCAATGAAATGGCGAATTACTGTAAAATGCTTGATGCCAAGCAGGTGGAGTTGACAGCCGGAGGTTCAGGCACCGTGATCCTCATTCCTAATTCCTAATTAAAATCACTCCTAATTTCCTTAATTCCTAATTCATGATTACTTTTGTATTTAAAATGGCAAGCAGAGATGGACGGAAAAAAGCCTAAGATATTGATTATATACACCGGTGGAACCATAGGCATGATTGAAAACCCGGTGACACACGTGTTGCAACCGTTTGATTTCACGCATCTTATCGACAATGTTCCAAAGGTGAAGATGCTTGATTACGACATTGCCAACACGCAGTTCAATCCGCCCATCGACAGTGCGAATATGTCGCCGGCTCATTGGCGCGAGCTTGCCACCACCATCGAAGAGAATTACGACGACTTCGACGGGTTTGTGGTGTTGCACGGCACCGACACCATGGCATTCACTGCATCGGCGTTGAGTTTCATGCTCGAAAACCTGCACAAGCCAGTGATTATCACAGGGTCGCAATTGCCAATAGGGGAGGTGCGTACCGACGGCGAAGAAAACCTCATTACCGCCCTGCAAGTGGCTGCTGCACGTGACAAGGAGGGGGAACCGATGGTACGCGAGGTGGCAATACTGTTTGAAAACTACTTGTGGCGCGGAAATCGCAGCACCAAGATGAGTGCCGATAACTTCAACGCCTTCAAGAGCAACAATTACCCGGCATTGGCAAAAATAGGTCTTGGAATACATTTCAACGAGGATGTGCTGTACCGCGTTCCGTCGCGCCGCCCCATGAAGGTGCGCTACAACATGGACACCAACGTAATCTTCATCGACTTGTACCCGGGAATGAAGGAGAGCACTCTGCGCTATATGCTTGCCACGCCCGACGTGAAAGGGGTGGTGCTGCGCACTTACGGGGCCGGGAACGCCCCCGACGATGCTTGGTTCATCGACACCATTCGCAAGGCAGTGGAGCGCGGTATAGTGATTATGAGCGTGACGCAGTGCGTCAACGGCGGGGTGAGGTCGTCGCTCTACGACACCGGCAACCGCCTGTCGCAGGCAGGTGTGGTAAGCGGCCACGACATCACCAGCGAGGCTGCCATCACCAAGATGATGTACCTCTTCGGCATGGGGTTGCCGCCCGAAAATGTGAAAAAATACCTGTGCTACTCGCTCTGCGGCGAGGTGACGCTATAAAGGTTATCGCTAATAATAACGCTGGTATATGCGCCAGGAATAACCGTCGTAGAGCTGTAGGTTGCCATTGCGGAAACGGAAATCATAGCCTCCGTAGCTGCCATCGTAATAGAATATGTCGAGGCGCGAGCCGTTGGCCGACCAGCTGAAGTCGTCGATGTAATTGTACCCCCATTCGTCATACCAGTCCAGCGAGCCGTAACCGTTGGAGCCGAAGTAGAATATCTCGGCGTAGTTTGGATCTATCCATCCGTAACCGTCATCGACGAGTATCCAGCTGCCCCACAACGGGTCTTGGTAGGGGTCTTCGTTCACGCACGAGGTGGCGGCGATTGCCATTAGCGACAACACCGTGAAAAGCATATATGTCTTTAATTTTCCCACAGTCGTAACCAATTGAATTATAATGATGCTGCAAATATAGCCGTTTTGTAGCAAAAAACGCAGCCTTTGTGGCAAAAATCACGTATCAGGGCGTGGAATCACCACTGGCGGATGTGGGGGAGGAGGCGGTGGCGGAACACTGCCGTTTGGCTCAGCCCGCGCATGGCTAAGTAGGCCACGAAGGCCAGCCACAGGCGGTCGTTGCCCATGGCCGAGGGCAGGACGAAGTAAAGTGCGAAGAACACCGCGCTTGAAACCAATATCGTTGCAAGCATCTCGCGCGTGGCCGTGAGTCCTATGTACACTCCATCCCACACGAATCCGGCCATTCCCGCCACGGGGATGGCCACGCACCACCAGTGGTATTGCAGGGCGGCTGCCACTACGGCGGCATCGTCGGTGATAAGGCCGAAGATTATGTCGGCTCCTGCCATGTAAGCCAGCATGAACGCTGCGGCCACCCCCGCGCCCCATGCGAAGATGTGGCGTATGCAGCTGTAGAGGCTTTGGTGGTCACGCGCCCCGGCATAGCGGCCTGCAAGTGCCTCGCCCGAGAAAGCGAACCCGTCCATGAAGTAGGAGAATAGCGTGAACAGCTGCATGATAAGCGCATTGACCGCAAGCGTGATGTCGCCGCTGCGGGCACCCACCGACACGAAGAACAGGTTGACTGCCATAAGGCACGCGCTGCGCAGGAATATGTCGGCGTTGATGCCGAAAAAGCGGCGTAACTCGGCTGCCACTACCACCGTGCGTAGTCCTGCACTGCGCAGCAAGTGGCCATGGCGGCGCACTATGATGGTTATCCCGAATGCCATGCCTGTGTATTCGGCTATGACCGTGCCCACGGGAATTCCAGCAAAGCCCATATCGAAGGCGTACACCGCAAGGAGGCTTGCGGCGATGTTGGCCACGTTGATGCCTATTGCCATCAGCATGGGAGTGCGCGAGTCTTGCATGCCTATGAACCACCCTTTTATGGCCATGTCGATGAGCATGGCCGGTGCGCCCCACACGCAGATGTAGAAGTATTGCCGTGCAAGCCCCTCGACATCGGGCGATGGGGCGACTACGCTTAGCAACAGCCATTGCAGCGGCACTTGCAGCAGCAGTATGGCGGCAGCTATGGCGGCAGCCAGCGAGGCGGCGCGTAGCAGTACGGCTGCGGCCCCGGGGTGGTCGCAGCGCCCGTAGGCTTGCGCCGTTATGCCTGCGGTGCCCATGCGCAGGAACCCGAAGTTCCAGTAAATGAGGTTGAACATCATGGCACCCACGGCAATCGCCCCTATGTATTCGGTGCGTCCAAGGTGCCCGGCTATGGTGATGTCGATAAGGCCCAGCAGCGGCACGGTGATGTTGGTCACTATCGACGGCAGGGCTATGGCAAGTATGCGGCGGTTCATCGTTCAGTGGCGGTTAAGGCATTGTAAACGTCGTTGCGGTATTTGCCACCTACCGGCACTGCGTGGCGTGTGCCGCGCAGTTGCAGCTCATATCCGTCGGCACGTCGGCAGGCACGGGTCACGCGCTCGGTGTTGACAATGTAGTCGGCATGGCAGCGCACCACTTGGCGGTAATTGGCAAAAGCCTGCATCAAGTGGATAAGGCTTCCGTCGATGGCCGTGCGGCACGTTTTTGTGCCGAGCCTGTAAACAATTGTCACGCTCCCTTTTCCCTCACGGCGGCAGGCATATATCATGTCGCACACCGCTATTTCGGCTTGACCGCCGTCCACGGCATTCAAGTTTATTATCTGGTCCATTATTATGGGGCTGCCGTGCGCTGCGGCTTTTTCGGCGGCTGTGTGGGATATGTGCTGGTTTATTTCTTCACATTCCCGGTCGATGTCCATGGCAAGCTGCTTGTGTACGCTGCCGCGGGCAAACGCCGTGGTTATGGCCACCGCCGTGCAGGCAAGCAGGCCGTTGCAGGTGGCTACAATCCACAGGGCAGGCTCCGCAGCCTCGCTGAACACGAACGTGTATCCCGGCGGCGTGGCCATGTCGATGTAATAAAACGCAGAGCCCATGGCTGCGGCTGCAATCACGGCGTTTAATGTGCCTTGCCAGTGTGTGACGCGTCGCATTTCCAGGCCTGCGGCCATGTAGCAGGTAATGTCGGCTGCGAGGTGCGTGGCTACGGCGGCAGCGGCATAGAGGGCAATGGCATAAAAGCTCACGTTATCCCTTGCCGACGGCATTCCCGAGTATCTCACGAGCAGCAGCAGAGTGGCCACGGAGACGGCCGAAATCAGCGCATATCCCGTGCGCGACTTGAATTCCCTGTGCAGTGTGCAAAAGCGTTCTTTGATGTTTCCCATTATGTGTGTGCATGTATTCAGTGCGCAAAAATAAGCAACACTTTCCGATTGCACCCCCATATCCGTCAGATTTTTAAAAAGGAACGATGTAGATGCAAATTAAATGACGTATATTTGTTTATCTAATTTAGGGACTGTCGTAAAAAGAATAAAACTTTATAATGAATTGATTGCCAATGTAATATAAAATTTGTATCTTAGCTAAAGATAAAAAGAATACCTCCAATTGCCCTAGAAAAGCCAAATTTGGAGGTATCGCAAAAATTAATCTGCATGGCTAAGGTACAAAATTTCTCTGAAATATCACCCGATCT
>CALUIB010000013.1 GCA_944320595.1 uncultured Muribaculaceae bacterium | reverse complement strand
TTCGTGATTACAAAGTACAAGGGCCTCGACCCCGAAGTGTTCGGCGGCATCGACAACAACGTGTACCCGCGCCCAATTTCTTTCAACCTTGGCGTGGTTGCGACATTCTAATGACAATAAAACACATTTGAAGAAAAGACTTTAAGTATGAAATCTATAACAAAAATATTTTCAGTCCTCGGCGTTTCACTGGCATTAGGCTTGTCGTCGTGCGTGGGCGACTTAGACTTGCTGCCCAACGACCCCAACCAGTTGACAGCCAATAAATTCGCCGAAAATCCTTCGGAATACCTCATGCAGGTTATGATGAAGTGCTACTCGGGCATGGCCATTTCGGGCCAAACGGGTCCCGACGGCTCAAGCGACATCTCGGGCCTCGACGGCGGCACGAGCCAATACACTCGTGCACTATATATGCTGCAGGAGTTCACCACCGACGAGAGCAAGTGGATTTGGCCCGATGCAGGCGTGGTTGACTTGGTAACCAACACCTGGGGCAACGGCAACGTGAACATATTCGGTACTTACAGCCGCCTGTATGTGCACATAGCCATCTGCAACGATTTCTTGCGCCTTGTCAACAACCTTGGCGACTATGGCATATCGCCCGATGCACAGCTGCAAGCCACGCTTGAACAGTATAAGCTCGAAGCCCGCGCACTGCGTGCCATGAGCTACTACTGGGCACTCGACCTCTTTGGCAACGCCAGCTTTATCGACGAGACACAGCCTGCCGGCACGGCACCCGTGCAATATTCGCGCCGCCAGCTATACGACTGGCTCGCCGGCGAGCTTGAGACACTCGTTGCAGCATTCCCCGACACCACCCCAATCTATGGCCGCGTGGGCAAGGACGGCGTGGAGGCACTGCTCGCCCGCCTTTACCTCAATGCCGAGGTTTACACCGACGGCCAGGTTTCGGCATGGGACAAGTGCTCGCAGCACTGCGCCAACATCATTGCCCGCCACCAAGGCGAAGGCTTTAGAAGCCAAGGCTTGGTTCCGAGCTATATGTACCTCTTCTGCGGCGACAACCACGAGTATATGCCCGGCGGCGGCGGCGTGAACGAGATCCTGTGGGGCATCCCATACGACAGCCAGGCAATACAGCCTTACGGCGGAACCATGTTCCTGTGCGCTGCCGGCATCTCCAACATGACGTGGGCCGACAATGATGCCATCATGACCGCATCTGATTACGGCATGTCGGCTCAATGGGGCTGTATGCACGCCACCGAGCAATTTGCCGACAAGTTCACCGCAGGCGACCTGCGCTGGAGCATGTGGTGCAAGGAGGCTCAAGGTTTCAGCAAGGAGAACACCGGGTTCTCGACCTTCACCGACGGTTACGGCGTGGTCAAGTTCACCAACCTGCTCAAGGGCAACGTCACCGACCCCAGCCAGTGGAACACCACCGACAACACCAAGAACTGGAGCACCGCCAATGGCGGCATCTACGACCCCGTGGGCGGTTCGGCTGCACGTGCTCAGAACTTCCCCGACACCGACCTGCCGCTGCTGCGCCTTGCCGACGTTTACCTGATGTACACCGAGGCTAACATAATGGGTGGCGCAGGCAATGCCAACGATGCCCTTAACTATGTGAACTTGGTGCGCGCACGCGCTGGCTTGCAAGCATGGACGCAAAGCGACCTTACAGCCGACAACATCCTCGACGAGCGTTGCCGCGAGCTTTACTGGGAGCTTACCCGCCGCAGCGACCTCGTGCGCCACGGCAAGTTCTCGGGTTCGGCCTACAACTGGTCGTGGAAGAGCAACGAGGTGAACGGCGCACCGTTTGCCGAGACTATGGACTTGTTCCCAATCCCGCAAAACGTGATTGCAGCACAGCCCGAGTTCAACCAAAATCCCGGATACTAAAAATTTCTGAACCAATATGAAAACAAAGATTTTAAATATATTCATGTTGCTTGCGGTGGCCGTGGGCTTTGCCGCCTGCAACGACGATACCGAGCCGGTGCTGTCGCAACCCCAGGGTGGCGGTGTGACACAAGAGAACATACCCGAGGCGATAGTGCTCGACAAGGACAACCCGGCAGCCGAAGCCTTCACTTTGACCTGGACCACACCACAATTTAACGTGGGCGTGGTGAAATCTTACCGCATCGAGGTTGCCAACTCCGAAGATTTCGCCACTACTGCATCGGTGGCTGTCACTTCCGACACCACCTACACCGTAACCGCATCGGAACTCAACACTGCCGTGCTTGAATTCATGCCGTCGGTCGAGGACGTAAGCCCCATCGATGTGTATGTGCGTGTGCGCTGCGAGCTCAACGACGACCCCTCATGGGTGATGACCGTGGGCGAAAGCTACAAAGTGAACGTGACCCCCTATCCGGGCGAATACCCGCGCCTGTATGTGGTAGGTTCTATCCAAGGGTGGAACATCAGCGCATCGAATTACTTCTTGCGCGACCGCACAGGCGAAAACGTATTCACTGGCGAGCTTGGCATCCCGGCAGGCGCACAATTCCGTTTCTACACCGAACTTGGCAACTGGGATACCAACACCTACGGCTCGCAAGTTGACGACGCTGGCGTGAACATCACGCTCACCGACCGCAACTACGAGGGCGCATTGGTGGCCGGCAAGGGCAGCTGGATTTTCCCGACCGATGCCGAGGGCACATACAACTGCACCGTTGACCTCACCAACATGACCGTGAAGTTTGAATACGCAGGCGAATACCGCGACACAGCCGAAGATCCCGGCACAGGCGGCGAAGTGGAAGTACCCACGGGCTGCTTTGTGGTGGGCAACATCAACAACTGGAGTACCGAGGCATCGGCAACCGAAGGCCAGATGACCGAGACCGAGGAAGGCTCGGGCGTGTGGACCGGCACATTCGCAATGCCCGACAGCGGCGATGGCAATTCCTACTTCCGTTTCTACACACAGCTGAGCAACGACTGGGCCACCGGCTCGTATGGCGCACCTAACCCAAATGAAGATGGCAACGAGATACTTAAAATCGTTGACGGCTATGCCGAATCAGAACTCGTCGAGGACGGACAAGGCACATTCGTTATCCCGAGTGGCACTTACATGATATCGGTTGACTTCAACACCAACATGATGACCATAGAACTGACAGAATAATCCAATAGGTTCCGTTTCAATAATTCAAGCGGCGGGGAGGTTTGCTCAACACCTCCCCGCCCTTTTTTGTCAATCCCGCCACAGCTCAAAATCAGGCAAAACATTTTTGCACAATGTACCATTTAGAGTTATATTTTCAAAAAGAAACCAAAATAAGAACCAACTTGAAACGCACCAATATTGTCAAACGCATAAGCTATGCCATAAAACAAGTCTCACCTACGGCCAAAGCCGTGCTATATGGCAGCGAGGCACGTCAAGACAGCGATATTGATTTATTAGTATTGATTGATGGCGACTCATTGTCGATAAAAGAGGAAGAACGCATCATAGCACCACTATATGATATTGAAATAGAAACAGGCGTAGCTATCAATGCCCGCGTAATGCTGAAAAAATTTTGGGAGAACTTACCATTCAAAACCCCATTCCAACTGCAAAGCCGAAGTTGATGAATTAATTCCAAAAGCGATGACATTTATTGAGACAATAGAACAACTTCTTACCAACGAAAAGTAATATATCCGTGCCACACGTGGATTTGTATTTATTTGCCAATTTGTGACACTATTCTTGCACCGCAAGTGCCATTACGGCGCATTTGCTTAATTTTGTGCATTAACATAAACCCAAATAACCGAATACAATGATACGCTTTACTTTCGCAGCCATCATGATGGCGTGGGCAATAGTGTCGGCGTGGGGCATGGCTCCGCGTCCTTTCACCGACATGAACCCGGGATGGAAATTCGCGCTCGGCAACGCTGCCGACATGCAGGCCGACTTCACCCACGGAACCGAATACTTCACCTACCTGACCAAGGTGCAGGCCACCTTGCAGGCTCGTAGCCCGATATGGACCGAATTTAACGACAGCGCATGGGCCGACGTTGACTTGCCACACGACTGGGTGGTTGACCTGCCATATAGCAGCGAGGCGAGCCACAGCCACGGCTACAAGATGGTGGGCTGGCGTTACCCCGAGAACAGCGTCGGGTGGTATCGAAAACATTTCACCGTGGGCGAGGAGATGCACGGGCAACACGTATATGTGGTGTTTGATGCCATATTCCGCGATGCACAAGTGTTTTGCAACGGGTTTTACTTGGGTCACGAGCCAAGCGGCTACACTTCGCAAGTATATGACATCACCGAATACCTTAACTACGGCAGCGACAATGTGCTTACAGTACGCGCCGATGCATCGACCGAGGAGGGTTGGTACTACGAGGGCGCGGGCATTCCCGGCAACGTGAGGCTGTATGCCACCAGTCTGCTGCACGTGGCTCACTTCGGCACACAAGCTACTACCGACATTGCCACCGGCCACAGCCATGCCACCGTCAATATTTCGACAACCGTGGAAAACAGCGGACTTGCCGACCGCACCGCCACAGTGCGGCACACACTGCTCGATGCCGACGGCCACACAGTGGCACAATCGCGCAGCGTGGAGTGCAACGTGGGCTATAAAAGCCACGCCCGCGTGCCTGCAAGCATGGAACTCGACAACCCACGGCTGTGGCGGCTCGACGACCCATACCTATATACCATCGTCACCGAAATTAGCGATGAAAACGGCAAAACAACCGACACCTACCGCACACGCATAGGAGTGCGCTCAATACGATTTGATGCCGACAACGGTTTCCTGCTCAACGGCGAGGTCGTGAAACTGAAAGGAACAAATATGCACCTCGACCATGCCGGAGTGGGCACAGCAGTGGGGCGCGAATTGTGGCGATACCGCATCAACCGGCTAAAATGGATGGGCAGCAACGCCATTCGCAGCTCGCACAACCCGGCATCGCCCGAAATGCTCGACCTGTGCGACGAGATGGGAATGCTGGTAATCGACGAGAACCGGCAAATGGGCATAAACGAGGAACAATTGCGGCAGCTACGCAGCATGATTGTGCGCGACCGCAACCACCCGTGCATCATATTGTGGAGCATTGGCAACGAGGAATGGGCTATCGAGGGCACCCGCAGCGGTGAAGATATAGCACGTGCAATGTGCGCACACGTACACCGGCTCGACTCCACCAGGCCTGCCACAGCCGGGAATGCCGGTGGACGGGAACTTATCAAGGGGCTTGACGTGCAGGGGTATAATTACATAGTGCAAAACGACGTTGACGGCCTGCACCGCGACAATCCCGAATGGTGCGCCGTGGGCACCGAGGAGACTTCGGGCTGCGGCACTCGCGACGTGTATTACACCGACTCGCTGCAAGGGTGGATGGCAGCCATCAACCGCCGCCCAAGCGCACAAGTGGGCATGAAAAACGTGATAGAGCGCGGCTGGAAGTTCTATGACGAGCGGCCATGGCTCGGCGGACTCTTCTACTGGACCGGACTCGACTACCGCGGCGAGCCCAATCCCATGAAATGGCCCGCCACGGGGTCGCAATTCGGGCTGATGGACTATTGCGGCTACCCAAAGGACGAGGCATACTACCTGCGGTCGTGGTGGACCGACGAGACCGTGCTGCACCTGCTGCCCCACTGGAACCTGGCCGGGCATGAAGGCGACGAGGTGGAAGTGTGGGCCTATAGCAATTGCGACGAGGTGGAAGTGTGGGTAAACGGTCGCAACCTTGGCCGCAAAATCATGCCGCGAAACGGCCACCTTGAATGGGTGGCGACATACGAGCCTGGTGAATTGAAGGCAGTGGGTTACCGCAATGGCCGAAAAGTGGCCGAGACAGTGGTGCCAACCACCAGTAAAGCCGTGGCGATAAAAGCCAGTGCGCAAAAAACGTCGTTCAAAGGCGACGGTTACGACATGGCAATAATCGACATTGAACTGCTCGACGGCAATGACCGCCGTGTGCCAGATGCCAACATGGAAATCACCATCGCCGTATCGGGCGAAGCCGACATAGCCGGATATGGCAACGGCGACCCGGGATTCAAGTGGCAGGAACGCCCCTCCCCGGGCAGCAACAAGCAGCACTTCACAATACGCTCGTTCGCAGGCCGCGCACAGCTACTTGTCCTACCACGCCGCGGCGGCAACGGCTCATTCATCGTCACACTTGGCGGCAACGGGCTAAAAACCAAAATGCTGCGGTTCTGACGCAACATTGGTACAGAGCCACACACCCTCCCCACCCGTATAGACGGCATAGTATGCCTTCTCATGCAGCCTCGACAAAAAGCAAAAAATCAGAAAGCTGTTTTTTTGCTTTTACACTCAACTTGCACTATCTTTGCGTCAATAAAATAAAAAAGTAGATATTATGGTAAGTGAAGAAAACCAAAGCTATATCGACGATATGGCAGCCCAGGCAGCTGAACTTGAAAGCCGCTGCGCTACAGCCAAACCGGCACGTTTGCCGAAACACGAATTGGCCTTCTACATAATGGACAACCACTTCCATGCAAGCCAGGTACTTTGGGGACTGGCATGGGTGGCCGCGTTTGCCATATTGGAATTTGCGCTTGTGTGAGCATCAGCTACTCTTTAAAGACGCAAAAGGGGATATGCCGTGAAAGCTATCCCCTTTTTCTTGTAAAAATCATTTATAATTGGAAGTAGTATGTGTGTGCACACCTTCCATATTACCAAGTGCCACTCGCGCATACAGCACTATGACAATGAAACCCCTGCTTTATTATGATGCCATGTTGCCGCACTCGTGGCACACAGCCTGTGGTAAGGAGGTTTCGCCAAGCCACGCCATACACACGCAGCTTGAATGCAAAGGTAGTCCTAACGGGCAAAAAAAGCAAATATCTGGCAGTTAAAAACACATTACCGGCGGAACCGTCACTTTTGATTGCCGCCCGGCTGCATGGCACAAGTAACTTTGCCTGAAAAAACAGATACCATGACCGAACACATCACCGAACAGCTGCCTGCGCTTATGCTCGCCATTGCCTTCACCGTGGGCGAATACCTGCTGGTACTGTGCGCCGTGCTTGCCGACTTGGCAAGCGGGCTGCGAAAGGCTCGCCGCCGTGGCGAGGCACGGCGCAGCAAAGCCTTGCGGCGCACCGTGGAGAAACTTGCCACCTACTACAACGCCCTTGTGGCTCTCACCATCATCGATGCCATGCAGATGGCGGCAGTGCTATACCTGCGAGTGGCCTGCGGATATGCCGACCTGCCGTTGCTGCCTGCCATGACGCTGTTCGGCTCGATAGGGATAGCCATAATAGAGGTGAAAAGCATTTACGAAAAAGCCGATGAAAAGGAACAACGAGGCATTGAAGATGCCGCACACACCCTTGCCCAATGCTTGAAAATACTCAAAGACAACAACATAACACTAAAGCCATGAAACACTTCACCATCAAAGAACTCACCGCCTCGGCCACAGCCCAAAGGCTCGACATCGACAACACTCCCACCGCCGAGGCGGTAGCCAACTTGCAGCAATTGGTGGCCAACGTACTCGACCCACTGAGGGAAACATACGGGCGACCTATATACGTCAACAGCGGCTACCGTTGCCCTGCGCTGAACCGTGCCGTGGGCGGTGTGCCATCGAGCCAGCACCTCACGGGCGAGGCTGCCGACATTACAGCAGGCAACAACCGCGAAAACCGCCGCCTGCTGGGGCTTATCAAGAAAATGAAATTGCCCGTCGATCAAGTAATCGACGAGCAAGATTGTACTTGGCTGCACGTTTCCTACGGGCCGCGCCACCGCCGCAGTTTCTTTACTGCCGGCTAATCACCGTTCCACGGCTGCCATCGGCAATGTTGGCCGCCCTGGTTATGACCACCCGCACCACTCCGGCATCAAGCGTGGCAAATGCGTTGTCCAACTTCGGTATCATGCCTCCCGAAATCACCCCCTTGGCCTTGAGCGCGGCATAATGGCTGCCGTCGAGGTGCTTAATCACGGTGCTGTCGTCGTTCTCGTCGAGCAGCACCCCTTCTTTTTCAAAGCAGAACACCAGGCTCACGTCGTAATGCCGAGCCAGGGCGCACGCCGTGGCACCGGCCATGGTGTCGGCATTGGTGTTGAGTATATGGCCGTGGCCGTCGTGCGTGAGCGGAGCCACCACAGGCACCACGCCGCTGTCGATGATGCGGGCCAGCGCGGCACCGTCAACGCGGCTCACGTCGCCCACCCAGCCATAATCAATGCCCGCGGCAGTAACCGGACGCTTAACGCTGCGAATTATGTCCATGTCGGCACCTGTCATGCCCAGTGCCTGCAAGCCCAGTGCCTGCAAGCCTGCCACTATGCGCTTGTTGACAAGTCCGCCATACACCATTGTAACCACGTCGAGCATGGCATCGTCGGTGATGCGGCGGCCATCGACCATGCGTGTTTCTATGCCCAATCGCCCTGCAAGCTGCGTGGCCGAGCGGCCTCCGCCATGCACAAGCAACTTCTTGCCCTCGATAGCCGCGAAGTCGGCAAGCAGGCGATAAAGAGTGTCGGAGGATTCAACAATCTTCCCCCCGACTTTTATTATAGTAAGACGTTCTGCCATAATCCGTTATGCTTTTCCTCCAAATTCCATCAAGTATGCCTTGATAAAATCGTCGATTTCACCGTCCATCACGCCGCCAACGTCCGACGTTTGGCAACCGGTGCGATGGTCCTTCACACGGCGGTCGTCGAAGACGTAGCTGCGGATTTGCGAGCCCCACTCTATCTTCATCTTGCTGTCCTCTACCTTGCGCTGCTCGGCACGACGGTGCTGCAATTCCTTTTCATACAAGATAGACTTCAGCTGCCGCATGGCATTCTCCTTGTTCTTTGGCTGGTCGCGAGTTTCGGTGTTTTCGATAAGTATCTCCTCCTCCTCGCCGGTATAAGGGTCTTTATACTGGTAGCGCAGGCGCACACCCGACTCCACCTTGTTCACGTTCTGACCGCCCGCACCGCCGCTGCGGAATGTATCCCACGACAGGCGTGCAGGTTCCACTACAATTTCGATGGAATCATCAACGAGCGGAGTGACGAAAACCGATGCAAACGATGTCATACGTTTCCCTTGGGCATTGTAAGGCGACACGCGCACCAGACGGTGTACGCCGTTCTCGCTTTTAAGGTAGCCATAGGCGAAATCGCCCTCTATCTTTATCGTCACCGACTTTATGCCCGCATCATCGCCTTCAAGCAGCTGCGACACCGTGGCCTTGTAGCCATGTTTTTCGCACCAGCGCAAGTACAGGCGCATGAGCATCTGCGCCCAGTCCTGGGCCTCGGTGCCACCGGCACCCGAGTTTATCCTCAACACGGCACCCAGCTTGTCTTCTTCCTGCCGCAACATATTGCGCAGTTCAAGCTTTTCAATCATGCCGATAGTCTTGGCATAAATACTGTCAAGCTCCTCCTCGGTGATGAGTTCGTCCTTTATGAAATCGAAACCGAGCGACAGCTCATCGACCATTTTGGCAACTTCGTCGTAGCTGTCAATCCAGTAATGCAATTCCTTCACTTTGCGCATTTGGGCCTCGGCGGCCTTCTTGTCTTCCCAAAAGTCGGGAACATGGGTGCGCAACTCCTCCTCTTCTACTTCGACACGCTTGCTGTCGATGTCAAAGATACCTCCTAAGCGCATCCTTGCGCTCTTGCGTCTCTTTTACTTGTTCTTGTGTTACCATATATAATTATTGCTTTTACTTTGGAGTGCAAAGTTACGACAACGCAGCCACTTTTGCAAACGGTGTGCAAAAGCGGCTGCGCCACGTTATTTATCAAAAAAGACTGGAAATGATGGCTACTTCACTATCACCTTGGCCACCGCGCCTCTGGTCTTCACCAAGTAGATGCCTTGCGGCATGGCGATGCTGTTGCTGCCCGCCAGGCCGTCGATGCTGGCAGCAATCGAGCCTTGCAAGGTGTAAACATCGATACGCGCACCTGTAGCCAAGTCAACGGCAATGCCGCCCACGGTGCCACGGATAGCCGCGCCGGCATCGGCCTTTGCAGCCTCAACATCCTCTATGCCCGAAATCTCTCCCACCATAATCTCGTTGGACGGGTCGGAGTTAAGTGTACCCTCGGCACCATTGGTGAACGCATACACGAAGTAGGAATAAGCGTCGCTGTCGTCGTCACGGGTATCGACGTAGAACGATGTTCCGCCAAACACGTCATCGCTCGAATACATACGGCAAAGCAGGTCGCCTGCGGCAAACTGCTGGCTCACCTTCACACCATCAATCCACACAACGCCCGACGTACCATAGTCGGCATTGTTTTGATCCATGAACTGGATGCCAAGATAATATGCCTCGTATGTATCAAAAGTGAACTCGTAAACCTGAGGCTCGTGGCTTAGCGTCACGTCCTGCCATTCGCCGTCACCTTCTTCCGAAGCGGCATCGATGCACCCCACGCCGAGCAACGTATTGTTCGAGCAATCGGCATCGCTGTAAGCCGTAATCCTTATGGTCACCTTTCCGGGTGTGGGGCTGCTGACATAGTAAATGGGGCTGTATAGAGCCGAGTAATATCCCATGGCCGAATAGTAATTCTTCAGCCCTATCATGCCGTCGCACGCCAAGGTGGTCACAGCCTCCCAGTTGGGGTGTTCGGTATAACCGTCGAGCATCACATCTATGTCGTTATATAGAGGGTTGGACGTGGTGCCTTGGTCAAAGCAATCGAAAGTCTCGTTCTCAAGCTCATAACTGCCAGCCCCGGTCATGGTGCGGTAACTGTAGGCATAGAGCGTGTACCATGCCGCATTCTCGGCCTCAGTCCAGTTGGCGCGGAAACCGTCGGCGGTGACTTCGGTCGCGTCGAGCGCCGTGGGCGTGCCGACGCTTGCCGACGCCTCCTTCACAAGCACCTGCTGCGACTCTGCCGAGGTGAGAGTGCCATTGGTCGATTGCACAGTGAAGAAATATATGTGCCCGGCCTCAAGCCCATCGACAGCATAGCTTGTTCCCGTCACCTCCTCATCGGTGAGAGCATATACCTTCTCGTTGCCGGTGGTGTAATAATACACGTCGAGCAAGTAAGCCGTTGCCCCAGTCACCGCGCTCCAATTGGCAGTGAATGACGTGCCAGTGATGTCGGTAGCCGACAAGTTGCCCGGAGCATCAATCGATGTCGGCTCCTCCTCTTCCACCACCTGCGTGATAACCACATCGTCGATATACACTGGGGCATCGCCTGCAAACTGTATTATGGTTTGCGACACGCCACACGTCATATCCACTTCCACAGTTTTCCATTCGGCAGTGGCAGTAGTCTTGCCACCTCCAAGCATTCCGCTCGTCGAGCCTGCCACAACGTAAAAAGTGGTACTGCCCGATGCCGCCCTGAACGAGACACGCACAGTAAAACGCCCATCATCGGCTGTCAAGTCGAGCACAGGCGTGTTCAGCAATGCCTGATACCCGTCGGACAGGTAGCAGCAGCCACCGGCCTGATACACATTGATTCCTGCCCACCCGTAGGTCTGCACGTAGTCATAATATATATACCCGTTCGAGTCAAGTATGTTGGTCATGTCGGGATTTCCCTCCTCGCCGGCGGTCATCAGTCTGAAGTCCTCGTAAAGCACTGTCGAGGCCTTGGCTTCGCTCTTTGGCGACACACCGGCCGGCTTTGCCTCACCAAGCGGTTTCCATGCAAAACGCTCCGCTGCCGTGCCGACCGGCTGCTGCACGGCAGTATGCACGTCGTTGCGCACCATGCTGCGGTTGCTCCATGCGTATTGCCCGGCTGCCTGCCCCACTGCGGCCACGCACAGTGCCATGACCGGAAGGATAATCATCTTTGATAAGTAATTCGTCATTTTACTATTATTTTATAGGTTGTAGTTAAATCATCGTTATTCGTAAATTTCACAATATACACTCCCGGTGCTGCCACGCCTATGATGGCCGTGCTGCCTGCCACAATATCCTTGTCGGCAGCCACAGCCGTGCCGTCGGCTGCATACACGGCAACTTGCCCGGCATCATCAAGCGACACCACACGTATCTCCCTGCCCGAGGCCGACACGCGCACGCCGCCATCAGCCTCGACATCGGCAATGCCCACAGGCGACACGTTTACTTGCCGCTCCAAGAGCCGCGACTCATTGTTGCCCTGATACAGGCAGGCCACGCCGTAGGTGTAAGTATCACCCACCGAGGCATCGTCGTCGATATAAATGCCAGTAGAGGTGTAACCCAATAATTCGCCGTTGCGGTACACATTGAAACCTATGGGGAAAGCCACGTCCAAGACAGGGTCGAAACCGGGGTCAAACACTGGCTCCTCGCCTGGCACGAAGTCGCCGACGGCAGGCACGCAAGAGCCGAGCGTGGCATACACAAACACGTTGCCGTCCAGCAGATCCATGCGCCATTCGTCCTCGCCGTCAACGCGCACAAGGTTGCCAAGCCCTTCCTCAAACACCGACCCATCGCATGCCACTGCCACGTAGCCTAAGGTGCTTTGCGCCGCAAAGCCTATCATGTAGCCGTAACCGGCCTCGATGGTCACGGGCGTTGTAAGCTTGAACGTAGTCCACTGGCTCGACCCGTACTCCGACACATTACGCTCGCTCATCAATTCCTCACCGTCGCTGCCAATGCGATAAACTCGCAACTTGTAAGTCACTTGCCGCTGGCTCGTGAACGGGAAGATTGACAGCCGCTCGATGCTATAACCCACGTAAGTGGCAAGGTCGGCTGCGCTAAAGTATTGCGCCACTTCCACTTCGCTGCCGTCGATGCTATTTAAGAGCGAATTGTTCATTGCCTCCTCTATATCGTTATTGATACGCGTGAGCCTGTCGTCAAGCTCGAATGTGAGTGCCAGCCCGTCGGCGGTAGATTCGGCATTGATGGCATCGACACGGTTCTCGGGCACCTTGACGGTACTTTCCACAAAGGGGGAATACTGCCCGTCGGCATACAACACATCCACCTTGTAGGTAGCGACGGTTTCCGTCAGTCCCTCATCGATGTATTGCAACTCGCCGGTGCGGGCTATCTCGTTGTCGCCCCGGAAGATGCGGTAAGTTTCCACGGAGCCTGCCTGCGGTGCATCCCACGTCAGCGTCACTATGCCGCGCCGGGCGGTGGCTGTGAAATTGCGCACCGTGTCGGGCACATCGCCAGCTACGAAGTCAAACGAAGCCTCGGCCCCGTCAAAACCGATGTTACGCAGTGCGGCGTATGAATACTTGCCGTCGTTGGAATGCGCCGATGGGGTGGTGGCATCGGAAAACTCGGCTATGCCGTATGTACCCGGGAACACAGCCCCGCCGCTATTTATGTCGCCGTATGAGCCGGGCGTGGTACCAGGATCGGTAGTCGCCGATGCACACACAGTGTAAAGCCCCTGCCGATAATCGATGTTCACCGAATTGGAATAAACCGACGAGGCTATGCGTTGCTCGTCGGCATGGTAAATCACAAGCCCCGAGCCCGGCAGGGAACGGTCAAAGCCCTCCCTCACGCGGTTTTCTATCACAAAATAGTCGCCCTCGCGCTGCGTGTTCATTATGTAACCCACAGGCTCATCGCTCGCAGCAGGAATGTTGCCAACGGTGCAGTCTTCAGTGAGGTAACGCGGTTCCACCCAACCAAACTGCATCTTCTGCCACATATTGATGTGCGACGGGCTGTCGCCTGACACATTTACCATGCCCCAGCTGCCGCCCGACATCAAGTCCCATTGGCCCGTACCTTCGTAATTGCCTCCGCTGCTTTCATAGTCGGTGTCGTAGAAATCGGGTGCGCCAAGGTTGTGACCAAACTCGTGACAAAACACACCTACGGTCATCTGTATGTCGTCGTAAAGCAATTCGGGCTGTATGGTATAGGTGCGCACTCGCACACCGTCGGCCTGCACGTCGGCGAGCAAGTCGGCACTGTGCGACCATATATCCTGCGTACTGCCCGTCACCTCCTGTCCATACCCCTGATGGATAATCGACAGGCCGTCGAGAATGCCGTCGCCGTCATTGTCGAATTGCCTAAAGTCGATTTCATCGTCCACAAGGCCAATTGCATCGCGTATGAGAGCCGTCATGTCGTCGGTACCGTAATCGAGCTTGCTCATGGGCAATTGTATCCACCCCACTACGGTAGTCTCCACGTCGAGCTGCCCGTAGGAATTTTCAAGGTAGAAATCACGGAAACTGCCAGTGCCGTTGTACCCGCTGCCATTCATCATCTCGTCGAAATTGGCCACCGGCACCGAAGTTTGCGTATCAGCAAAGTTCACAAGCAGCATCAGCAACTTGCGCTGCCCCTTGGTGGGAAACGAGCTTGTGTTGTTGAGCGACGGGTCGCCCACCGCTTTCAAACCCCACAAGCTGCGCTGCGGCACGTCGGCAAGCCGCAACAGCCGCGCCTTGCCACGCGCAGCGGCATCGTTGCCCGTATAAGGCAGCTGCGATGCCGCAAGCGTGTCGCCGTCGAGTATGGCATACTTCAAGTAGCCATCGGCGGCGCGGCGCAACAGGTATCCCTCGGTCGATTCCATCCAGTGGCGACGCTCGTCGCCGCGCAAGTGGTATTTCACCACCGAGCCATCGGGCTGCACGTAGGAAATTTCTCCCGGGAATGCCGGCACAGCTTGTACCGGCACCCGGAAGAAACTAATCGAGCAGCAGATGACCGTCAGCAATACTATCAGTCGATTCATCTGTTATAATTATGTATAATGCTATATGTCTTTATTTTATGACCTTGATTGACTGGTTGCCTGCCGAAATCACATAAACACCGCGGTTCCACCCCGATGCCGGGATTACCATTTCGCTACCCTGTGCCTCGCCTGCGAATAAAGCAGTACCGCCCACCGAGCAAACCCTTACCGGGCAGCCCTCTTGCAAGCCTGCGAGCTTGAAGTTTTCACCGTCGGCCGACACATATACCTTTACAGCCGCATCGGCAGCCACATCGTCAACACCGACCGGCTCGGGATTCATGTCGCCGTAAGTGAGCCATGCAACCACCCACACGCTGTAACCGCGCAATTGCGGCGAGAACAGGTCGGCGCGGCAGTATTCGCCCGTAGGCTTGAAGTCGCTGCCTGCGATAGCCTTCTCGGGGCGTACCCACAGCGAGGTCTCGCCGTTGGCATGTACACGCGTCTGGAACCCGATGTATGAGCGCGTAAGCCTGTTCGCCTGCTGCTCGGCCGAAGGATCCCACGGGGTGATTTGCAACTCGTCGAACTCGAATGCCACATAGAATGTGCCGTCCACCGTTACCGGGGAGTCGAATTCCACATTCATGCGCTTTTCATAGTAGTCCTGTTGTATCATGTCGGCAATGCGGCCTGTCACCGAGCCAAGTGGGTTGGCAGTGTCGGGCTTGCCGTCCTTTTCGCCATATATGGCCACGGTCATCTCCTTGTCGGCATCGAAGTTGCTGTAAATGTCCTCGCCGTTCTCATCCTTGCCTATCCCTATGGTTTCGGCAAAGAGGTAGAAGTTCTGCGAGCCGAAGTTGATCGACGATATTTCGACATCGCACCCTTCGGGCATCTCGAACCGTTCGGCAAATGCGCGATAATACGGGTTAACGCCCGACACGTAGTCGTAGTAGGTTTCATAAGTTCCCGACTCAATCACGGTGCCATCTTCGGCAAAAGCCGGAGTATCCGACTGGCCCATTATCCGGTCGCCAGAATCCTTGGTGGTCTGCACCGCATCCTCGTCGCCTGTGGCAGGGACTGTGGCACGCAGTGTGCCGGTAGCCTCGCTCGTTCCTCCGGCATTGGTGGCCTGCAACGTCACTGTGTAGCTGCCGCTCTCCTCAACCACGAGCATCGGGGCTGCCGCAGTGGGGTCAGTGATAGTGGCACCGGTGCCGCTCACGCTCCACAGGTAGCTTTGCGCGTCGCTGGTATTGTTGATAAGCCTTACGTACTGGCCCGGGAACACCGTCTGCATACCGCTGAATATCGATGTCAGCGTGTTGCCGAAGTCAAATGAGGCATCGGGCGGCAGCACTGCATCGGTGCGATAAAGGCGGAAGTTCTCGATGCCAATGTGGCCGCAATAAGCACTTTCGCTCAATGCCCAGAAGGCAAAGCAATATTCGCCCGTGGCAGTGGGGGTGAAAGTGTATTCCATGCGCCGCCAGTCGGTGATGCGCTCGCCCGAAACCTCGGCAAGCACCTGGGTATGCATGTCGCTCGACTGGTCTGCACCCACGGTGAACTTGAACGACGATGCGCCGCCGTCGCCGCCAGGCATCCACAAGTAGAACGAAACGGTATATTCCACACCGCCCTCCATCTCAAGTAGCGGCGAATAGGCAATGTCCTTGCGGCTTGCTATGATGGTTTCCTGCGCCACCATGTAGTAGCTGCCCGAGATGGCCGGACGCGCATCGGAGCTGGCCGTGAAGAATGGGTCTTCGCCAGTCGATACCCACCCTATCGGAAGGTTGCTTATCCCGTCGTAATGCGAGGCATCATCGAAGTCCTCGGCGTAAGGTATCGATGGCTCCCACTCATCGCCGCCAGGCTCCTCGCCCCGGCCGGACGGTTCCACGGTGAAGTCATCAATATAAACGAGTCCCGACGACGAAATGGCGCAACTCACCTGCACTGCTATACAATACTGCCCGTCTTCTTCGGGGGTGAAAGTGGTTTCAACCAATGTCCATTGCGAGAAGAGCATCGTTTCGCGCGACCGCAGCCACACCGACTGCTCGTCAGCCGATTGCCCCGTGCCAGCAGTCACTTCAAACGACGGGTTGCGCCCGGTGCTGTAGCCCTCGTTCATTACATAGAACGATACTGCATACTCCTTGCCACCTTCCATGTCGAGCATGGGGGTATAAAGCACATCTTGCCTGCCACTCGACATTGCATAGCTCATGACACAGTTATCGCCGGAATTAGCCGCCATGTCCGACTTGGCAAATGCCGACCCAGTGGCACTCTCCGACAGCCACCCGTCGGGCAGCGAGCCTTCGAGCGCATAGTGCGTCTCGTCATCGAATGATTCGGTGAACGGGATAGTGGTTTCATATCCCTCGGCGGGAGGTTCGGGCGCCTCGCCTGCCTCAATCGAGAAGTCATCGATGTTCACGCTACCCGACATAGACCAACCGCCCGAGCCTATTTGGACGGCCACACTGTACTGGCCATTTTCCTCGGGGGTGTACTTGGCCTCGACCTTAGTCCATCCCGAAAATTCAAGCGGTGTCTCCTCGCTGATTTCCACCGTCTGCAAGTCCACCGTCTGGCCGCCGCCGACTGTCACCTTCCAGGTGGGTATGTACATAGGATTGCTGCGACCGCTACTGAACGCATAGAACGAGATGGTGTATTCGCGCCCGGCCTCCATCTCAAGCAGCGGAGTGTAAAGGACGTCGAGACGGTCGCGCGACATCCCGTAGCTCGTCACGAAGTAGTCGCCCGAATAAGGCTCTACCATTGTGTCGTAAAAGGATGTCCTTGCGAAATTGCCCGTCGCGGGCTCTGCCTCCGATGTCGTGGCCCACCCGTCGGGCAAACTGCCGCCAAGCGCGTAGTGGCTCTCGTCGTCGAAAGTCTCGGTAAACGGTATGGTCGTCACATAGCCCTCGGACTCCTGCGCCAAAACCGGCGATGCTCCGAATAACGCCATAACCGCCAAAACGGTAAGATTACGGTAATACTTTTTCATAAGCGATTATATTAATTGATGTAAATTATGCTTGGTCATCTCACAAATTGTCACCTAACGCCATCAGTGGCACATAAAACACAAATATCATCATAACACGGGCAAAGTTATGTATTTATTATGCAAAACACAAATACAACAATGAAAAATCACGCATTTTACGACAAAAAGTTACAAAACAGCCTACCAATACGTCCTTTTCCCGCCACTATTAAAATCTATTAATTTACACAAAACTCCGACATTTTGCACAAAACCAGCATAATGTGCAGCGGCGGACAAGTGCTGGTTGCTCGTCTCGCTTTTTTTCACTAATTTTGTCAACATGATAGACGAATTGTATTACGACTCGCTCGACCTGCTGCGAAAGATGATACGCATCCCCTCGCCAAGCCGCGAGGAGCATGCCGTGGCCGATTTGCTCGAATCGCAAACCGCCCAGTGGGGGCTTGCGCCTACCCGGCACGGCAACAACGTGTGGTGCACAGCACCGGGATACGACCCGGCGATGCCCACACTGCTGCTCAACAGCCACATCGACACGGTGCGGCCTGCCGACGGGTGGACGCACGACCCGCACGAAGCGACCGAGACCGACGATGAGCGCATATACGGCCTTGGCAGCAACGATGCGGGAGCTTCGGTGGTGACGCTGCTTGCCACCTTCCGCTACCTTGCCGACCGCGAACGCCCCTACAACCTCATATTCCTTGCATCGTGCGAGGAGGAAGTGAGCGGCAAGGGGGGCATCGAGGCGGTGCTGCCGCTGCTGCCGCGCATCGACGTGGCCATCGTGGGGGAACCCACCGGCATGCAGCCGGCAATAGCCGAAAAGGGGCTGATGGTGCTCGACGGGACCATAACCGGAATTGCAGGCCACGCAGCCCGCAACGAGGGTGAGAACGCCATATACAATGCCATCGACGTAATCAACGCGCTGCGCCACGCCGCACTTGAACGGCAATCCACGCTGCTGGGACCGGTGAAGGTGTCGGTGACGCAAATCGAGGCCGGACGGCAGCACAACGTGGTACCCGACGTGTGCCGCATAGTGGTGGACGTGCGTACCACCGACGCTTACACCAACGAGGAGACGCTGGAGCTGCTGCGCGGCATCGCAGGCGATAAATGCACGCTCGTGCCACGCTCCACGCGACTGGGCCCGTCGGCAATATCGCCCGACCACCCGCTTGTGCGCCGCCTCGGAATCCTTGGCAAGGAGCCATTCGGGTCGCCTACGCTCAGCGACCAGGCCCTGATGCCGTTCCCATCGTTGAAAATAGGCCCTGGCGACTCGGCACGGTCGCACACCGCCGACGAATACATCGAAAAATGGGAACTGCGCGATGCCATACAGACTTACATAACGCTGCTCGACGGCTGCCACATATAACCACTGCCCCGAAATGGAAAAACTGCTCGAATATATAGGCTTACACATCGACTTGCCAATTGCCGACCCCACATGGATATTCTTCATAGTGCTGGCAATCATACTGCTTGCGCCTATAATACTCGAAAAATTGCGCATTCCACACATCATAGGCATGATACTGGCAGGTGTGCTGATAGGCGAGCATGGACTGAACATACTGGTGCGCGACAGCAGTTTCGAGCTGTTCGGGCAGGTGGGGCTATACTACATAATGTTCCTTGCCGGGCTCGAAATGAACATGGAAGACTTCAAGAGCATACGCCTAAAGGCCATCGCGCTGGGCCTGCTTGCCTTCATCGTGCCAATGGTGATAGGCATCTGGACCAACCTTAACCTGCTAAATTACGGGCTGCTCACGTCGATATTGCTGGCCAGCATGTATGCCTCGCACACACTCGTGGCCTACCCCATAGCCCAGCGTTATGGCGTGACGCGGCAACGCTCGGTGGGCATAGCCGTGGGCGGCACCGCCGTCACCGACACGCTCACGCTGCTCGTGCTGGCCATCATAAGCGGGCTTTACAAGGGGCAGGTGTCGGAACTCTACTGGGTGTGGCTTCTGGTGAAATTCGTGGTACTCGGCGCAATAATCATGTATGCCTTCCCGCGCATCGGGCGATGGTTCTTCCGCCGCTACAGCGACGGGGTGGTGCAATTCATATTCGTGCTTGCAATGGTGTTCCTCGGCGCGGGGCTTATGGCCTACGTGGGCATGGAGGGCATCCTGGGGGCGTTCCTCGTGGGTCTTGTGCTTAACCGCCTCATCCCGCAAGTGTCGCCGCTCATGAACCACCTGGAATTTGTGGGCAACGCACTCTTTATTCCCTATTTCCTCATCGGAGTGGGTATGTTAATCAATGTGGACGTGCTTTTCGGCCACATCGACTCGATAAAGGTGGCCGGGGTGATGATAGTGGTGGCACTGGCAGGCAAGTGGATTGCATCGTGGCTCACGCAGAAGATTTTCAACATGAGCAGCATAGAAGGCTCCATGATGTATGGCCTAAGCACCGCACAGGCCGCAGCCACGCTGGCCGCAGTGATGGTGGGCTACAACATCATCACTCCGTCGGGCGAACGGCTGCTCAACGAGGACGTGCTCAACGGCACCATACTGCTCATTCTCGTCACATGCATCGTAAGCTCGTTCATCACCGAGCATGCCGCCAAGCACATGGCCATCGACGAGGCCGCGGCGGCAAGCGAGGACAAGCATCAGCCGCAGGAGCGTTTCCTCATTCCCGTGGCCAACCCCAGCACCATCGACACGCTCATGAGCCTCGCCCTGGTGGTGCGCGACCACAAAGCTACCGACAACCTTGTGGCACTGAGCGTGATTAACGACAACAACGACACCATAAAACTTGAAATACAAGCCCGGCGCAACTTGGAACGCGCCGCGCAAATAGCTGCCTCGGCCGGAGTGGAGCTGAAGACGGTGAGCCGTTTCGACCTAAACATCACCACCGGCATACTGCACACGGCCAAGGAAAACAACGCCACGGCAATCATCATAGGGCTGCACTACAAGTCGAGCATAGTTGACTCGTTCTTCGGCAACATGACCGAGAACCTGCTCAAGAACACCTACCTGGAGGTAATGGTTGTCCGCCTGCTGATGCCAGTCAACACCCTGCGCCGAATAGTGGTGGCCGTGCCGCCAAAGGCCGAGTTCGAGGCCGGATTTGTGAAGTGGGTCACCCATATATGCCGCATGAGCGCACAGCTCGGCTGCCGCGTGCACTTCCACGCCCAGGAACAGACACTTGGCTACATAAAAGGAGTGATGCAGAAGAAAAAGCTCAACACTCGGGCCCAATTCTTCGTGATGGACGACTGGGACGACTTGCTGATGCTATCGAACCGCGTAAACTACGACCACCTGTTTGTGGCCGTGAACGCGCGCCGCGGGTTCATATCCTACCAAAACTCATTTGACAAGCTGCCCACGCAAATCTCGAAATACTTCAGCAATTGCAGCGTGATGGTGCTATACCCCGAACAGAAAGGCGACCCCATTGAAAATCTGTCGTTTGCCAACCCACACGGCATAGCCGAAACCAAATTTTACGACAAGATAGCCCGCTGGGCAAAAGAACTCCGCGCAAAAGCAAAAAACAAGTAAAAGCAAAAAATAAAGAGTGTGCGTCGCATTATGCGCCACGGGCGGCGTAGCCGTCCAACCTTGCTTAACCTCGGTGTGAGCCAAACCCCTGGGAGGCGAACCCGAGGTAGATAAATCCTATACGCAAACGGCCTCGGAGAGGTCGAATAACCGCCTGTTGACAAGCATATTCTACCTCTCCGAGGCCACATTTGTAGTAGGTTGCTTGTCCGCCGCTTTGGCTACGCCTCACCGGCGGTTAAGCAAGATTGGACGGCTACGCCGCCCGTGGAAAATATCATTTCCTAATTACGGAACACCCCCATTGTTTATGTGCATGCCATAAGCAGGACACGCAACCTACTTGTTGTCGAACACCGACATATCCCACTCGGCAAGCCATGGAATGCTGAGTTTGCCTGTATGCTCGTCAATCAAAATAGGCAGCCAAATGTATTTGCTGTTCTGCAAATCGGTCTTGTTCCACATATCGAAACAAGCTATATAGGCATTCTTCTTGCCCTGAACGGGTATGACAAATGTACTTTGCCCGCAGAAAGTCTTTTCCGAATCGGGGCCTGTACAAGGATTTCCTATCACAGTCCATTCGCCCATTATGGAATCGGCCACTGCCAGCTCGGCCTCGTTTGGCGACCACCCGGTGCAGCCACTTGAAAGCATATAATACTTGCCGCCATGCTTGAACACCGCAGGAGCCTCGCGCGACATATCCACAAAACGGCGTACATAAGTGCCATCGGGCTTGGTATAGTCATCAGTCAGCCGATTAATGTGCATTGTCTGGTTATCTTCAGAAGACGAGAACTGATAGGCCGTGCCGTCATCGTCCACAAACAGCGCCTGGTCGCGGCTCATAGTGCCATTGGGGCGAAACCCTCCCAGATACTTGAACTCACCCGTCGGGGAATCGGCTATGGCCACACCAGCCTCAGCCTTGCCATAATCGGGGCTGTCGGTGTGCATCCACATGACGAACTTACCGGTTTCCTCATTATATATAACTTTCGGGCGCTCAACCACCTGCGACGGGTGCAAGTCACTCCCCGGGTCGTCGGGAACAGCCTTTAGCACCACCCCCTCGAACCGCCAGTTGAGCAAGTCCTTGCTGGAATAGCAGCTGATGCCTGTAACATCAGTCCGATAACGCTCCCACGTGGCATCGGCCGGCAAAACGGTCTCACCCACCTTGTATTCCCCATACCAGTAATATGTGCCTTGGTGATACAGTAATCCGCCTCCGTGAGCATTGATTGGATTTCCTTCAGTATCATTCCACACTTGGCCGGGACGGAATGACTCATTCTTTTGCGCCTGCATGCCCACTATCCCACATACACACACGGCCAAAAACATAATGGCCAATCTTTTAATCATGATAAAAACGGGCTTAAAACATTAATAACCGCAATCCGTATTCCGAATCGCACAAAATTTCGCATTCCATCTCTTTACTGCGCCGCGTGCTAATCTATGCCGCACTGCTTTTTAAGCTCCTTGCCGGTGCCGTGGCGCTTGCCGCCAAGCTCGCGCAGCCACTTGTGGACCTTGCTCGCACGCCAGTCCTTGGCATCGGCAAATTTCTCGGGTTCCATGATGCGGGTAAACACCACGCGCTGTATGTCGGTGCGGCGGCACACGGCTACGCCGTAACCTCCATTGACGGGATTTTCGGCATTGTCGTTTGAACTCCAGTACATCACGTTCCCATCGCCGTCATATCCCATGAATATTGCCACCGTGCTGCATTCCTGCTCCTCGCCAGGCTTGCCATTGTCGCCTATTATGGCCCCGCAGTCACTGCCGCTTTCGTTTCGGTTCCAAAATATTTTCATGAAATCGCCTTTGCGGGCTTGCGGCCACACGGGAGCGGCCACCCACTCTTCGTCGGAGAGGTAACGCTCCTTCTTGTCCTCGCGGTACGCCTCGGTCTTGGCTCCACGATAACCCATAAAGCTGAACCCGGCACCAAGTTCCTTCACAATAACGGCAATTCCGGGCCCGTTGGCCTTGGCCATGCCCCACAGCCCCTCGCCGTCGGCTTGCGTGTAGCCACGGTTGTTTATGACATCGGTAACGCCGCAAAACGGTTTCATGCTGAACCACGACAGGTTGGGAACATCTTGCCGCCCGTCGCCGCCATCCCACACCTGTATCGACTTCAGCAATGCCAAGTAAATGGCCATCGCGTCGAACGACGGCACTGCCGCCGATACATTGAGCCGCGGTTGCGAGTCGGTAGGGTCCATGCCGAAAGCCTCGTTCATCTGCCTCCACGCCGTGCGGCGGAATTGGGCGTTGGTGTTGCGCCCCGTGTAATACCCCCCGCCCTCGGGAAACGAGTCGATGGCAGCCGCCACGGCAGCCTGCCACTCGGTGTTGACACGTTCGTATTTATCATCGGCATAAGCCTCCCCGGTGGCAGCAACCGCCACCGCCGCCATAATGGCGCAAATTGCGAATATCCTGTTCATTTTTTACTATTTTCGTTGGTTGCATCATTATTGCCAATCCTATATGGACGGCAAGCACGTGCGACAAAATTACTGAAAAGTATTGTAAAAAACATCCTTTGGCCTGCCAATTGTCTGCGACAGATACCGAAGCATCGTTCAGATGCCGGAGGCCGTCATATCTTCGATGGCGGCAAAGGCTGTTTCAAGGATTGTGTCGCGGCCTGCGGCCATGTCGGACTCCGACATATCAACCTTGTAGCCCTCTGACGGTTCGGTGCCGAATTCAGTCTCGCGACCGGTCGCATCGAGGATGGAACAGGCCGAAAAACGCACATTCCACCCGTTAGGCAATTCCGACGTGAACGGCATACCGCTGCCGCCACCAGTGGTGTCGCCCACCACGCGCACATTGGGCAGCATCTTCATAATCGACACAAAATTGTTCGTCGCGCTGAACGATGCCCTGTTGGCCAAGACAACAATTGGTTTCATAAACTTGATTCGGTAATCGTCGGCAGGCTCGAAATAATAGGCATACGGTTCAGAAAACTCGTCATGCCCCGGGCCGGTCTTGTGAGAAATATACCCGGCGTGTATGGGTTCGGTGATAAAACGCCCCACGAGCGTCTCCACATTCATCAAAAAACCTCCGCCATTGCCACGCACGTCAATCACCAAGCCGTCGCAGGCCGCAAGATAAGACAATATCATGTCAAGGTTTCCCTCGCCTATATTTGAACCGAAGTCTCCATAGTGCATATACCCGATGTTGTTGCTCAATATCTGGTATTTTATGCCCGATGCCTGCCTGTAATTGAAATTCAAGTAATACTGGTCGATTATGCGCTCGTCGTAATTCTCGGGATACTGTTCCCATATCCAGTAGCGCGACACGTCCCATGACGATATAAGGTTGGTGTGCCCGTCTTTAAGTTCCTTGAGCATCTGGGCGCACACGTCAAAGAGTTCCTCGCTCGTCATCTCGGGGCGCACCTGCGCACGGTAACGCTGGCCCACCTCGTTCCAGTCGATGTCCTTATACTCGAAAAAGCAATAATGCTCATCTATTATTGTCCACAGTGCATCGAAGTTGCCCTGAGGGTCGTTGGCAAATTCCTCGTAATCATGGCAAGAGACCAACATGAGCGATATGCTGGCCATAGCCGACAACAAAATGCCTTTGATAAATCTTTTCATAATTGCTAATATAATGCCGAAATGATACGCGCCCGCTCCACGTCGCCCTTGCCGGGCCTCAACGACAGCCATTCGCCGCTCACGCCTATTATGGCACTGTGGGTGAAGAAGTGGTAATTGAGGTTATTGACATAGCTCGTCTCTATCTGGCCGCGATAACCTATGCGTAGCGACGTGTGCCCAAGGTGCAAATCCACGGTCAGCAGATTGCGCATATCAAACCTGTTGCCCCACCAGCCGCAATGCACTATGCCGCCACGGTCGCCGAGGTATATTTCATAGAACGATTGCCCGTATTCGGGAGAAAAAAACGCTCCAAGCACTGGCAAGGTGACTTGGTACCGCAACGTCAGCGGCAGCCGCCCCACGCGCATATTATACACGGCCATGCCTTGCAGGTTAACGCTCCAATGTATCTTGGCCGACACTGGATTATTGGAATTGCTGGCATTGTAAATCACACCGCCTCGGAATCGCGTACCTCCGCCAGCCATCAATTGCAGCCCAGGCATGCAATCAATTCGCCACCTGTGCATCATGCCCCACTGAAATTCGCACATTAGCGAGTGCATGGTGTGGTTGCCGGGCGCATTGTGAACCTTTTGATATTCAACTCCAGCCTCTATCTGCGACACCCAACCGTGCGGATTAAACTTCATGGCCTGCAACCGCTCGTAACCTATCCTAAGGTTTAGTCCGGAGTATTTTATGGGCGTCAGGTATGTGTCGAGTATTTGCGCACCGCCTGCATCGAACATAAACGACGAATTGACTGGCCGCTCGACAACAGCCGCCACAGCAGGCACACTGTCGGCATACACCCCTTCAGCACGAGCCGCGACAGGCCGCAACAACGCTATTAGCACGGCAACCGCGCACTTCACCACAGCCCTATTCCACACTGCTGCCGTCATCGGGTTCTATGTCAAACAGTTTCTTCTGCCCGGTGAGTTCATCAAGCACATCTTGCTGGCATATAGGCTTTTCATCGGGCGCATCGCCGCCATCATCGATTTCCGCATCAGCCGTTTCTACTTCTTCATCCTCGGGGACTTCTCGCGGTTCAATTTCCGTAACCGCCTCTACCATGTAGTTAGAGATGCGTTTCCCTTTGGCCTTGAAACTTTTCACGCCTATGAATTCCTCGGCGTCAATGACTATATTCTCGCGGAAACTGTCGCCGCCACCAAATTTCACGTCAAAGCGCGGATAACGCTTGTCGGTAAGCAGCATCAAGCGCGAATCGGCATTCCCCCCGATAAAATTCTGGCGGCGCACCGACGGCTCGAATTCAAAACGCTTGACGTAAACATACCCCTGGTCAGCATCAAACAGCACAGCCGTCCACACCGCATGTGGGCGGAACTTCTCGATGCGTAGTATGTCGTCGCTATAGTGGTTGCCCGAGTCGAACGAAGTGGTGTAATACTCGCCATTGGTACAAACGACAAGCACTTGGTCGGTGCCGGCAAATTCCCCGAGCGAGCGGCCACGCCCGTCGTAGTTAAGCCTGAGTACATCGGGGTCGAACCACACTTCACGTCCGCCCAGGGTGGAAGTGCCGCGTTCCTTGAGCGAAATGCGGTGCACCTCGTTCTTTGTCACCACATTGCCGCGCGACTGCTTGCCCTTGATTGCAAGGTCGGCAAGGTCAACGTCGAACTGCAACACCTTCAGTCGGAACTTTGGCTTTAACGTGATGCGGAGCACCTCGGCCTCTCCGTTGGGGTTGGCTGTGAACCACAGCACCTTCGAACCGGGCTTGCCTTGGGTAAGGTCATATTCCTTGTCGCGAGTGATGCCTGTCACGGCAAACCGTTTCATATACACTACTCCGCCCTTGCCGTCTTGGTAAACCACATTGTAGATAGTGCGCGAATCATTCCGCTTGAACACATTCAAGTATAATATGTTCTTGCCGACGTATATTTTTTCGGCCACCTTTATCACTTTATACTTGCCGTCCTTGTAGAAGATAATTACATCGTCGATGTCAGAGCAGTTGCACACAAACTCATCTTTCTTCAGCGACGTGCCTATGAACCCTTCTTCGCGGTTGATGTAAAGCTTTTCATTGGCCTCGGCCACCTTGGTAGCCTCGATAGTATCGAAATTGCGTATAATGGTGCGGCGCGGATACATCGCCCCATACTTGGCCTTCAAGCCCTCGAACCACTCTATGGTATAATCTACTATATGCTCAAGCTCGTAATCAATCTTGGTGATACGGTCTCGGAGCATGGCTATGTACTCGTCGGCTTTGTCGCTGTCGAACTTCGTGAACCGGCGCGTCTTTATTTCAAGCAGCTTCAGTATGTCGTCACGCGTCACCTCGCGGTAAAACGACGGTTTCCAAGGCTCAAGGCGACGGTCGATGTGAGCTATTGCCTCGTCGAGGTCGCGGCTATCTTCAAATTCCTTGTCTTTGTACATCCGCTCCTCTATGAAAATCTTTTCGAGCGACGCAAAGTGTATCGACTCAAGCGTCTCTCCACGCTGTATTTCAAGCTCTCGACGCAACATATCCTTGGTGTGATCGACATTGTTGCGCAATATATCACTCACCGACAAGAATTTAGGTTTCTTGTCCTCTATTACGCAGCAATTTGGCGAAATGCTTGCCTCGCAATTGGTAAATGCGTACAGGGCATCGATGGTCTTGTCGCTCGACGTACCCGGCTGCAATGTGACTATGATTTCGGCGGTCGATGATGTGTTGTCGTCAATTTTCTTGATTTTTATCTTTCCCTTGCGTTGCGCAAGCAATATCGACTCAATGAGTTTCGGTGTCGTGTAACCGTATGGCAGGTCGTTTATAACCAACGTCTTGCTGTCGCGTTTCTCTATTTTGGCACGGGCGCGTATCTGCCCACCACGCTCACCATCGTTGTAACGTCTCACGTCCACATATCCGCCTGTGGGGAAATCGGGATATAGCTGGAACGGCTCGCCACGCAGGTACGCAACGGCTGCATCGATTATTTCGTTGAAATTATGCGGCAATATTTTTGTTGACAAGCCCACGGCGATGCCTTCGGCACCGTGAAAAAGCACAAGAGGAAATTTAACGGGCAGCGTTATGGGTTCGGGCTTACGACCATCATACGAACGCCCCCAATCGGTAATCTTGGGGCTGAACGCCACATCGAGCGCAAATTCCGACAACCGAGCCTCGATATATCGCCCCGCCGCGGCATCGTCACCGGTGAGGATGTTCCCCCAGTTCCCTTGTGTGTCGATAAGCAAATTCTTCTGTCCGAGCTGCACCAATGCGTCTTTTATCGATGCGTCGCCATGTGGGTGATATTGCATCGTAAAGCCCACGATGTTGGCAACCTTGTTGTAGCGGCCATCGTCGAGCTCCTTCATCGTGTGCAATATGCGGCGTTGAACAGGTTTCAATCCGTCTTCAATATGCGGTACGGCACGTTCAAGTATCACGTATGATGCATAATCAAGATACCAGTTACGAAACATCCCCGACAATTGCATTCTATTGTCCTTGGGCACATAGGTCGAGTGGGCTTGTGTCACAGCTCCCTCGCCATCGTCGTCATTGGTTTCCTGCCACGATTCATCATTGCCGTCATTCTCCAATTCTTCTTCGGGTATATCGTTGTCTTCTCTCATAATTTACAAAAAAAACTTTTGTACTGCCTGCTTGATGCATACATACCCCGACATTATGGCCAAAATCACAGAATTCTGCCATACGGTAAGTAAATCTTATTTTTCAAAAAGCCGGAATACAGAGTCTGCTTTGATTTTTCAAAACAATTCATCACAGCACCTCTTATCTATGCAAAAATACAAAATATCAAAAAAATGCCTGCATAATTTACGTTAAAACGCTTATTTCCGCACTCAATCCACTTTCCACTCGGCTATAGTGCCGGTCTGCGAGGAGAACACCGCGCCAATTTTATATAGTCGGCGGCTGTCGGCGGCGTAGGGGCGTGCGTAGCCCTTCTCCTCGATTTGTGCCAGCGCATCATCGGCCGAGCCGTCGAGCTTGAACTCGAAGATGTAAACGTAGTCGGGAGTTTCCACTATGCAGTCCACGCGCCCCTCGCTCTGCTGCTTTTCGGAATATACCGTATAGACGCTCACGAGGCGGAATATCAGGTAGAACGTGTAGTGGAAGTACCGCTCCCTCTCCCTTTCGTTCTCCTTGCGCCGCATGGCGTAGGGTATGTCGGAGAGGAACGACGTGAACAGCTTGCACAACTTGTCGGTGTCGCCATCCTCAAGCGCGTCGAGCAGGTCCTGCACCCAGCTGTTCACGCTCTCGGTGCGGGGCTTGAAATAATCGGCGGCAACGAGCGACACGAAACCCTTCTTAACCTCGTTGTTGGGATAGTCGAGCAGGAACGTGCCGCGCCGCGGCCTGTAGTCCTTTATGGTGAGGTAGCCGCTCTGGTATATCATCGGCAGCGGCTTTTCAACCGTGGCCTTGTAATCGACAAACTCCTGCGGGTCGTAATACTTGCCCGTTATCTCGTCGAGGTTGTCGTCGGTGTGCGACAGCAGCCGCACTAAGTAGCTCGGCGTTCCGCTGCTGAACCAGTAGTCGCGTATGTCCTGTGAAGCAAAAGCATTCAGCAGACTGAACGGGTTATATACATCAGTCATGTTTTTGCTAAAATGGTAGCCGTCATATTGCCGTTTCAGTAACTCCTTCATTTCATCGCCACTGACACCTTGGCTGCCTGCCATCTCTTCGATGGCCTCGGCAAAATAACCTTCCATCTCCTGCTGGGTGATGCCGCACAGCGTCTCGTAGCGCGGGTCCATGCTTATGTCGGCCGGCTGGTTGAAGCCGCTGAACACGCTCACCTGCGAGAACTTGGTCACCCCCGTCAGTAGCACGAACTGCAAGTCATTGTCGGCGGCCTTGAACACCGAGTAAAAACCCTTCAGTATCTCGCGGTTGGCATCTTCAAGTTGCATCTGCACCCCACCGACAGTGGTAACAGTACCAGAGTCAAGCACATCGAGAATTGGCTTGTCATATTCGTCAATAAGCACCACACACCGGCGGTCATGCTTTATATGTGCCTGGTTAAGCACATGGGCGAAACGCTTGCCTATGGTCGTGAACGACGACCGACCGTAAACCTCCTCCCATGCGGCAACAGCGTCCTCAATAGCCCTCTCAAGCGTGCCTGGGGCAGTGAAATTCTCCCCGTTAAAATCAATGTGGAACACGGGATATTCCGCCCATTCCGTTTCAAGCGAGTCTATGGCAAGTCCGCGAAACAGCTCCTTGCGCCCAAGAAAATAGTTCTTCAGGGTGGAAACCAAAAGACTTTTCCCGAACCGCCGTGGGCGGCTCAGGAAATATATAGTACCATCATGAACCAAGTTATATATCAATGCCGTCTTATCGACATAAACATAACCATCTTCCCTAAGTTTCTCAAAGCTCTGTATGCCTATCGGGTATTTCATGTCATTCACAATTTATTACAAATATAGTACAAGACGAGCGCAATTGCAAATCATACTTGTATGAATTTGCTTTAGCCGAGCCGCACAGTCTATATTATCAAAATATAGTGCAAGGTTAAATAGTTAAACAGAATTAAATCACGCCCAAATGAGAAGATTTATTGCTATCATTGCAAACTAAAATGGCACTTATGAAGACTGCCCTGAAAATATTGCTACTGCTACTCACTCTCTCGACCAACGCACAAGAAACGCCGCTGCGCATCACCGACGTGCAGCCATTGCAACCGCCACAACTAAAATTGCATAACGGCGACTTCACCTCTCCCCGCTACACGCTTTCCATACCACAGCCCATTACCGCGCAACCATCGGCAGTGGCCGACGACTCATTGCATCACAATATGGCGGCCAACATCAACGTATATCACGGACTTGCCCCCAAACCAAGTGATTATAATTTTTACCACCAACGCCAATTCAGCCTTGGCAGCAACTATGCCGCAGGCTCAATTGCCTCTTGGCAAGGCGGAGGAGTGTTTGCATCAAGTTCCATGAACACATTCCCCGGGATGGGCAACATCGCTACAGGCTCTGTCTCATTGTTCCAAGATTTTGGCCGCTTTTCCATAACAGGCTCGATAACTGGCACGAAATACCATCTCGACAACCGTCTGTACAACAACTACGGGGTATCGGGACAACTCTCATACCAACTCAACGACCGTCTAACGCTTAACGCATTCGGGAGCTACCAACATGGCGGAGGCTTGTACCATTCCATGGCAGCAATGCCTTATATGGCACGGTCGAACTACGGGGCAACAATAGGTGTGCAGATGAGCGACAAATTCTCGATGGAAATGGGGGCGCAACGATATTACGACCCCTACAGCCACAAATGGATGACCATCCCGATACTAATTCCGCAAATCAACATCAATGGCAGCAAATTCGGCATTGACGTGGGCGGACTGCTCTTTCAGGTGCTACATTCGCTCCTACACGACTACACCGGTGGCCAACAATACGGCCCTGCCGACATGGGCAAACGCGCCCCACGCCCCGGAGGCGGCACCCCGTTCCTGCAAAAGGCTTCATCGCGCCACAGGTAAAACCCCAACCATTTCACTCGCTGCTACGCAGTCCCTTGAAATGGGCAACAAGCACCGATTTCGCCCGCGATGCCTCGTCGCACTTTATCACTGCCGTACCTCCCTCGGTGGTTTCTTGCGCGAAGGCATATATGTAGTCGATGTTTATGTCGTGCTCGGCAAGCAGCTGCAACGACTTGTGCAATGCCCCGGCCACATTCTTCACCTGCAAGCACAGCACGTCCTCGGCCACCACATGGTAGCCATGGTTCTGCAATATGTCGAATGCGAGCCTTATGTGGTCAACCACAAAGTGTGCCCTGCCGTTTTCCCGATTGCCGCTCGCCGTCATGGCCAATATGTTGACTGCATGGCGCGACAATATGCCCGTGACACCGGCAAGCGACCCAGGATGGTCGTCATCAAACACTACTGTTATTTGTTTCGTATCAATTTCCATAAATCCATTTTCTCACAAAAAGCTATACTGGCCACAAAACGGAAATAAGCCATGTCATCACCACGACGATTAGCACAGCCTTACTGGCAGCTTGAGCCAGCGTTGCAAATTATTCATTTTTCCAACAACCTTTTTTTACGCCGTTTCTCACCAAGATAACGGGGAATAAACGACAAATGCCTGGCAATGGTCGGCACGGTGCCATAGTAGCGGCACATTATGTCGAACCGTTCTTTGAGCGAAGCCTTATGGTTGCGCTCGGTGGTGCCAGCCGTGTCAACTAAGAAGTCTATTATGGGCTGAGCCCCCACATACCCATTTCCACGGCTTTGCAGCAGGCATCGTATGCACCAGTCATAGTCGGCCGAGAAACGGTAACGCAAGTCAAACTGCGGTGCCATGCTGCGGCGAGCCACGAAAGCCTGGTGGCACACCAGCATACCTTGCTTGAAACTGTCGGCGGTAAGACTCGCGGGGGCCACAAGGTGCCTTGGCCCTATAACACGGCGCGCGGCATCGACAAGCTGCGTCTGCCCATACAATATGTCGTAATCGCCCTCATGAGCCTTCCGAGCAAGGCGGGCCAGCACGTCAGTGTCGGCAAATGCGTCGCCTGCATTAAGGAATATCAAGTATTCCCCCCGTGCCATTGCCAACCCCTTGTTCATGGCATCATAAAGCCCGCAGTCGGGTTCGCTTACGACGCGCAGCCCACTTATCCCCGATGCCTTCACCCGGGCAAGAGTGTCATCGCCCGATGCGCCATCCACCACCACATATTCGTAGTCGTCAAGCGACTGCCGCCCGACACTTTCCAATGTGGGTGAGATTACGCTGCCTGCATTGTAAGTTACCGTTATTATACTAAAAAGCCGTCCCATAGCCTAATCAACACTTAATTCTGCAAATTTACTATTTTTTCGCACATTTTTAAGTCATTTCCCACCTTTCTAAATCCACTCACTTGAACCAGCCACTTGGCATATACAACAATCACCTACAACACAAGCAATTACAGTTATATTGCATAAAAAACCACGTTCAGCAGTTGTCGGTATGAAAAAAATCAGTACATTTGCAGCAATATTTGTTTAATCTGTTTAACCAATTTAATTTTTCTACTACAATGGCACATGTTATTACCGACGCTTGCGTAGCCTGCGGCACTTGCATGAGTGTTTGCCCGGTTGACGCTATCTCTGAAGGCGACATCTATCACATTGACCCCGATAAGTGCATCGACTGCGGCAGCTGCGCAGCATCTTGCCCGAGCGACGCCATCACCGAAGGTTAATACAAGGTAAAAAGAACTCCCCCACGCGGGGGTTAGGTTTTTCATTCACCATTGCCCCGGCACTGTGCGGCAATGGTGATTTTTTACACCCCACGATAATTTGCCTTATGGAATTGCTGAAACAACGAATTTTGGAAGACGGCAAATGCTACCCGGGCGGGATACTGAAGGTGGATAGTTTCATAAATCACCAAATGGACCCCGACCTAATGTGCCGCATTGGCGAGGAATTTGCACGGCTGTATGCCGACAGCGGAGTGAACAAAATTGTAACCATCGAGGCAAGCGGCATCGCACCTGCAATTATGACGGGAGCCGCGATGCACCTGCCAGTGGTGTTTGTCAAGAAAAAGCAGCCCAAAACCATGGAACACATGCTTACTACTGTGATACACTCGTTCACCAAGGACCGCGACTACACCGTGTGCATCAGCTCCGACTTCCTGACCCGGGCCGACCGCATACTGTTCATCGACGACTTCCTTGCCTACGGCAACGCCGCGCTCGGCATCATCGACCTTGCCCGGCAGGCCGGTGCCACCATCTGCGGATTCGGCTTTATCATCGAGAAAGCGTTCCAGGGGGGCGGCGACCGATTGCGCTCGATGGGCTACCGAGTGGAAAGCCTTGCCAGCGTGGCCTCGCTCGACAATTGCCAAATCAAGCTGATATAACAAAAAACTGTTTTTAACGACGATGGAACAACACAACAAAACCGCCATTGCAGGCACAACCTCGGCACACGTGCAATGCCGTGAAATAGTGGAAATAATGATTGCCGCCGGCGTGCGGCACGCCGTGGTGTCGCCCGGCTCGCGCAATGCGCCGCTGCTTATAGCTCTTGCCCGTGAACCGCGTATAAGCAAGTGGGTGATTACCGACGAGCGCAGTGCGGCATTCGCTGCCATAGGCATAGCACAGCGGCTGCTGCAACCGGTGATGATTGTGTGCACATCGGGGTCGGCATTGCTCGACTATGCACCCGCCATCGCCGAGGCTTATTACAGGCAAATCCCCATCATTGCAGTATCCGCCGACCGCCCGCGAGAATGGATTGACCAAAACGACAGCCAAACGATAAGGCAAGACAAATCTCTTGCCGCAATCGTGAAACAAAGTTACGACCTGCCAACATCGTGCATCGGCGAACAAGACCGCTGGTATGCCAACCGCCTAATCAACGATGCCGCCATCACGGCAACCACAGCGCCCATGGGGCCTGTGCACATTAACGTACCGCTCGCCGACCCACTGTGCGAAACCGTGCCGGTGGCCAGTCCTGTGCGCATAATCAAGCACGGGGCAACGGCTCCAACTGTTGACAGGGCGACAATGCAACAGCTTGCCACAGAACTTGCCGGAACAGAACGGGTGATGATTGTGGCCGGTTTCCATCACCCGTCGCACCAGCTTAATGCCGCATTGTCGGGCATCGCCCGACAATGCGGCAATGTGGCCATACTCACCGAAACCATTTCCAACCTGCACGACGAGCAGTTCATTTCAGCCATCGACCGCACACTCGGTGCAATGCCATCGGGCAAGGCTCGGCAATATGCACCGCAATTGCTTATCACCATGGGCGGCTCATTAGTGTCGAAGGTGGCAAAGAAATTCCTGCGCCGCTACCCGGCCGCCCAAGAATGGAGGGTGGGTACCGACCCTTGCACCATCGACACCATGCAGCACCTCACACGCCGCATCGACACACCGCCCGAGCTATTCTTCGGCCAACTGCTCGATGCACTGCCACCCGAGCAAAGCCTCGCACCGGGCTATGCACGACGGTGGCAGCAACTCGCAGGCGAAGCCGCCCGGTGGCACGAGCAGTATGTGGCCGACGCCCCCTGGTGCGACCTAAAGGCATTTTCCGTAATAATACCGTCGATACCGGCTCATTACACGCTGCACCTGTCAAACGGCACATGCATACGCTACGCCCAGCTATTCGGCACCGCCGTCAAGCAACCGTGCTACTGCAACCGCGGCACATCGGGCATCGATGGCAGCACTTCCACCGCGCTCGGCACCGCGCTTGTGGCCCCTGCCGGGGAAACGGCCTTGCTGGTGACCGGCGACATGAGCTTCGGCTACGACCTTGCCGGTATTTCGTCGCAATACAATTCGGCAAAACTGAAAATAATAGTGATGTGCAACGGCGGCGGCAACATATTCCGCTTTCTCAACGGCACTTCGAGTCTACCCGAACTTGAACGATACTTCGAGGTGGCTCGCCCCGACCGCACACGAGCCATCGCCGCAGCTTTTGAATTTGAATATTTCGAGGCCGGCGACGAGGCTGCACTAAGGCAGGCATTACCCGCTTTCTACGCCTGCCAGAGGCAAGCATTGCTGGCAGTGCGCACACCGGCGCAAACCAATGCCGACGTGCTGCGCCGCTACTTCGGAATGTAGCCCTCACACCTGCGCACACACAATTTGCGCCGCCATAGCCACGTTATTATTATAAACAAGATTTTTATGACACGAAAAATCATCATCGCCCTCATGGCCGCACTGGCAGCCGCAGGCCAAGCAGCCGCACAGGGCGCAATAGGCAGCATAAAGATACACCCCACTTTTGGGAACGACATAACAAGGCTCATCGACACCGGCGACATGGTGTATTACCTCTCGGACAACACCCTCTACAGCTACGACAAGGTGAACGACGAGAGCGACTACTACTCGCGCAACAACCGCCTCAACGGCAGCACCGTGCGCAACGTGTACTACAACTACAGCCGCGGCTACTTAGCCGTGGCCTACGATGACAGCAACATCGACATCCTCACCGACGACGGAGAAACCATCAACCTGCCCGACATATACAATGCCGACTTGCAAGGCAGCCGCACGATCAACGACATAACCTTTGCCGACGGGCGTATGCTGGTGGCCACGGCATTCGGCATCGTGGTGTTCAATGACGAGAGTTTCGACGTGGAGTTTTCACGCATCTTCAACACCGAAGTCAGCTCGGTGGCCGCTACCAATAGCTACCTGTGGGTGAACGCCGACAGCCTGCGCTACTGCCTCCTCGGCTCAGTGCCGCAGACGCTGGCCGAGATGACGGCCACCACCCTGCACGAAAGCGCGCGCCTGCTGCCGTTCTCGTCGGCCGGCGATGCAGTAATATTTGCAGGAGGCTGGACTTACAATATAAATATCGACCCGAGTGGGACACACAGCATAAGCCTTGTAGCATCGGAAGGGATGGCACAGATACAGCCCACGCAAGAGGGTTACATCGCCACCAGCGGCGACCACTCAAGGGTAATCTACTTGGACCAATACGGGCACATCGCCGATACACATGCGCTGCCGACCGAGACGGCAGGCAGCCAGGCGATAGTCTCCTCGATGGAGGAGCGTGGGCAGATGTGGGAACTTAGCACCTCCGGCCTGCGGCACATAAGCCTCGACTCCGATGGGGGCGTAACGGTGCTGTCCGACTACTACCACCCCAATGCCACGTCGGTGGCCCACCCTGTGAGTCTGGCCTTCGACAGTAGCACCGGCACACTGCTCGTGGCCAGCAGCGGCCCCACGCGAGTAGCACAATATCTTACCAAACCGGCACAAGTGAATTTCCTACAAGACGGGCAGTGGCGAAACGCCCTTCCTGATGGCATACCAGTCACCAACCCCCAGTCGGACGGATACCTGCGGCAGATTTACAACCCAATATTCAACCCGTATGACAATGGCTACCTGATAGGTTCGCTCTATGAAGGGGCATACCAAGTAAGGCCCGACGGTGAAGTTGTTAAATACGACACCAGCAACAGCCCGATGATTGCGGCAAAGTCGGGCGAAGCCGACGATGCCGTGAACGCGACGGCGATGCAATTCGACGCGGCAGGCAACCTGTGGCTGCTGCAAGGCGGCGAAACACCGTCGCCCCTGATGGTGCTGCCGGGCGACAAGGTGCAAAGTTCCACTGTCACCCAAGCCGACTGGATAACAGTCAATGCACCGATAGAAGACGCAACCCACAGCTCGTGCTTTCTCATAACCAAGCGAGGCGACATCAAGGTAATATCCAATGTCGAGTACAACGGCAGCATCTACTTCATCAACGACAACGGCAACCCGGCATCGACGGCGATACAGACGGCGACAATCTCCGCCGGCAGCGTGCCCGACCAAGACGGCAACGGATTTGAATGGCGATATGTGCTATGCTTTGCCGAGGAAGAGGACGGCACCCTGTGGGTAGGGACCGAGAGGGGCCCCATGTACCTCAACCCCACAAACGCATTCGGCTCCAACGCCTCGATTACCCGCCCGCGCATACCGCGCAACGACGGCACCAACTATGCCGACAACCTGCTCGACGGCATACCCGTTTCATCGATAGCCATCGACGGCAACAACCGCAAGTGGATGGCCACCACCGGCAGCGGCCTGTACCTTGTGAACGAAGACGGCAGCCAGGTGCTGCGCCACTACACCACCGACAACAGCGACTTGCCGAGCAACATCATCTACTCGGTGTGCTGCGCCACCAATTCCAACTCGGTGTTCGCCGCCACCGCAGCTGGCATAGTAGAGTTATTCAGCGATGCCTCGCAGCCAGCCGCCGACTTCTCGGGCGTGTATGCCTACCCCAACCCCGTCAGGCCCGACTTTACTGGCAGCATAGCCATAACAGGACTAATGGACAATTCGCTCGTAAAGATTGCCGATGCGGCAGGCAACGTGGTGCGTTCGCTGCAGTCGATAGGCGGAACAGCCATTTGGGACGGCTGCAATGCGGCAGGACGGCGTGTAAAGACCGGCGTGTATTTCGTGCTGGTCTCGCAAAGCGACGGTTCAAGCAGCAGCGGCAAAGTAGCCACAAAAATACTGTTCGTCAATTAACCGTCCGCACACAAGGGTACTGTGCAAGGATAAGAAAGCCACAGATAATCTGCGCAAGTGCGCAAAAAAACACCCACTTGCGCAGATTATCGCAAAATAGTTTGCGCAACCCATGCCAAAAGGCTATATTTACGCAAGGAATAACAGCACTATTCCCTATAAAAAATAAAGCCTTAAACGAACTACAATGTACCGAATAGCTACTTACATCATCGCATTGATTATACTGGCCGACATACCTGCATTGGCCGAGACTTCCACCGGCACCCCGACCGACATAATCCCAGTGCCGCAACACATTGAAACCGCCGATGGCGTTTACTCGTGGCCCGAACCGACAGCGACATTCCATATCGACGGCGGCAACGGCACACTTGCCGAATACCTAAAGGCCGACAGCTTGTCAGAGGCGACCGACGAAAACCGCGCCGACATCTTGATAAGCATCACGGAGGATGACGGCAGCGAAGCCTACACTCTCACGATAACACCCGGGAAAATCATCATCACGTCGCCAGGCGAGGCCGGAGCCTTCTATGCCATTCAGTCATTGCGGCAAATGACACGCTGCGGCAGCGTCAGGCAACTGCAATGCTGCACCATCGCCGACGCACCGCGGTTCACATACCGCGGCCTGCACTTCGACGTGTCGCGCCACTTCCGCTCGAAGGAGTTCCTAATGAAACAAATCGACGCGATGGCCTTGCTAAAGCTCAATTCAATGCACCTGCACCTGACCGACGCGGCAGGCTGGAGGCTACAAATCGACCGTTATCCGCGGCTGACCGAGCTGGCCGCATGGCGGCCCTACAAGCGGTGGGAAGACTGGTGGAACGGCGACCGCTCATATTGCACCCAAGATGCCCCGGGTGCATACGGAGGGTACTATACCAAGGCTGACATACGCCAAATAGTGGAATATGCCCACACAAGGAACATCACCGTCATACCCGAGATAGAAATGCCAGGCCACAGCGAGGAGGTGCTTGCCGCCTACCCCAGCCTGTCTTGCAGCGGCAAGCCTTATGTCGATGCCGACTTCTGCATAGGCAACGACAGCATTTTCACGTTCCTTGAAAATGTCCTTACGGAAGTAATCGACCTGTTCCCCTCGCAATACATCCACATTGGCGGCGACGAAGCCACGAAAAAAGGCTGGGCACAATGCCCGAAGTGCAAGTTGCGGATGGAGCAAGAGGGGCTGGCCGACGTTGACGAGCTGCAAAGCTACATGATACACCGCATCGAGCAGTTTGTGCAATCGAAAGGCCGTACCGTGGTGGGATTCGACGAAATAATGCAGGGCGGACTCGCCCCGGGAGCAGTGGTGATGTCGTGGCGCGGCAGCGAACCAGGGATAGAAGCCATGGAACAGGGCAACCAAGCGATATTGAACCCCAACGCATATTACTACCTCGACTACACGCAAGATGCACCTTTCAAGGAGCCGGTATCGATAGGCGGGTACTTGCCGCTCGAAAAGGTATATTCATTTGAACCGCTCCCCGACAGCATCACTGGCACGACGGCGCAAAACCTGCTCGGGGTGCAGGCCAACGTGTGGGCAGAATACATCACCGACGACAGCCATGCCGAATACATGTATTACCCACGGGCATTCGCATTGGCCGAAACTGGCTGGTCGCAACCAGACAAGAAAGACTATGCCGACTTCCGCCGCCGTGCACTCGCCCTCATCGAGCAACTGCGATTGATGGGCTACAACACATTCGACCTCGCCCAGGAATATGGCGACCGCAAGGAGAGCAACCAGCCGCTGCGCCACCTCGCACGCGGTGCCAAAGTCATTTACAATATCCCCTACAGCCGCCAGTATCCCGCAGCAGGCGACTCGGCTCTCACCGACGGCGTGTGCGGCGGATGGACCTACGGCGACAACCGCTGGCAGGGTACCATGCGCGACCTCGATGTCACCATCGATCTTGGCAGCGCAAAACCCGTGCGCTACGTCGGAGCCACGTTCCTGCAATCAGTGGGCGCATGGGTGTATATGCCACGCAGGGTTGACATCTACCTGTCGGACGACGGCGAGCACTTCACACTTGCCGGACAAGCATGGTGCGACGTGCCCGACACTTCGGCCGAAATACGCTACAAAGTATATTCCACGCTGTGCGACACCACCGCCCGCTACGTGCGCCTCCATGCAATCAAGCATCCCCGCCACGGCGCATGGCTATTCACCGACGAGATAGTAATCAACTGACCGCCGCCTATTCTAAATTTACTGCAAATTTGCAGTAAATTTAGAATATGGATATTGTCTTTATCGGATTGTTCCAATTCCTCAAAAATGAAGACATTCTGTCGTAAACAAGACAGCACGCCATAATATATACATCATAATCTTGAGCCATCTGTAATTTTGATATTATTTTCAGTAATATGGTTAAGCAATGGGAACCGCCTTGCCGCTATTTTTGCAATACGAAAAAACGGAACCCGATATGTATAACCATCAAACCAAACAAACCATGCGTATGAAAACAACTTTGGCACTACTGGCAATAATCAGTTTAACATTCAATATTCCATTCATAACTATGGCACAAGAAAAAATCACACAAACTGCCGGACACGTGCAGTTAGGAGAATTTGCCCCCAAGTTCGCCGAACTCAACGATGATGTACTCTTTGGCGAAGTGTGGAACCGCCCGGGCCTCAGCCCGCACGACCGCAGCATGGTCACCATTGCCACGCTCATAGGTAAGGGCATCATCGATTCGTCGCTCTCGCACCACTTGCAATTTGCCAAGCAAAACGGCGTTACGCGCACCGAAATTTCCGAAATCCTCACCCATATAGCATTCTACGCCGGGTGGCCTAACGCATGGGGCGCATTCCGCCTTGCAAAAGACGTGTGGGCCGACGACAGCACCGCCACCGCCGACAACGGCATGGCCGCATTCCAGCGCGAAATGATTTTCCCCATCGGACAGCCCAACACGGCATACGCCAAATATTTCATCGGCAACAGCTACCTCGCGCCAATATCTTCGGAACAGATACCATTCAACAACGTCACCTTTGAACCGCGCTGCCGCAACAACTGGCACATACACCATGCCACACGTGGCGGCGGCCAGATGCTCGTGTGCGTGGCAGGCCGCGGCTGGTACCAAGAAGAAGGCAAACCCGCCGTACAGATGCTCCCGGGCGACGTTATCCACATACCGGCCAACGTAAAGCACTGGCATGGAGCAGCAGCCGACAGCTGGTTTGCCCACCTGGCATTTGAAATACCCGGCGAAAACGCCTCAAACGAATGGCTCGAACCAGTCACCGACGAAGAATACAACCAACTCGGGAAATAACACGCATACACGCAAAGGAAAGCGGCAAGGCGCAACAACCCTGCCGCTTCTTTTCCTGTAATTTGGCGGTAATCGTGGTTCTACCTTTGGACGTAGGCGTTGCCAACTTTTGTAACTGGGAACATCCACTGCCCGCAACCGCCAGTACACGGGAAAATCCCCTCCTCAACACGACACCGAAACCGTAATGCAAACACCAAGAAACAATACCTGCCGACGCAATAAACATATCTTGCCCACGCTGCTCATTGCCTTGGCGGTGCTGGTCGCACAGGCATCGACCCCTGAACACAAAACAAGCAACTATATGGAAACCAATGTAATAAAACTCACCGTGAATGGCGGAAAGACATTTACTGCCACACTGGTTGACAATTCATCGACGCAAGCACTGATAGAACTGCTTGAAAAAGGCCCTGTAACAATCGACATGGAAGACTATGCCAACATGGAAAAGGTTGGCCCGATAGGCCGCACGCTCCCACGCAACGACAAACCCACCACAACCGGCCCGGGCGACTTGATTCTTTATCAAGGACGGTATTTCGTGATTTACTACGACAACAACTCCTGGGACCTCACCCGGCTGGGCAAAATCGACGGAGCCACGCAGGCCGAACTTAAATCGGCACTCGGCAAAGGCTACGTCACCGTCACCATCTCGCTCTAGCCTCTTCACAAAAACAACTGCCACATGGAACGGCGCGACTTCTTGAAGAAATCAGTCTTCGTCACACTGGGTGCGGCACTGGCCGGCGGCGGAATAATGCATGCACTGGCTGGCGGCGAACAAAACGACAACAACCAACGAAACAAGACAGCAATGAAGATAGTAGTATTGACGGGCAGCCCCCGCAAAAATGGAAATTCGGCATACCTTGCCGACGAGTTCATAAAAGGCGCACAGGAACAAGGGCACGAGGTGTTCCGTTTCGACTGCGCTTTCAAGCACGTGGAACCGTGCCGCGCGTGCAACCGCTGCGGCATGAACGGCGACTGCATATTAAACGACGACTTCCTGCAACTGCGACCGCGGCTCATCGAGGCCGACATGGTGGTATTCGCCACGCCGATGTACTACTTCGGCATCTCGACACAGATGAAATGCGTAATCAACCGTTTCTACGCCATCAACGAGCAAATAAAGGGCGCACAAAAAAAGGCCGCTTTCCTGATGACATACGCCGACACTGCGACCGACGAGGCACAGCCCATGCTGCTGCACTACCACACCCTGCTCCGCTACTTGGGCTGGACCAGCGTGGGCGAAGTGGTGGCTCGTGGCGTGTGGACGGCCGGTTCGGTACGCAATACCGACTACCCACGGCAAGCCTACCTGCTGGGGAAAAACTTATGACGACGCATACGCATCGACCCGGGCTTTCTGAGCAGGGAGGGGGAAAACGAGGTACGCCGAAAGATACAAGTGGGTGTTTAAAAATTCCAAATATCACAAAATTTAAGCAGCATCTTCGTAACTTTGTGGGCTGAATGTGTAATTTGTTCAGGAAAATGGATTTCAAGCTACATTCCGACTACAAGCCCACCGGCGACCAGCCCAATGCCATACGCGAACTTTCGGAGGGAGTGAATAACGGCACCCCCTACCAAGTGCTACTGGGCGTGACCGGCTCGGGAAAGACGTTCACCATGGCCAACGTGATTGCCGCAGTGAAACGCCCCACACTGGTGCTGTCGCACAACAAGACGCTCGCCGCACAGCTTTACTCGGAGTTCAAGGCGTTTTTCCCCGAAAACTCGGTACATTACTTCGTGTCATATTACGACTACTACCAGCCCGAGGCATACATACCGGCATCGGACAAGTATATCGAAAAGGACTTGATGATAAACGACGAAATCGACCGCCTGCGGCTGGCTACGACAACTGCGTTGCTCTCTGGCCGCCGCGACATCGTGGTGGTATCGTCGGTATCGTGCCTTTACGGCATGGGCAACCCCGACGAGTTTGGGCAAAACATGATACACATAGCCCGGGGCATGAACGTGGGGCGCGATGAGTTCCTGCGCACATTGGTGGCCACGCTGTATTCGCGCAACGAGGTCACCCCCGAACGTGGCACGTTCCGCGTGAAAGGCGACACGGTGGATGTGTCGCTGGCCTACGAAGAGATTATGGTACGCGTGATATTTTGGGGGAACGAAATCGAGTCGATACAAGTGCTCGACCCCATCTCGCAGCTGCCGCAGGAAAGTGTGGAGGAGTTCAACATTTACCCGGCCAACATATTCGTTACATCGAAGAACCGTATGGCTCAGGCACTGGCGCAAATCGAGCTCGACCTTGGCACCGAGGTGGATATGTTCAACAAGGAGGGCCGCCTTGCCGAGGCCCGGCGGCTGAAGGAACGTGTGACGTATGACATAGAGATGATACGCGAAATGGGATATTGCAGCGGCATCGAGAACTATTCGCGGTACTTCGACGGCCGCAGCCCGGGTACCCGCCCATTCTGCCTGCTCGACTATTTTCCACAGGACTTCCTGACAATCATCGACGAGAGCCATGTGACCATCCCGCAAATCCGCGCCATGTATGGCGGCGACCAGTCGCGCAAGGCCAACTTGATAAACTACGGTTTCCGCCTGCAAGCTGCCGCCGACAACCGCCCGTTGCGGTTCGAGGAGTTCGAGGCACTAACGCACCAGACGATATACGTGAGCGCCACGCCCGACGATTACGAGCTGGCAAAGGCCGAAGGCGTGGTGACCGAGCAGATAATACGCCCCACTGGGCTGCTCGACCCGGTCATTTCGGTGCGCCCGTCGAAGGGGCAAATCGACGACCTCATCGAAGAAATTCAGAAACGCATCGAGACTGGCGAGCGCACACTCGTCTCCACACTCACCAAGCGAATGGCCGAGGAGCTTGCCGCCTACCTTGCCAAGCTCGACATAAATTGCGCCTACATGCACAGCGACGTGGAGACAATGGACCGCATAAAGATACTCGACGACTTGCGTGCAGGCAGCATCGACGTGCTCATTGGCGTGAACCTGCTGCGCGAGGGGCTCGACCTGCCCGAAGTGTCGCTCATGGCTATCATCGATGCCGACAAGGAGGGTTTCTTGCGCTCGCACCGCTCGCTCACGCAGATGGCAGGCCGCGCCGCCCGCAACTTGAACGGCCTCGTAATCATGTATGCCGACAAGATTACCGACTCCATGCGGAGAACCATCGACGAGACCGAACGCCGCCGCACGGCCCAGCTAAAGTACAACGAGCAGCACGGAATCACGCCGCAGGCCATCATCAAGGCCCGGAACCTGATTATAGGCAAGGAGGTTGACGAGGCCGACATCGACAACGACAACCGCGCCGCCCGCAGCAAGGCCGGCAAGGGGGGCAAGAAATATGAATACACGCGCGGCAAGCAGCAGCTGCCCGACGAGATAATGCGCCAATGCGAGGCCGAATTTTCGCCCGGTGCCGGACTGGCAGCCGACCCTGTGGTGAAATACATGAGCCGCGACGACTTGCAGAAGGCGGCCGACCGCCTGCGAGCCGACATGGTGGCTGCGGCAAAGCGCATGGACTTCATCGAGGCCGCACAGCTGCGCGACCAGCTGCTTGAAATAGAAGCCCGCCTTGGCAAACCACAAAAGTAACCACACAATGGCAAACCAAAGCAACAAAATACAAGGTCAATGGCTGCCCACCACCCGGAAGGAGGTGGAACACCTTGGGTGGGACTACATCGACGTGATACTGTTCTCGGGCGACGCCTACATCGACCACCCGTCGATGGGAGCGGCGGTCATAGGCCGCGTACTCGAAGCCCACGGCTACCGCGTGGCAATAGTGCCGCAGCCCGGCTGGCAGGACGACTTGCGCGACTTCCGCAAGCTGGGCCGCCCACGGCTGTTCTTCGGCATCTCGGCCGGAGCCATGGACTCGATGGTGAACCATTACACCGCCAACCGCCGCCGTCGCAGCGACGATGCCTACTCGCCCGGCGGACGGGCAGGGCTACGCCCCGACTACCCCACCATTGTTTACTCCGAAATTCTGCGCCGCATTTATCCCGATGTGCCGATAGTAGCAGGCGGCATCGAGGCATCGTTGCGCCGGCTCGCCCACTACGACTATTGGCAAGACTGCCTGCGCCCGTCGATACTGCTCGACTGCAAGGCCGACTTGCTAATATATGGTATGGGCGAAAAGCCCGTGGTGGAGGTTGCCGATGCGCTCGCCGCCGGGAAAAGCATCAAGGAACTCACATGCATTCCGCAAACTGCCCTCCTGATGCCGACGGAAGCAATGCCCACCGGGCGCGAAAGCGACACGCACTTCACGCTGCACAGCTACGAAGAAGCCCTTGCCGACAAACGCCTCCATGCCGAGAACTTCAAGCACATAGAGGTGGAATCCAACCGCTACCACGGGCGCGACGTGTGGCAGCGCACAGGCAATGTGGCAGTGAAGGTGAACCGCACCAATCCACCCATGACCACCGAGGAAATAGATGCCTCGTTCGACCTGCCATACACCCGGCTACCGCACCCTCGCTACAACGGCAAGCGCATACCAGCCTACGAGATGATACGCCACTCGGTGAATATGCACCGTGGCTGTTTCGGCGGCTGCGCATTCTGCACCATCTCGGCCCACCAGGGCAAGTTCATTGCCTCGCGCAGCAAGCAGTCGATATTGCGCGAGGCGCGGCAAGTGACCGAAATGGCCGACTTCAAGGGGTACATCTCCGACCTCGGCGGCCCCTCGGCCAATATGTATGGTATGGCCGGGCGCGACCAGGCCAAGTGCCGCAGCTGCGTGCGCCCGTCGTGCCTGCACCCTGCTCCATGCCCCAACCTGTGCAACGACCATGCACCGCTTTTAGACATATACCATGCCGTCGATGCCCTGCCGGGCGTAAAGCGGTCGTTCATAGGCAGCGGCGTGCGCTACGACCTTGCCATGCACGGCGGCACGGCGGCCAACCGCCGCTACATCGAGGAACTCATCACACGCCACGTCTCGGGCAGGCTGAAAGTGGCCCCCGAACACACCTCCGACGCGGTACTACGGCTGATGCGCAAACCGCCGTTCAGCCTGTTCGAGGAGTTCAAGCGCATTTTCGATGCCGTGTGCGAACGTGAAGAGCTGCGCCTGCAACTCATCCCGTATTTCATCTCGTCGCACCCAGGCTGCCACGAGGCCGACATGGCCGAGCTGGCCGTCAAGACCAAGCGTCTGCACTTCCACCTTGAACAGGTGCAGGATTTCACGCCCACCCCCATGACAGTCTCAACCGAGATGTACTACACCGGCTACAACCCCTACACGCTCGAACGCGTGTTCACCACCACCACGCGCGAGGAAAAGCTGGCTCAGCGCAAATACTTCTTCTGGTATGAACCCCAGTACCGCCACGACATCTACAATTCGCTGTGCCGCCTTGGCCGCCGCGACCTTGCCGCCACCCTGTTCGGAACTTCAAGCCGGCAGCCACGCGGAAAGAACCCACATAAGAAGGATGGAAAGAAATCTCAGAAATAAAACAATCATATTTTTCATTCACGACAAAAAATAAATTTATGAACATCTCAAAATCTATTATGGCATCATTACTATTGCTCCCGGCGGCAGTGGCTTGCACGACGGGGGAAAAGGCTGCCGACGAGGTTATCGTGGAACGCCCCGATGTGACGGTGCAAGACGGGAAACTCACCCCCGAAGTGCTCATGGCACTGGGCAGCGTGTCGTCGCCAGTAGTCTCGCCCGACGGCAGCAAGGTGCTTTACAGCGTGGCATTCACGAGCATCGAGCAGAACAAGTCGAACGCCGAGCTGTGGGTGATGGACATCGACGGCGGCAACCCCGTGCGCCTCACGCAGTCGCCAAAGTCGGAATACAACGCCGCATGGATTGACGGCGGAAACAAGATTGCATTCCTTTATCCCGAGAACGGAAAGATGCAAATCTTCGTGATGAATGCCGACGGCACAGGCCGCCAATGCGTGTCAAGCGTGGAGAAAGGTGTTGACGGCTTCCTTTTCTCGCCCGACGGCAGCAAGGTGCTATACATCTCGCAAGTGAAATGGGCAAAAACGGTTACCGACACCTATCCCGACCTCGACAAGGCCAACTGCCACATCGTCGATGACCTTATGTACAAGCATTGGGACGAATGGGTATCGACCATTCCTCACCCGTTCATTGCCGACTTTGCCAATGGCCGCGTGGGCGAAGGCACCGACATAATGGAAGGCGAGCCTTACGAGTCCCCGATGAAACCGTTTGGCGGCATCGAGTCGTTTGCATGGGCACCCGACGGCAAAAGCCTCGTTTACGTGAGCCGCAAAAAGACGGGGCTGGAATATTCAATATCGACAAACTCCGACCTCTACCAATACGACCTTGCGACAAAAACCACCCGCAACCTCACCGAGGGCATGATGGGGTATGACACGGCACCGGCCTTCTCGCGCTCGGGCAACTACCTTGCATGGCTGTCGATGGAACACGACGGATATGAAAGCGACAAGAACCGCATATTCGTGATGGAGATGGCAAGCGGCAAGAAGACCGACCTCACCGCCGACTGGGATTACACCGCTGACGGCATAGCATGGGCCGACGACGAGAAATCGCTCTACTTCACAGCCCCGTTCCAAGGCTGCGAACCCATCTTCAGCATCAACGTGGAAACGCACAAGGTTGACACCGTAGCCTCGGGGCAATACGACTACGCAAGCATCGCCCCCGTGGCAGGCGGCGTGATAACCATGCGCCACTCCTACCTGTCGCCCAACGAAATATTCTCGGTGTCGAAAGATGGCGAGACAAGCCAGCTCACGCACGTCAACGACGACTTGCTCGCACAGCTGAAACCCGTCACCGTGGAAAAACGCATGGTTCCCACCACCGACGGCAAGCTGATGACCACATGGGTGGTGCTGCCGCCCGACTTCGACCCGGCCAAGAAATACCCTGCCATACTTTACTGCCAGGGCGGCCCGCAACAGGCCGTGAGCCAATTCTGGTCATCGCGCTGGAACCTGCGCCTCATGGCATCGCAGGGCTACATAGTCATCGCCCCCAACCGCCGCGGCCTGCCCGGCTTCGGCACTGAATGGAACGCGCAAATATCGGGCGACTACGGAGGCCAAAACATGAAAGACTACCTGAGCGCGGTCGATTACATGAAGAAGGAACCCTACGTCGATGGCAGCCACATCGGTGCCGTGGGCGCAAGCTATGGCGGATTCTCGGTTTACTGGCTCGCAGGACACCACGACAACCGCTTTGCCGCGCTCATAGCCCACGCCGGCATCTTCAACATGGAGGCGCAATACCTTGAGACCGAAGAAATGTGGTTTGCCAACTGGGACATGGGCGGCGCACCGTGGGACAAAAACAACAAGACGGCGCAAGCCACATTTGCCACATCGCCCCACAAGTTTGTGCAAAACTGGAACACCCCCATCATGGTGACCGTGGGCGAAAAAGACTACCGCATACTCGCCTCGCAAGGCATGATGGCATTCAATGCGGCACGCCTGCGCGGAGTACCCACCCGCATGCTCGTCTTCCCCGACGAGAACCACTGGATTCTGCAACCCCAGAACGCTCTGCTGTGGCAGCGCGAATTCTTCGGCTGGCTCGACAAGTGGCTGAAACCTGAAGAATAATCCCCCATACTCCATACTACATAACAAAAGTGCGTTCCCAAAGTTTGGGAATGCACTTTCGTTTATACTGCCTTATTCCCAATATTCTACGATGCACGTACATCACCTTCAACATTAATCCCACTGCGAAAATTTGGTGGATACCGGCAAATCGGCCAAAAAAAATTTGGTGGATACCGGCAAAATCGACAAAAAAATTTGGTGGAACTATTTATTAATCCTATATTCGCACATATAATATACAAGCTATGGAAGACAACACAATATACTTTAAACGAAAGATATATGACACGATGCTCAAATGGAAATCAGAGCGCGATGGCAATACCGCATTGCTGATACAAGGCGCAAGGCGCATCGGGAAATCCACCATAGCAGAAGATTTTGCGCGACACGAGTATAAATCATATATCTTGATAGATTTTTCAAAAGTATCAAAAGAGGTACATGACCTATTCAATGACATATCCGACTTGAATTATCTATTTCTAAGGCTACAATTCATCTATCAAGTGCAATTGCATGAACGAGAATCGGTGATTATATTCGATGAAGTCCAGTTGCAACCTCTTGCAAGGCAGGCCATCAAGCATTTGGTTAAAGACCATCGGTATGACTACATCGAGACTGGTTCTTTAATATCTGTACGCTCTAAGAGCCAAAATATTCTCATTCCAAGCGAAGAAACAAAAGTGGATATGTATCCCATGGATTATGAAGAATTTAGATGGGCTCTTGGCGATACGGCTACTATTCCACTGCTACGGGCTGCATTTGAAAAAAAAATGTCTTTAGGCGATGCCGTCCATCGCAAACTCATGAGGGACTTCCGCCTATATATGCTTGTCGGAGGGATGCCACAGGCAGTTGCAGCATATATCAAAACAAACAATTTTACCGCAGTTGATTTGGCGAAACGCGATATCATAGCACTTTATGAAGAAGATTTTGGCAAAATAGACAGCTCGGGAAAAGCCAAGGCTTTATACGATGCAATTCCAGCCCAGCTCAGCAAAAACGCAATGCGCTATCAAGTAGGCAAAGCCGTCGAAGATGAAAAGGTCGATAGAATAATGAATATCGTGAAAGACATGGAGGACTCTATGACGGTTAATGTGGCCTACCATTCCGACGACCCGAATGCAGGTTTGGCCTTGACAAAAAACGAGGAATATTTTAAAATGTATGCGTCCGACACCGGATTGTTCGTAACTCTCGCATTCAAGGATAGCGATATTACCGAAAATATCATTTACAATAAGTTGCTAAACGACAAATTAAGCACCAATTTGGGATATGTATATGAGAACGTTATAGCCCAAATGCTTAGAGCCACAGGGAAAAAACTGTTTTATCATACAATCCCATACGCCGAAGGCAAAAAATACTACGAGGTAGATTTTGTCATTCCCGACAAGCATAAGATTTCACCCATTGAAGTAAAGTCATCGGGGTACAGAACGCATAAATCATTAGACGAATTCTGCTCAAAATTTTCAGACCGCATAATGAACAAGTACCTTATATACACAAAGGATTATAAACGGGAAAATGGGGTTGAATATATCCCAGTGTATATGACCATGCTATTATAAGCAATTTAAACTATTACGGACGACGGGCAACTGCAATGGCCTGTTCAGGCATTGCAGTTGCAATTCATCGCGCAGGCGGGACTTCACCGCTCGTAGCGAGCCACGCCGGGGCTGCGCCACACTTGCAGCGAGCCGTCGGCCTCGTCGGCATATATAAGCACCACGGCCAGGTCGGCTGCGCGTCGCTCGGCAAACTCCCGCGCCCGTTGCAGCCCCATCACCATCAATGCCGTGGCGTATGCATCGGCATCCATGCAATTGGCCGCCACGACGGTGGCACTGAGCAGGTCGCTCTGTGCCGTGCAGCCCGTGGCGGGGTCTATGATGTGGGCAATCTTGCGCCCATCAACCACTTTGTAATTGCGGTAGTTGCCCGAAGTCGCCACGGCACCGCTGTCGATGTGCAGCACCATGGCCGACGTGTGAACCACCGAGTCGGCATTGGCTACCGGCATATCCACGGCCACCGCCCACGGTTCGCCGCGCTTGTTCACGCCGCGAGCCACCACCTCGCCGCCTATCTCCACCACGTAGTTCTCCACACCGTTGCGCTCAAGCATCCGCGCCACCTCGTCGCACCCCAACCCCTTGGCTATGGCACTGAAGTCAAGGCTCAGGCGACTGTCGGCCTTCGTCACCCGCCCGGCAGCATCGATACCCACCTTGCCTATGCCCACAAACTGCATCACGCTATCGATGTCGGCTTTGGTGGGAAGTGCCGCGCTGTCGGTCTGCGTTTTCCACAAGCGCATAAGCGGAGCCACAGTAGGGTCGAAAGCACCGCTGGTCTCGCGGCTTATCTCTTGCGACCGCCGCAGCAACCGTGCCACAGTGGCATCGGCTTGATCTGTGGCACCAACATTGATGCGACTCAGCACCGACTGCCGATTATACATCGACGCGCTGCGGTCGATGGCACTCGTCACCGCCACAATCGAGTCGCCAAGGTCTCGCCCCGACTCGTAAGTCACATTATACACCGTGTGCCACACCACTCCCGATGCCACACGGTAAGCCTTCTCCTTCTCGCCATCCCCCAAAAACAGGATGGCTGCAATGGCAGCCGCCAATGCCACCCACACTGCAATATACCGTCGCATTTTCTTCATAACGGCACAAAGTTAAGAAACTGTTTTGAATTTCTTCCAATGGAACTGCGAAGTTCTTTGCCCGTCAAAAACAGGAATGGCCATGTTACAATAAGGTAACGAAATGCAGCCTTGGCATTCCGAAGATTCCACATTTTTTGTTATATATGTAACAAATAGCCATATTTTAACCCCAATTCGCAAAAAATACAGATTAACCGCTTTGATTATCCCGAATTATTGAATATATTTGTCTCGACATACGGTTCTATTAACAAAAACTCTTCACCATTATGAACAACACATCCTACCTGTTTTTAGCAAACGGATTTGAAGACATCGAGGCCATCGCCGTCATCGACGTGCTACGAAGGGCTGGTGCAAACCTTAAAACAGTCTCAATCCACGACACTCGAGAAGTTACGAGCACCCACGGCGTAACCATCACCGCCGACACTACATTTAATGAAACCGACTTCAATGATGCCTGCTGGCTGATATTGCCCGGAGGGTTGCCTGGCGCAAGCAACCTTGCCTCATTCTCTCCGCTTGCCGACCTGCTCATAAAGCACAACAAGGAAGGCTTGTTCATCGCTGCAATATGCGCCTCCCCGGCTCTTGTACTCGCCCCATTGGGCATACTCGACGGGCGCGAGGCAACGTGCTACCCGGGTTTTGAATTGCGGAACTCAAAGCAAGGCTATACGCCGGTAGTGAGGGATGGCAACATAATCACCGCCAACGGCCCGGCATCGGCTGTGCAATTCGCCCTGTCGATAGCCGCAAGGATAAAGGGCGAGGACACCGCCCGCGAAGTGGCCGAGGGAATACTGCTATACAACCGCAAGTGCCAAAGCTACTACTTCTGAAACACGCCACGGCGGCGGAAAGCCACACATGCATCGCGCAAGCACGGTTCCGGCTCCACACCATCGTGGAGGAGGAACAGCTTGCGCTAACTGTTTTGCACCACTACTACATCAAAATAAAAACCGATGACAATTTCTGAAATAACATTCAGCCCCACAGGCGGCACACGCCGCGTGGCCGACATACTCGCTCACGCACTTGGCAACGACATACGCACGATAGACCTGGCCGACCCCCACTTTGATGCCTCCGCCATACCACAGCCCTCAGACGGCGAAGTGGCCGTCATCGCCGCCCCGGCATACGCCGGACGAATGCCCGGCCCGGCCGCCGAAAGGCTATCACAACTCGATGGCAACGGCGCACGAGCCGTGATAGTGTGCGTGTATGGCAACCGTGCCTACGACGACTCCCTTGCCCAGCTGCAAGACGTGGCCCAGAAAGCCGGGTTCACGGTAATTGCCGCCGTGGCTGCCATAGCCGAGCATTCCGTGGCACGCCGCTATGCCACCGGCCGCCCCGACGGTGACGATAAGGCCGCCCTCGAAGGTTTCGCAGCGCAAATAGCCGCCAAGCTCGCATCGGGCGACGACACCTGCCCTAAAGTGCCCGGCCATGTTCCAAGCGGCGAAACAGGCCGCCTGGGCATGATACCGCACCCCACACGCGCCTGCAACCAATGCGGAACCTGCGCCGCTCAATGCCCCGTGCAAGCCATCGACCCTGGCGACGTTAAGGCCGTTGACCGCTCGCGCTGCATCTCATGCATGCGCTGCGTGGCGATATGCCCACGCTCGGCTCGCCGAATAGGCCGCATAATGCAATTCATGGTCAACCGCCACCTGAAGAAAGTATGCTCCACCCGCCGCTCCCCCCAGCTGTTCCTCTAACCGTGGCCATGCAACAATGACAGACAGCAATTAGCATACCGTTTACTTATCCCTCTGCCGTTACCGTTGTAGGGGGCTTATCAATATGCGCTATTACCCCATAGTAGATGGTGTGCCGAAATTTATTGATGTCCGCTAAAAATGCAGCGAACAGCTTTAATGCATTGATTGGCAAATGTATTGAGGTCATATTATCCAATAAGGGCTTACCGTCATCCATTATGAAAAATGTAGGGACGCACGGCTCGTGCGTCCCTACATTCAGTGTATCACATTTTAGCGGACACTGATAATTCCCAATCAGCCTTGTCACATAGCTCGCCATACTACGCAGCTGAATGACGTGAGTCCTATTAAACAGCCGATTATTTGAAAAACAGTCAATCACTTAAATAACAACAAATTTTCGTCAAGTTTATGCTACTTACTTGGGCAACATCATCATTTTGGACGCTTGCACCATAATCAAATACAAAATCGTATATCTATAACGATTTGAGACGCAGTTAATATTACTTTTTCAGTGGTAAATGGCTGCCTATATAACCTATGTAGATAGTGTGTTCTGCCTCCAAAGGAAAAAAATGAATACGTAGTTCTCCTGCTTTTATATGCATTTCAAAATATTCTGTTTTCCCATTTGGCAGCTGAAACATCCTGTAACTTTTCAAAGTTTTGTCATTCCTTATCGTGTCTGACTCATTAGTGACTCTCAAGCTTGTAGTTTCATTAATTTGGTTAGGCGTACATACCCCTTGCGTCCAGTTCCTGTTATAGTTATCCAAGTCTATCAGCCTGTTCACCATTTGCTGGAAGAAACGTGAGGAACCCATCTTTTCAATTTGTCCTTTTACGCCATCACAAAATCTTATTTTCTCAAATAAACAGTCTTTCCATTGCCAAAAATTCTGATATGTGATATTCTCCAATACGCTCTTATGGCGGAATGTTTCATAGTCTTCAATTGTCGAGAGGCAAAATATCTCTTTAGGCTGAAACACTTCTCCCCAAAAAGCGTTCAAGTCGTTAGGAAATTCCTTGTCGAAATCGCCTTTGTCTGCAATGGGTTCGCATTGCTTGATCTGCTGCATAAACATTTTTGGGAGCACATTTCTCATAAACTGCTTATTAGACAATGCGCTAAACACACAAGTGGAGAAATCCAACTTATTGTCTATCATCACGTTCCATAGTGTCTCAGAACGATAAAAGAGATCTCGCTCATCATTTAAAACAAGTATGCTGTTTAATCGGATGAGGTTACCTTGTAATGCCTCTATTCCGATTAGCTGATAGGATTGTTCCAAAAGATAATAATTAAACATGGGCGTTTCGCAGTTTCTGTAATCTCATGAAGTCAATCTGCGTTTGGTCAAAAAATCCATTCGGCCAGTCAGATAGTTCTCCATATTCATTCATAGTCAAAGATTCGATGGAGGGCTGCACGTCTTCTTTACTTGAAGAGAAATTCAAGACACTCACCTTGCCATGAAATTCCTTGTGCCCAGCTACATATAGTTGCACTCCGTTTACCACATGGTCACTATGGGTTTCTATGATGACATTCACACCGCTTTGCGCTACCATTCCCAGGAATTCTCCTATTGCCGACTGCGCCGCTGGGTGAAGGTGTGCTTCAGGATTTTCCACAATAAATAGGCTCTCTTTCTCCACGGTCAGTCCAGCCGTGATAATTGGCAACACATAGCTTATGCCAAACCCTATGTTAGGAGCCAACATAGGCGTTAAGCCGTTATGATTGTCTATTCTTATTTGTGCCTGCAGGCTTTTTGTGTCTTGGTTAGCAGATATATGTATGCCCGGCAAGATTTTCGACAACCATTCATTTACTTGCGCCTGTAAAATCCTGTTTTTCGTGACCTCAAACATCCTATCTTTCTCAACCTTCAACATACCTCCCTCATGACTAAGCACCTGAGCGGTATATTGTCCGTTGCATCCTACATCTATATACGGCAGACTATGCAGCGGCTGTGATATACGAGGACCGAGTCGTTCCGCACTCAGATAATGAAGGTGATGTCCTGCCAATAAGTGATGTCCTTGCTGAGAAACCTCGTCAATGTGTATGTCTAACGGACTTTCATACGCATCTACGCTGTAGCGGCACTCTACTGTGTTTCCCAACTGTTTGTCATCGATAGACAATGTTATGCATTGTTCGTTTGCCGTTTGGCATAATATGTCATCTGCCGTGCCAAGCGTTATATTCTCATCGTTCAGGGCTACCTTCTTTTCATTTTTTGAAAAAGCTACAATGGTGTTTTTTAATAGCAGGATAGCTTGTATTACCGTACTTTTCCCCACTCCGTTAGCTCCTACCAACAAGGAGAGTTGGTTCAGCTCAATAACAGCGTCAGTAAAGCATTTGAAGTTTTTAATTCTAATGTTTGTCATTCTCTATATCCTTTAACAGTTTTTCCGCCACTTTGAAAGCACATTCAATATTCTTTTTCCCATTTGTACCATAAGACATATAATAACGGTATTCATCATTATCGTCCATCTCTTTTCCCAACACTGATATTTTGGCATAGCGAGGAAGACATCGGATGGATTCTGCCTTCTTTCTACTCAGCAATACCGACATACTGACAAATAACGCTTTGTTAATAACAGATTTACCGCTTTCTGGCAACGTGTCTTTGTGTACTTTTCTAAAGGCATGCTTACCGAACAGCCATTCTGCGCTATACATAGCCTTGTCAAAAGCCGCCACATAGGTCTCCAGGTCTTTCGCCTCGTCCTTACCGATTTCATCTACCAACTTGTCCAGTTCATCATCCATGTTGCCAGAATAGGCCGTGACACCCAACTTTTCTTTGTAAATGAGTCGATAAAAATAGATAAAACGTAATGCCAACTCTTGTGCGTCCATTCGTGTGTCCTTGATGCTTTTGGAGGTGGCCTCTTTGAAGCTCCTAAGGTCAACCATTTTTTTCAACGTCTCCCTTAGTCCATTTCCGGCCAAGCAGTTACGCAACTCTTGTGCGTTAAGTGGCCTTCCTCCCGTATTGATGCGCCTAAATATGTCAAACTTCACTTTAGGCGGTGATTGCGGGTCGATGACATTTACCACTATTTGCGTCATGTTAAACCACCTCACGTATTTGTCATCTATCCTGTTTCCTTTCCCACTGTAAGTCTTGTTGTTGCAGTTTTCCAAATACTCTAAGTCTTTCAGCACCAATTTATTCTCCATGAACTCATAGATCGCAGACAGGCGTTGCAGTCCGTCCACCACAGACAACACCCCATCATCATCTTGTGAGAAGTAAAACATAGGTAACGGAATGCGTAGCAATATAGATTCTATAAGCCTTGACTTGCGGAAATTATCCCATACCAGGTTACGTTGAAAGTCTGGATGCAGGTTCAAATCCCCCATGTTTATCATGTCGTATATTTGTCTGAGTGAGAAATTTTTTGATTCAACGCGAATTTTGTCGGGATTATATGGCTTATCCACATCCACCAAAGTCACGTCCGACAAGTCATCTCCACGTTGTATAGCGGCGATTACCTCCAATGCCAACTCATCAAGTTCCAGAGCAAGTTGCTCCTCTGGCACTTCAATATCATGTTGATTGGTTACGACAAAGTGATTTTCCTCCAAGCGCAAAGAGAGAAAAGGGTTGTCCAAGTCCTTCTCGTTCCTTACCAACATAAACTCTTTGTTATTTTCCTCTGCTGACGCAGGGAGTAGCGTCAGTTTCGTGTCACCGATATTCTTCAGATTAAGCGAGATATACATACACTTATTTTAATACATTCTTAGGCAATGGGAAACCATTGTTACTTTGCCTTTACAAAAATAAAAGGTTTTGTTGCATCCTCCAAATCTTTTCCTCCACTTTCTTGCAACTTTTATCTATTCTACTACAGTTGAATGCGGAGACATTCATGTCAACCGAAAAAGCGGCTTCAGCCACATAGTTTGGTGGCTGGAGCCGCTTTTTTTTTCGGTTTGGATGACTGACCCTAGCGGGGCATCAGTTGTTTTCGGGGCGGAGCTTGCGCACTGTCTCGCCGGTGCGCCACATCTCGCTTTCGCGCAGGGCCTTCAGCTCGGCGTTGAGCTTTTCGCGGTAGTCGGGCTGGCTGTTGGTGTCGATTGATATTTGAGCCTCGTTGCCGGTCTTCACGCTCTCATACAGTTTCTCCATCACGGGCTTGATGGCATCGTGGAACGGCCCCATCCAGTCAAGCGCACCGCGTTGGGCGGTGGTAGAGCAGTTGGCATACATCCAGTCCATGCCCTTTGCTGCAAAGAGCGGCATGAGCGACTGCGTGAGTTCCTCAACCGTCTCATTGAACGCTTCCGACGGGGTGTGGCCGTTTTCCCTGAGCACTTCATACTGCGCAAGCAGCAAGCCCTGGATTGCACCCATCAGCGAACCGCGCTCGCCGGTGAGGTCGCTGTAAACTTCACGCTTGAATGTGGTCTCGAACAGGTAGCCCGAACCCACGCCTATGCCGAGTGCTATGCAGCGGTCAAGCGCATGGCCTGTAGCGTCCTGATAAACGGCGTAGCTGGAATTGATGCCGCGCCCCTGCAGGAACATGGTGCGCAACGACGTTCCCGACCCCTTGGGAGCAACCATTATCACGTCAACATCCTTGGGCGGAACTATGCCTGTGCGCTCGCTGTAGGTGATGCCAAAACCGTGCGAGAAATATAGTGCCTTGCCTGCCGTGAGGTGTTTCTTGATTGTAGGCCACAGGGCTATCTGGGCTGCATCGCTAAGCAGGTATTCGATGACCGTGCCACGCTTGGCGGCCTCCTCTATCTCAAACAGCGTCTCGCCGGGAACCCAGCCGTCGGCAACGGCCTTGTCCCACGTCTTGCTCTCCTTGCGCTGACCCACGATTACCTTGAAACCGTTGTCGCGCAGGTTGAGTGCCTGCCCGGGGCCTTGAACGCCATATCCGATGACCGCTATGGTCTCGTCCTTCAATACTTCTCTCGCTTTTTCAAGTGTAAACTCGTCGCGGGTGACCACTTTCTCGTCAACACCGCCAAAATTCAAAATTGCCATAGTTATTTTAATTTATGAATGTGTTAATATCTAATTTTATATCCTTCGCATTAAATTCGCTGAACCTGAACCGCGCCCGGCAGTGCACCACAGCCCCCTCGGCAATCTCGGCACGACTGTCGGCCGGGTCGGCATCGTCAACCTTTATCTCAACCGTGGCACCGTAATGGCACTCGCGCATGAATGTGACATCGAAACGCGACACCTGGTAGCGGTCGTAATGCTCTATGGGCCACTGGTCCATAAGCCGCTCTATGTACCGCACAGTGTTGACGTGGCGGTTGAAGTCAACGTCGCAGTAGCCGAATGTGTAATTGGACTGCCGCCCACCCTTGACTGCCGTCAGACGCACCGGCGGGGCTATGGGGCAAGACACGTCGGGCCTGGCGCTGTCGGCGAGTTCCTTCACCGCCGAAATATCGCACAACCTGCGCGTGCGCATATCTATAATCGCCCACTCCGAGCGTACATATCCCACCGTCTCGTCGCCGCAATGTATTGAAAACGCGCGGAACGACAGCAACTTGTTGGCCTCCTCCATCCACGTCTTTATGGTGTAGTTCTCGTTGACCTGCGGGTAGCGCGACATCTCCACGGCGAGCTTGGTGAGCACCCATCCGCGCCCCTCGGGGGCAAAGTGCGAAAACCCAAGGTTCATCACATTGGCGTGCTCGGTGGCCACCCTTATCAAGCGGCTCACAAGCATTGGCAGCGGCATACGGCACTCGGCGTTGCATTCGCCTGCGGCAAGGAAGAACTCGTGGGAATATATTCCACCGTCCTCGGTTATCCTTCGTTCAAGCATCGCTCCACCTCCTCTTTGCGCCGTGCGCGTTCCTCAATGTACATGGTAACATACTCCTCGGGCGACTTGGTGACAGCCACGCGCCCGCTGCGCACGAATTGGCGAATATCGTAACGCCTAAGTTCCTCAAACAGGGCCGTAGTCTCGTCGTCGTGGCCCGTCTTCTCAATCACCGTGTATTCGCGCGTGATTTCAAGTATGCGGGCATTGTGGCGGCGTATTATCTTCTCAAGGTTCTCCTCGTCGAGCAGCTGCTGCGTGGGCACCTTGTAAAGTGCCACCTCCTGATAGACAATCTCGCTGTCGCGGTAATAAAACGACTTGAGCACATCGATGCGCTTTTCAATCTGCGTCACGAGCTTGGCTATGGTAGGCTCGTCGGTAAGCGTGGTGATGGTGAACTTGTGGACCCCGGCAATCGACGACGGCGACACCGACAGCGACTCGATGTTGAGCTTACGCCGGGTGAAAATGATAGATATCTGGTTGAGCAAGCCCACACGGTTCTCAGAGAAAACCGTAACCGTGAACAGCTCCTTGCTATTGTTTACTTCTTCCATTTTGTGGCGAGGTTAATGTTCGTATTTCTCATCTTTGTTCAGCAAGATGGTGGTGCATGGGGCACCGGCCGGGGTCATGGGATAGACAAGCTCCTCGGGGTCGATATTGATATTGAGCAGGTAAGCGCCCTTGTGTGCCAGCATACGCCCAATGGCTCCGTCGAGCTGACCGGGAGTCTCGACATCTTCGGCCGGGATGCCGTATGCATTGGCCAACGCCACGAAATTGGGGTTCACAAGCGCGGTTTCGGAGAAACGCCTGTCGTAGAACAGCGTCTGCCATTGGCGCACCATCCCGAGGAAGTTGTTGTTGAGCAACACAATTTTCACGTCAATCCCATATTGCAATATCACGCCAAGTTCCTCGACAGTCATCTGCAGGCCACCGTCGCCCGTGAAGAAGCACACCGTGCGCTCGGGCGCACCTATCTTTGCGCCAATCGATGCCGGCAGGCCGAACCCCATGGTTCCAAGTCCGCCAGAAGTGATGATGCTGCGCGGAGCCGTGTACTTGAAATACCGCGCCGAAAGCATTTGGTTCTGCCCCACGTCGGTCACAAGCACTGCTCCGCGCCCGGCGGCCTCGGCCACCTTGCGAGCCACACTGCCCATAGTGATGCGGCTGCCATCACCTTCAAGCTCGGGCTTTACCACCTTCTCCCATTCCACCTTGCGAGCCTTGTCGAAACTGGCAAGCCACTCGTCGTGCCTTGCCTCGGCCACCTTGTCGGCAAGCATCGCCAGCACCGCCTTGGCATCGCCATGCACTGTGGCCGCCGGGGCGATAATCTTGCCAAACTCCGACGAATCGATGTCGATGTGCACCACCCTTGCCTGCTTGGCGAAGTGAGCCGGGTCGCCGGTCACGCGGTCATCGAACCTCATTCCCACGGCCACAAGCAAGTCGCATTCACCTATCGCCACGTTTGCAGCCACATTGCCGTGCATTCCCACCATTCCCTTGAACAGCGGTTCGTCGGTGTCGATTGTTGACAACCCCAGCAACGTAGTAGCCACCGGCACCTGCGCCTTCCGCGCCAGCCTCAGCAGCTCCTGCTCGCCGCCAGCTATCTCCACGCCGTGCCCGGCTATTATCAACGGGCGGTGCGCCGCATCAATCATACCGGCCACCGTGTCAACGTCGGCCTCGCAGATTTCAGGACAAGGCTCGTAGGTGCGCACGAAGTGGCACTTCTTGTATCCCCGCCACTCCATCATGTCGTTCTGCGCATTCTTGGCAAAGTCAAGCACCACCGGGCCGGGGCGGCCATTCGAGGCTATATAGAAGGCCCTGGGTACAGCCCAGCGCAAGTCCTCCACGTTGCGAATTTGGTAGCTCCATTTCGTCACCGGCTGCGTGATGCCTATCACGTCGGTCTCCTGAAAAGCGTCAGAGCCAAGCAGCTCGCTTCCCACCTGGCCGGTAATCACCACAAGCGGCGTGCTGTCCATCATGGCATCGCCAAGGCCGGTGATTACATTGGTGGCCGCCGGTCCCGAAGTCACCACCACCACGCCGGTGCGCCCCGACACACGCGCATAACCCTGCGCAGCATGGGTAGCCCCCTGCTCGTGCCGCACGAGTATGTGCCGCAGGCGGTCTTTGTAGTCATATAAGCGGTCGAAAACCGGGATAATGGCCCCACCCGGGTAACCGAAGATGGTATCGACCCCTTCGGCAACGAGCGAACGCACCAACGCCTCGGCTCCTGAAATCATTTCACCCATAATATATCTTTCTTCCTAATATCTAAATTTTTGCAATATCGTTTATCGTCAATAGCTCTCACTCGCGCACACCGCCACGGTCGGCCGATGTCACCATCGAGGCGTAAGCCTGAAGTGCCTTCGACACCACTCGGTTGCGCCGTGTGGGCTTGAAGGCATCGGCTCCCTTGGCCTCCTCCTCGGCTCGCCGTGCGGCAAGCTCCTCGTCGCTAAGCATCACATTGATGCTGCGCTCGGGGATATTGATGTCGATGACGTCGCCATCGCGCAGCAGGCCCACGTTGCCACCGCGGGCAGCCTCGGGCGAGATGTGCCCTATCGACAGCCCCGACGTGCCTCCCGAGAAACGCCCGTCGGTGATGAGCGCGCACTCCTTGCCAAGGTGGCGCGACTTGATGTAGGACGTCGGGTAAAGCATCTCCTGCATTCCCGGCCCGCCCTTGGGGCCTTCGTAAATGATGACCACAACGTCGCCAGCCTGCACCTTGCCGCCAAGTATTCCATCGACGGCCTCCTCCTGCGACTGGAACACACGCGCCGTGCCGCGGAAGTGGAAAATGCTCTCATCGACACCGGCAGTCTTCACTACGCACCCGTGCAGGGCAATGTTGCCGCGCAGCACGGCAAGTCCGCCATCTTTCACATAAGCGTGGTCGAAATCGCGTATGCAACCCGTGGCACGGTCGGTGTCAAGCTCCTTGTAGTAATTCTCCTGTCCGCCCAGCGTCACGCTCCTCACGCCCGCGGGTGCACTTTTCCACAGCCACGCCGTCGCCGTGTCGAACTTGCTACCGCCGATGGCGTAGCGGTCGATGGCCTCGCCCAGCGTCAGCCCGTCAACACGCCGCAGCGACGTGTCGATAAGCCCCCCGGCGGCAAGTATCCCCATTATCGACATTATGCCACCGGCGCGGTTCACGTCCTCGATGTGATACTTCGAGTTGGGCGCAACCTTGCACAGCACCGGAGTGCGTCGCGAAAGGGCATCGATGTCGGCCATGGTGAAGTCGGCACCGGCCTCATTGGCCACGGCAAGCAGGTGCAGCACAGTATTTGTGCTGCCCCCCATGGCAATGTCGAGCGTCATGGCGTTAAGCATCGCTTGCCGGCTCGCTATGCTGCGCGGCAACACGCTCTCGTCGCCTTCCTCGTAATACTTCCGGCAATTCTCCACTATCAGCCGCGCGGCCTGCTTGAACAGCCCCAGGCGGTTGGCATGAGTTGCCACTATGGTGCCATTGCCCGGCAACCCCAACCCGAGAGCCTCGACAAGGCAATTCATCGAGTTGGCGGTGAACATTCCCGAGCAAGAACCGCACGTGGGGCATGCACACGCCTCCACCTCGGCTATGGTGCTGTCGTCGATGCTCGTGTCGGCTGCATCCACCATCACATCGATAAGGTCGAGCGCACGGTTGCCTAACCGGCCAGCCTCCATGGGGCCGCCCGACACGAAAATCGTGGGTATGTTCAGCCTCATCGCCGCCATCAGCATTCCCGGCGTTATCTTGTCGCAATTGCTTATGCACACCATCGCGTCGGCGCAATGGGCATTGACCATATATTCCACGCTGTCGGCAATCAAGTCACGCGAAGGCAACGAATACAGCATACCTTGGTGCCCCATAGCAATGCCGTCGTCGATGGCGATTGTATTGAATTCGGCTGCGAAACAGCCCATCTGCTCAATCTCGCGCTTCACCATCTGCCCCACCTCGTGCAGGTGCGTGTGCCCCGGCACGAATTGCGTGAACGAGTTAACGATGGCAATGATTGGCTTGCCCATCTGCATAGGTTTCATGCCGTTGGCCATCCACAAGGCTCGTGCCCCGGCCATGCGGCGGCCACTGGTGGATATTGAACTTCTTAACGGAATACTCATATCTTAATTTTTCTATTATTTCATTTGTTTACCATGCTGCGCTTGCGTGTGAAGGCACATTGCCAAAAAAGAAAAACCTTTCCGCCATCGCCATGTTGCTTGTTCTTGGAGGAAAGGCTTTTTTGTATGTGTGTTTTCAACTAAGTGCTTCTTCTATGTGTGCGCATTGGCGATGTACCGCGCTCCCCCTCCATCATCTTGCAATAATATCCACGACCACTGCCACGACGCTAATCGACAAGGCGACGTGTAGCATGACGACAGATAGCAAGTTGACAACAGAGACGAGCGCGTTCATAACCACATTTTCTTTTTTTACTGCCACAAAGTTATGCAAGAATATTCAATAATACAAATCTTTTATACAAAATTTGCCATCGAACCTACAAATTAAAAGCAGCAAGCAGCATGGCCGCAAAAAGTCGTCATATCACACCCCGGCAATGAAAAAACATGGCCGGCAATCATGCCGGCCATGCCCTTCTGTCACCTGTTTATCCATGAAATAAGATCAAGGTTATTCTTTTTTACCCAAATGTATTATATATTAATTTACCTATGATTGTCAATTATTTTTTTGGCACAAGGCGCATGGCAAAACCTCCGCCGGGGGCGATGTATTGCTTTAGCCGCGTCTTGCTGTTGATTTTTTTCTTTGTGGTAATGCTATACGACTGCGGGTTGTCGATATAGTGCGCATCCTTGCCGTCGGCATATATCGTAGCCACATAGTCCACCCCCTCGGGCAGGAAACTGAAATCCACCTCGGCAGTGCGGGCATTCTCGTCGGTGATGCCGCCCACATACCAGTCGTCGGAGTGCTTGTCGCGACGGGCCACGGTGATGTAATCTCCCGGTTCGGCCTCAAGGTAACGGCTGTCGCTCCAGTCAACCGGCACATCCTTGATGAACTGGAACGCATCGGCAAAACGGCGGTAATTCTCGGGCAAGTCGCAAGCCATCTGCAACGGGCTTGGCATCGTCAGGTACAACGCAAGCTGGCGGGCAAGCGTGGTAAGAGCCTGGCCGGTCTTCCCCTCGCCATAGTAACTAAGGCGCGTTTCAAACAGCCCCGGAGTGTAATCCATGGGGCCGCCCATGAGCCGCGTGAACGGCAAGATGGTGGTATGCTCGGGCGGATTGCCGCCCATCGACTCAAATTCGCCGCCGCGTGCCGACTCCTGCGCCAGCCAGTTGGGATAAGTGCGGCACAGCCCGGTGGGGCGCACGGCCTCATGGCTATCGACCATGATGCGGTAATCGGCGGCACGCTTCACCACGTGCAGGAAATGATTGACCATCCACTGCGACGAATGGTGCTCGCTGCGCGGTATTATGGCACCCACGTAACCGGTCTTGACCGAATTGTACCCGTGATCGACCATGAACTGGAAGGCACGGTCGAGCTGGCGTTCATAGTCGGCTGCATTTGCACCCGTCTCATGGTGCATGATGAGCCTCACGCCACGCTCGGCGGCATACTGCTGCAAGCCGTCAACGTCGAAGTCGGGATAGGGCTTGTCGAAGAGGAACTGGCGGTTCTTCACATAGCTTGCCCAGTCTTCCCAACCCTGATTCCAGCCTTCGACCAACACGCCGTCGATACCGTTTTCGGCAGCAAAGTCGATGTACCGCTTCACATTCTCGGTATTGGCGGCATGGCGGCCATTGGGCGTGAGCTTGGTGTAGTCGGTTATGCCCGGCTTGGCCTTGTAATAATCGCTATAAGCCCACGTGCGCTGCTTGCCTATGAACATTTCCCACCACACGCCCACGAATTTCTGCGGCTTTATCCACGAGGTGTCCTCGATTTTGCACGGTTCATTAAGATTGTAGATTAGCTGCGAGGCAAGTATGTCGCAAGCATTGTCGGCAACGACCACCGTGCGCCACGGTGTGTTGAACGGCAGCTGCAAGTAGGCAGCCACGCCGTTGCGGTCGGGGGTGAGGTGCGCCGAAAGGCCCAAGCTTGCCGTGTCAACGTCGAGCGACATGGCAGGGTAATCCACGAGCGCGGCCTCGTGTATGTTGACATACACACCGTCATCGGGGCTTTTCATCATCAACGGCGTCTGCACGGTGAGGCGGTCGATGGCCTGGCTCTCGCTGTGGCGGCCGCGGTAACCTGCAAGCGCACCGGCTACCTGCGACAGCGGAGTTGTGGCATACAGGTACTCGTCGGTATCATAATCGCCCGGCATACAATAGAGGGTGTTGTCGGCAGCAAGGTTGAATTCGGTGGCCTCGTCCATCAGCGTCAAGTAATTCACCGGCTCCTGCTCGGGCAGTTCGTACCGGAAACCCAGTCCGTCGTCAAACAGGCGGAAACGCACAGTCATCGTCAGCCCGCCGTCATCCGGCTGCACGAATGTCACGGCAAGCTCGTTGTAATGGTCGCGCACGGTGGCATATTCGCCCCACACCGGCTCCCATGTGCCGTCGTGCGACGCAGTGGCCACCTCGCCCATCGAGAAACCCGTGGTGAAATCCCCTTGCTTGCCCTGAAGGCCAAGCAGACTACGCTCTATCACGGCGTTGCCGTCGAGCGAAAGGCTGTAGCAAGGCTGCCCCTCGCCGGTAACATCCACCACCAGTTTAAGCCTGCCGCTTGGCGAACTCAAAGTATTCTCCCCGGCTGCCACTCCAATAGGCAACACAGCCAAGGCAACAACAAATACTTTATAAATAACATTTCTCCAACTCATAATATAGCCCCTTCTATTTGTAATAAATCACATACTCATAAGCATCGAGGTCGATGGCCACAGGCAAATTCTCATCGACCGAAGTGAGCATATTGCGCATGGTAGTTCCCGAATATGACATGGGCACTTTTGCCGTAGCCGTGGTGCCGGTGGGATTGACCATCACGAGCATAGAATGTTGCCCGTTGACGCGAGCAAACGTCACCACATCGCCAGTGGAATAAGTGGTAAGCTCGCCACCTCGGGCCTCGGCAGTGGCCGTGTAGATGCCGTTGATAGTGGCATACACATCGGCACAATCGCTGTTCCATGTGAGTGGATTGTAGTTGAAGAACGACAATGTGCCATTGCTCTGCAACTCGCTATCCATCGACGAATACACCAGCGGCACACCGTTGAGCATGGCCGTCAGCGCGTATGCGGCAGGCAGAGCATCGGCACTGCCGTAAAGCGATGCAAGCGTGCTCGACGATGCCACATCATGGTTATACACATAGCGCATCACCTGCGAGGCATTATCGACGGGTGCAAGCAATTCGTCGGCCTTCTCGAAGAAAGTGTTTATGTCGCCGCCGTTGAACAGGTTCTTCACAAGCGTGGCATACGACCAGTCGTAATACATATCAAACCCATCCTTGAGGTAATCGCTGCCTTCCGACTCCGACAGCATGAACAGGTCGCTGTCGATGGTGCGCAGCTCCCTTATTGCCTCGGCCCAAAAGTCATGCGGCACACCGTCGGTGTAATCGCAACGGAAACCGTCGATGCCCACAGTCGTCACCCAATACTTCATGGCATCAATCATGGCCGCACGCATGGCGGCATTGTCATAGTTCAGTTCGGCCACATCGTTCCAGTTCTGCCCCGGAGGCGTGATTATGTTCCCTGCACCGTCCTGCGCATACCAGTCGGGATGCTCTGTAATCCAGGCATTATCCCACGATGTGTGGTTGGCCACCCAGTCGAGTATCACCTTCATGCCCATAGAGTGTGCGTTATCGACAAGCGACTTCAAGTCGTCGATAGTGCCATAGTGCGAATTTACTGCTTTGTAGTCTTTTATGCAATAGGGAGAACCTACCGATTTCAGCTCGCCCGGCTCGCACACGGGCATAATCCACAGCACCGTGGTTCCCATCGCCTTTATTTCGTCGAGACGGTCGTTGATTGCATCAAAGCAATTGTCGGTGGCAAAGAAACGCGGGTTGGCCTCGTATATCACCATAGTGCCTGCGGCAGCTGCCGGGGTGGTTGTGCCCGGGCCGGGAGCCGGTTCGTCGTCCGACGAGCAGCTCCCCATAGCAAACAACGAGCTTGCAAGCATCAATGATGACAATAATATCTTAGTCGTTTTCATTCGTTCGTTTTATTTTATTGCGGTTAATCGCATTCAGGGTTAATTGCGTCAAGGTTCAATGTAGAGACGCGATTAATCGCGTCTCTACATCATTTCGATTTATTCCTTTTCGGTCACGCTTGTGGCGGTGACAGTGAGGTAATAGTCGCGATTGAGCGTTGCAGCAAAGTCGGGTGCCTGGTCGGTACCGTTATTGAAAATCAAGTTCTGCGATTCGCCGCTGCCCTCAATTTCCCAGTAAGTGTAGGTAACGCCATCAATCTCGGTGGTTCCCGTCGGTGCCATTCCCGGCCATGCGCCGAATATGTCGTTCACGTCGCCCCACGAATACATATTTATTGCATCCCAGCCAGTCAAGTCCTCCACGTAAATGGTATAAGCCTCGGCTGGTTCCGGCTCGGGTTCCGGCTCAGGCTCGGTTATACCGCCGCCAGCGTAGGAATTGGGGTCTTCAATTTCCTCGCCGCCTGTGGCCGTGATTGTGTAGTAATAGTCGCGGTCGAGCGTGATGCCGGCAAGGTCGAACTGTTTGCCACCGTCGCCGTTGTTCATTATCACATTGACAAAAACGCCTGCATTGGCCTCGCCAGTGTCGAAATACTTGTAGTTGACGCCATTGATGGTGACTTCGCCAGTCGAAGCCATTCCCGGCCATGCGCCAAACAGGTCGTCCACGCCGTCGCCCCACACATACAGGTTCAGAGCATCCCAGCCAGTCAAGTCCTCAATGAAGATAGCGTAACCGTCATGCTCCACCATTGCGCTTTGGTCTATTTCAACCACGCCGTCGGGAGTCAGTTCAAGGTAATAATCGCGGTCGAGCGTCACAGCGAAGTCGTTAAGCTGGCTGCCACCGTTATTGTTGTTGAAGATAAGGCTTACACCAAGTCCGGCATTGGCCTCGCCCGTGTCGAAGTATTTATACTCGGTACCATCCACCACCTCGGTGCCGGTAGGCAATATGCCGGGCCATGCGCCGAATATCTCGGCATCGCCCCAAGCATACAACGCAAGCGCGTCGTAACCGCTATTGTCGATAACGTAAATCACATAACCGTCGTGCTGAGGTGCCTCCTCGCCGGCAAAGTAAGATGCCCAACGCTCCACGTTGACGGTGACGCGCTCGCCCAGTGCAGCATTGTCGTAATGCATCACGCTGTCGCCCTTCAAGGCTCGTTCCTCGCGCTGCGATGCCGAATAAATGTAGTACCCGTCGGCCAACGAAGTGCCTTCGGCGAAAGTTGACGGGTCGAGATAAATGCCATAACGGTAGTCATAGTCGGCTGCCTTTTCAAGCTGCCACACCGGGTTGCCAACCACGGCATCGGCATCGCCGCCGTTGATAGCACCCACTATATACATCTCGTCGCCCACCGGGGTATTCGACGGCACCAAGGCTTCGAGCAAGATGCGGTCGCCGCGCAACTCAAAGCGCGGAATGTCGCTGTCGAAAACTATCTCCTCCTCGTCGCAGCTCTGCAATGTTGCCACCACAGGCAGCATCATGAGCAGCAACAGCATATATGAATATATCTTTTTCATTATATATATGTGTTCAAGGTTTTGTAAAAAAACGTATTAATAATTGGGATTTTGAACAAGCCCCGGGTTGACCATCAGTGCGGCCTCGGGGAGCGGGAACCACTCATAGCGGCGGTCGCGCTGTGCCGAGAGGTCGTAGCCGGTCTCGGTGTCGCGGCCGAAGAACCACCACTGGCCTTGGGTGAACTTGTCGAAACGGCGCAAGTCGGTGCGGCGGCGACGGCCCTCGTTAAGGAACTCTATTCCCCACTCGCTCAGCAGCCAGTCCATATTGGGAGCAGTGCCAAACACATTGTCGGGTCCTATTTCGTCGAGCGCAGCCTGGTCGGTGAAGTAGCGTGCACGCACGTCATCGACAAGCTCCTTGGCACCATTCGCATCACCGGCACGCATACGGCACTCGGCAAGCGTGTAATAAGCCTCGGCAAGGCGGAACTCCACCTCGGGGATATTCAAGTAGCTAAGGCCGGTCGATTCAGGAAATATAGGGTACTTCATCAACCTCAACCCCGAACTCGTTTCGCCCCAACGCGGGTTCATCACCGTGGCAAGCGGGCGGCCAAGGCCGAGGAACGTGCCCAACTGATCGACATACACCAGCGGCATACCGTCGCGGTCGGCATCGGCAAGCACCGGCTCGCCAGTCTCGCGGTTGAGCATCGCACCCTTCAGGAATATGCCGCCGTTCCACACACCGTCGTCGGTGCAGCTGAAGTTTTGCTTGCGAATGTCGGCATCGTTGAATCGGTCATACACGGCACCAAGTTTGTCGCCATAGTCAAAAAGGAAACTCTTCGGGTTGTCGGTTCCGCCATTGGGCTGCACGTTGCCCGAGTTGTCCTTCGACGGCACAATGCAGAAGCAGTTCCAGCCCGAGTTGGGGAACGTCTGGCCCAGGAATTCGTCGTAATTGTAAGGCAGGAACGGGGTGTTGCGGTTGTTGTTAGTGAGCTGTCCGTCTTCCTGCGCGAAGGCGAATATGATTTCGGGGCAGGCGGTATTGCCGTTCGAGAAGATGTCGCGGTAGTCGGTGGCAAGGCTGTAGTTGCCATAGTCGCCGTCGATGATGTCTTGCGCCAGCGTGGCACACTCGCTGTAATGGTCTTCGCCAATGAACACTTCGCTGTTGAGCAACAAGCGCATCTTGAGCATGCGGTTCAAGCCCTGATTGATGCGCAGGCGCGAATTACCCGAACCATCCTCCTTCATCAGTGCCGGATAGCTTTCGTCAAGCTCGGTGGCGATGAAATTGTATATAATCTTGCAGCCTTCGTCGAAGTTGGCCGATGCCGAGCCGGGAATGTCGCCTTCGGTGCTGGTACACAACGGCAGTGTGCCGCCCCACAGCTCGAAGTTGTTGTAATAGGCCCATGCACGCATGGTGCGCATCTCGGCTATGTACATCGCCTTTGCCTCCTCGCTCATGCCCATTGCGGCGGCATCAAGCCCACCAAGGTCGTTGATAAGCATATTGCACAGGCCGATGGTCTTCCAGGCATTTTCCCAAGCCTGGCGTATGATTACCGACTCGGAGTTCCACGACTGAGCCGAAAGCACGAACTTCTGCCCTTCGTCCCAGCCCCACGCACCGCCGTTCCACGAACGCCATGCCACCTGGTCGGCACTAAGCTCATTGAGGTACCAGAAGTATTCAAGGAAACCGGTCGTGGCGGCATTGTAAACCGAGGCCACGGCACCTTTCACACTGTTTTCATCTTGATAATAGATTGAAGAGTCGATGCGGTCAAACACTTTCTCGTCGAGGTCGGTACACGAAACCATTGTACCACCCATGGCGGCAGCGACAGCAGCAATCAAGCATATTTTTTTCATAATTGTTATTGTCAATGTTGGGTTAATGGTGATTTATTTAAACCTGAACGTAACGCCCAGTGTGAGCTGGGTGGCTTGCGGATATGCGCTGTTCTCGTCAACACCCGGAGTGATGCCGGTAGAGGTGACAATCGACGGGTCGTTGCCCGAGTAGCCGGTGAGCGTGAACACGTTCTTGGCTGCGAGGTAAACACGCAGGCTTTCGACAAACTTGTTGCTCTTGAACGGAACGGTGTAGCCGAGCGTCACATTGGCGAGCTTGAAGTAATTGCCGTTTTCAAGGAAATAAGAAGAAATGATACCGCCGCCGGTAATCACGCCCTTGTCTTCGAGGTAGGCACTGCGCAGCACGTTGTCGCTACCGCAACCCTGCAAGCCCATGCCATACTTGCGCATATTGAATATCTCGTGGCCGAATGCGCCCTGAAACATCACACTAAGGTCGAAATCGCGCCAGCGCAGTGTGTTGTTCCACGTGAGGAAGTGTTCGGGGGCGCCGTTGCCTATGTAACGCTTGTCCTCGGCTGTGGCTTGCGCAGTGAGTACCTTCTCCCCGTCCTTGTTGTAAACAAGCATATTCCCCTCGGCATCGGTGCCGGCATATTCATAGCCATAGAACTGGCCCACCTTGCCGCCTTCCTGCACACGGAAGAAGTATTCGCTCGTGCCCGCGCCGGGTTTCAAGTACAGGTCGAGGTAAGATGCCTTGTAAATGTCGTTCGACAACTTGGTGAGCTTGGTAGTGCCGTATGAGTAATTAACGCCGGTAGTCCACTTCACGGGAGTATCAACAAACACGTCGCCGGTGAGCGAAAGTTCAACGCCAGTGTTCTTGGTAGTACCCACGTTCACAAGTATGGTCGAGTAAACGTATGGCGGCTGCGGGGCAGTGTAGGTGTAAAGCAGGTCGTTGCTGCGGCGGTCGAAGTATTCAATCGACCCATACAAGCGGTTCCACAGCATGAAGTCGATGCCGTAGTTGGCACTCGACGATTTTTCCCACTGCAACTCGGGGTTGGCGTTGTTCGACGGAGCGTAACCCGTCACCCACTGGCCGTCGATGTAATACTTGCCGTTTTGCGAATAAGTGGCTATCGACTGGTAGGCATCGAAGTCGCTACGCCCGGTAACGCCATACGAGAAACGCGGCTTGAGGCTTTGCACAATGTCGCTGTAATCTTCCATGAACGGAGCCTTTGCTATTTCCCATGCCAACGAAACCGAGGGGAATGCACCCCACTTGCTGTCGGCACCAAACTTGGTTGACCCCTCGTAACGTATCGAGGCCGATGCAATAAGCATATCGCGCCAGTTGTAGTTTACACGGCCAAAGAAACCCACAAGCGTAGATTCCGACTTGCCAGCATACATATTGGCCTTCCCATCCTGCAAGTAGCTACCCGAGCCAATGCCGTGCCACAGGGCGTTGTCGAACGTAAAGTTCTTGTTCTCGGCAAACAGCTGCTCCCAGTTGTCACGCTCGTAGGTGTAACCCACCATCAATTTCACATCGTGGCCGTTGTTGTTGAAGAAGTAATTGCCAAGCCATTCCACACGGTTGGTCCACCACTTCTGGTAAGTTATGCTTGCACGGCCTTTGTACCCGTTCCAGTAGGACTCGCTCGAAGTTGACGGGGTATAGAAGTCGCTCTTCAGGTCGTTGTAGTCATACGAATAAGACACCTGAGTGTTTACCGAGTGGGTGCCGTTGCTCCAAATGTTCCATTTTGCATCGGCAGTACCCAGGATATAAGTGCGGTTGCCCTGGCTCGTTTCAAGGTTGAGCTTGCCCACGGGGTTCGACACACCCGTTGGCGACGTTGGCTGGTAGTAATCGCCGTTCTCGTCGTAAATAGGGATTGTGGGGTTCATCGACAGTGCGGTATCAAACATACCGTTGTCGCCCCAGTCCTCCTTCACGTGGCGGGCATTGAGCGTGAAGGTGAGTTGCAGCCTCTTGTCGAGGAACATCTGCTGAATGGCAGCGCGTGCACCATATTCCTCGCGTGCGCTTATTATATCGAGACCGGTGGCACGCTTGTAGTTGATTGAGGCATTGTAATACCCGTTATCGGTGCTGCCGTCAATCGACACATATTGGTTGGTGTCATACGAGAAATCACGCATCAGTGCGTCATACCAGTCGGTGCTTGCGCCGAAGTCGTTACCACGGCGTGCACGGCGCCACTCGTCGGCCGACAGCACCTTGGGCCCCGGCTTGGCAATGTTCACGGCAAAGTAGCTGTCGTAAGTGATGCGAGGCTTGCCCGGAGTACCCGACCCCTTCTTGGTGGTGATGAGGATAACGCCGTTGGCACCGCGCGTACCATAAATGGCAGCCGATGCGGCATCCTTGAGCACGGTCATCGACTCGATGTCTTGCGGGGCAAGCGTGCGGATGTCGCCACCGGCCACACCGTCGATGACCACAAGCGGCTCGTTGCTCGCCGTCAACGACGTGGCACCGCGCACCTGGAGCGACGAAGTGCTGTTGGGGTCGGCAGGCGAAACGGTCGATACATTAAGACCGGCCACCTTGCCCGAAAGCATTTCCATAACATTGTTCATACCACCCTGCTGGAACTGGTCCTTGTCGATTTGCACGATAGAGCTGGTGAGTTCCTTGCGACTCAACGAACCGTAGCCCACCACTACCACTTCGTCGAGCAATTGCTGGTCGTCGGTCATAACCACGTCGATGACGGAACGTCCGCCTACTTCCTCCTCGACGGTTTTATATCCTAACGACGAAAATACGATAGTGGCATCGGCAGGGACATTGTTCAAGGCATACTTGCCTTCGATGTCGGTTGCCACTCCGTTAGTAGTTCCTTTCACCATCACGGTAGCACCGATGACAGTTTGTCCGGCCGCGTCGGTCACAGTTCCGCTCACCGCTTGCTGCGCAAACGCCGACACAGAAGTAACCATCACGCCCAATAGGATTAGCACGTGCCTCAGCAGGCTGTGCTTGGCTTGATTAAACTTTTTCATCTGTTACTTTTAGATTTTAATGTTAAGTTTGTTCATGTAAAAGAATGATTCATGGAAAAAGGTATTTTGGGAAATACGCTAATTCAAAAATCATAGCAACAGCGAAATTATCAATATTAACTGCCAAAAAACAGCACACCTAATGCAAATCTAACTATCGCACGAATATATTATATTGCATATCAACGAATTAACACAAACAGCAGATGATAAAAATCTAAATATATTCTTAACCTTAAAAGGTTTAAAACGATGCTATTTTCATCACTTCGTCATCGAAATCCACCGGACACAACGACCGTTTCTTGCGCTTTGAGCGGTAGGTGTAAATGGTGGTTATGGAGCAGCGCAGGAAACTGGCAATCTTGGCACTGTCGGTGATGCCGAGGCGTATGAGGGCAAACACGCGCAGCTCGGTGTTAAGCTTTTCGTCCTCCTTCAGTTGTATGCGGTCGTCCTCGGGCAAGAGCTCATTAAACCGCTGCACGAAATCGGGGAAAATATTGAGGAACGCCGTGTCGAACGCCTTGTAAAACTCCTTCAGGGTATTGCTGATTATGCTTGTGGAGCGTAGCGACTTGTGCAAGTCCTCGGTGCGCCCCGACGCGGCTTGCTGGTAGAGCATCTTGCGGTACTGTTCGAGCGTGGATATATAATTGGAACAAAGTTCCATGAACTTGCCTATGTATTCCTCCTTTATGCAGCTCGACTCGGTGAGCGCGGTGTTGGTCGCCGTGAGCGCGGCATTGGTTTGCTGCAATTCATCGTTGAGTTTTAGCAACTTATCCTTGGTGACCGATACCAAGTTCAAGCTATGCGACACCGTACGCAGCTGCTTGATGATAAATACCACCGCCACCACAAGCCCCACGGCCAGTGCGCTAATCAGCACAATAAACCACTTCAGTTGCGCCTGCATTTCACGCTGCTGAGCCTCGTAGGCGCGGATTACAAGCGGCAATATGTTGGCCGACTGGTTTTTCCGCATACGTGCCGAAAAATAATTGGCATCTTCCATACTCTTGCGCAGGTAACGGTAGGCATGGGAGACATCACCTGCCTCAAACCTGAACTCGGCAAGCGCGCGCAATGCCAGATTCTCCTTCACCGACCCGTGGATGTCGGAGATGGCACTCATGGCCATATAGTATTCGCGCTTATCGTGGTCGCCTTCGATTTGGTACACGTAGGCTATCAACGACGCTATCACCGAATATTCCCTTGTGCCGAAACTATAATTTTCAAGGCTTTCGATAAACGACTCTACAGCCTCTTGCCGCCTGCCAAGCTCGATAAGCCGCGACCCATACTCGGTTTCATATATAAAGCTGTCGGGGGCGGGCATCGCCAGCACCGAATCGCGATAGGCCGTAATCTTGGCTTGATAAGCCTGCATATACTCGCTCCCCTCGGCATACTCGACCATGTACTGGTAAGTGGTGCCGCATATCTGGTAATAGTTGTCCTTTATGTCATTGGGCAGTGTGCGCGAGTCTATCGCCTCCAATATCTCCAAAGCCTCGGTGAATATGCCGGCCTTGGCCACCAAGTCGGCTTTCTCGATAAGCGACAGGGCAAGCCAATAGTCGTCGCCAGCCTCCCGAGCCTGGCCTATATTGGCATTGATGTAATGCAGGGCCGAGTCGCACACAAACGACTTATACTCAAGGAACAGCTGCCTGTTAAGCTCGAATTCCCGCCTTGGGTCGTCGGACGCGACAAGCAACCGGCTTAGGCTGTCAATCCGCCCGATTTTTTTGCGGTCAAACTCCGCACTGCCAGTTATGGCCTTGTCGAGGCGGTCGAAAAGCTGGCTGTTGCCGCCGCCCGTGCCGCAACTTTGCAGCAACACGGCAACCAAGATAACCACAAGAAATTTCATGTCGAGCGAAAGGTGTTTCATCAATATCACACGTTTATGTCGTTGGTATCCACAAATTTGTGCACAAGCCAATAATCGACCGATTGTAACCGCAAAGTTATACAAAATATCGAGCTACACCGCCATGCAACCGCATTTTTGCATCATTGCGGCAATAATAATTGCCAATTGCTAAAACGGGTAACCAATGGCAAGGTGGAACGCGAGGCTATCCTTGAACGACGTCATGTTGTAGTAGCCGCTACGCCCCGTCTCGTATGGCGCATGAATGCCTATGCCCAAGTCGGCGCGAAGCACCAGCACGTCCATGTCGAAACGCAAGCCCAAGCCCGTACCCACGGCCACATCATCGAGGAAATTATGCGCCGTGAGCTGCGAACCGGGTCGTTGTGGATCCTCCTGCAGCAGCCACACATTGCCCATATCCAAGAACAACGCCCCATGCAAGAAACCGAGTATGGGAAAACGGTATTCGGCATTCAGCTCTATCTTGAACGTACCCGTCTGGTCGTAATACCCGTTGGCCGAACCGTCGGAGTGGTAGCTGCCAGGGCCTATAGAGCGCACGGCGAAAGCCCGCACCGAGTTGGCACCGCCTATGTAGAACTGCTCGGCGTATGGCACCTCGGCCGAGTTGCCGTAGGCGTGTTCGGCTCCGATGAACGCACGTGCCACAACCGTGTGCCCGGCAGGCCGCAACTTGCGCGTATAGATTAGCTGAGCCTGGGCCTTGACGAATTGCGAGAATGGTGTGCCGAAAAGCTCCTTGCTGCCCGCACCGCCATGCTGCCCGGCAAGTGCCCATATACCCGAGAATATGTTCCCGGCCTCTGACACCGTGAACGTGAAATTGAAACTGTTGCGGCGGTCAATGGCACGGTCGAGCGTGTAGGTGTAGCTCATCATGGGTATGAACTGGTCGCTGAAACTGTTTTCTACTGCACGGTTCTGCGAGATAATCGAGTCAAACTCGGCTGTGTGGCTAAGCAACTTGGTATATGACAGCTTGAACGGAGTGAACGAACTCGATGAAAAGCGGTTTGTGTGCCACTCCCATGTAAAACCCGTTGACAGCTGCACCATCTTGAAGAAACTGGGACGGTTGAGCAGGTCGGCCGAAAGGTTGAACTTGGTCCAGTTGATGTAACGGCGGCTGCGGTCGATAAACCGCGGTGCAAGCAACCGCGGCACGGCAAGCGTGAAGTCGAGCCCCACCTCGTAGCTGTTGAGCCGCTGCTCGCTGCCGCTGCCGGTCATCCATTCATAAGAACCGTTGATTTGGCTCGTAAGCAACTCGCCGCCACCAAAAATGTTCTTGTGCGTAACACCAAACACTGCCGCGGGCCCTATGTAACTATTAGACTTCGAGGCTGCCTGAATTTCAAACTTCGCCTCGACCGGCATATCGAGCACACATTCTATGTCAACGTCGATGGAGTCGCTCGTCACCGAGTCGAGCGGCGTGGTATTGATGGTGACGCTGCTGAAGATACCCATGCGCGACAAGTTGTCTTGCGTCTGCTCTATGGTACGCACCGAGAATACTCGCCCCTTGCGCAGGGTTAGACACGAGGGTATCAAGTTGTCCTTCATCTTCAGCGGCATATACTTTATCACACGTGCGCGACGCGTTTCAAGCGTATCGGGGGTACCCTGCCCGTGGAAATCTTTCACCACAGCCTCCACATTGCCTATGTAATACTTGCGCTTGGCCGCTGCCGGGATATTGTCGGCAAGCTGCATCTTTACTACCACGCTGTCGGGCACCATGACGCTGTCGGCAAGGTACTCGATGTATTCAGGGCGGAAAAAATAATATCCGCGATTGCGCAACCGGTTGGTGATATTGATGCGCAACACATCGAGCGAGTCGGTGCAATATCGGCTGCCCGGGTGCAGGTAGTGGCTGCGACGGGCAAGCGAGTCGATAAATTGCTCCACGGGCGACGAGCCGCCTGTGAGCATCACACGAGCCAGTGTGCGCGGCGTGGTGAGATTGATGGTGTAGTTGATGCGAGCCTTCTTGGCATTGTCCTTGTCGTATTCCAGCTCGTATGTGGCACGAGAGCCGAAGTAGCCGTTGTTTTCGAGCGTGGTGTTAATCATCTCCACGCGCAGCTCGGGTCGCACGTCCGACACCAGCACCGGCTCGGCCACGAGCTTTTCGTAAATCCAGTGCTTGAACCCCTTGGTGGCAGTGTTGTCCCAGTGGTTATAGACCCACAGCCCCACGGGGAACGGGTGGCGAATATAGGGGGAATAGAGGCTGTTGTTGGGTTTCACGTTGATGGTCGAGAACACTTGGTCCTTCACGCCGTCTATTATTTCCTCCCCATCGGGAGCATTGTATGTGATGTGGTTCACGCCGGTGTAAAGCACCTCGTCGTCGGCAAGGCGCGAAGTGGTGGAACACCCCGACAGCACCGACAGTGCCGCCACGGCGGCGACCGTCGCCATGATTATGTGCGATATAGTATGTAATGCAGCTGTTTTCATCATTGTCGTTCGGTAATAACTGTGGTGGTGTCGCGTTCCTCTTCCTTGGTGGCTACAGCCTTGGCTGCGGTGCCGCCTTCATCGTCGCCATCGTCGGCCTTGCGCCGCCGACCGAAGTTGAACAGGTACTTCAGCTTGGGCAGCTTGCGGCTAATCACAAAGCCCACGCCCGTCTGCGTGACTTCGCCCTCAAGGATGCTCTCGTAGCCCGACTTGTTGAAAAGCCTCAAGTACATGCTGCCGCTGGGCGTGAGCGCATATTCAAGCGACACGTCATTGAACAGGCTCTGCGCTATCTCGTTGTCGCCGGTCATGTCGGGGCTGTAATTGCCTCCTACCACAATCTTGAAACGGTCGTTGAATAGCGACTTCGACACCTGGTAGCTGTATCGCATGGTGGAGGAAGTCACGCCGTCAACCGTCTGGTCATACTGGTCGATGCCAAACGACAGGTCGATGCCCTTGATGTTGTTGGCCGCCCACGAGTTAAGTTTCGATTGCAAGAAGGAATAGAGCTGGTTGCTCGCAAGGTTGCTCGATGCCGACGTGCCAGGCCCCGTGTAAGTGCCATATAGCAACAGGTTCATGGCCTGTGCGCTACGCTGCGTCTCCGACATCGATTGTAGCTCGTTCTGCACGGTCACGTCGCTTTTGGTCGATAGGTCGAACTGCACGTCCATGTCGCTAAGCGTATTGGTCACCGACAGCGAAATCAAGAAGTCCACGAGCCGCGAGTCCTGCCCCTCCTGTGTCACATTGGCCTTGGTGGTCTGCACGGCCACAAGGTTCAGCACCGGGTTCATGATTTCGCCGTTGAACTGTATGAAACTCCCCTCCTGTATGTTGAACAGCAACTGGGAAATGAGCGGCGGATTATACCGCACAAAACCATTGTTGATGGTATAACGCCCGGTCATGGTCATGTCGCCGAGGCGGTTGAGCGCAAACGTGAGATTGCCGCTCCCCTCTATCTCGGCACGGTCCGACCCGTTGTTGGTGAGGAATACATTCACGTGCGAGCCCTGCATTATGTTCAGCCTTGCCGTCAGGTTCATGCTGCTTGCGGCAGCCGACGGCAATGAATCGCTCTTGACGTAGGCGGTGGAGTCGCTGAATTGGACGAATGTGACCAATTGCTCGTCGGTCTGCTGCGCAAGGGTGTTGACATCGGTGGGCATGACATACGTGATGTTGGTACCCGACAATACCGACACCGTGGCATCAAGGTCGAGGTCGCTCATGGTGCCGCGCATGGTGGCATCCAAGCTGGCATACCCGCGGCCAAACAGCTCGGCCTTCTTGGTCTGCTTGCTGTTGACGAACTGCACGTTCTGCCCCCGTATCGCCAAGTCAACCCCCATATTGGCAAGGTCGCCCATATCCACCGTGCCATTGACCACAAGCGGATTTTCATTGAGCATCTTTATGGAATACCCGTCAAACTTTATCACACTTGAATCGACAGGTATCTGCGTTTCGGGCAGGTTGACCGACGTGCTGAACACCGGCACATTAATATACGTCGAGTCGCATTGCAGGTAGCCATTGAGCAACGGCTGGCCCGACTGGCCCGAAACCGTCATCATGCCATTGAGGTACCCGGCAGTGTTGAGTACACCGGGCGGCATGAAGGGATTGGCTATGGAAAGCGGGAAACGGTCAAGCTCAATCCACAGGTCGTAGGCACTGGCCGTGGCGGTGTCGTTGATTGCGCCGTATGCTATGAGCGACTGGCGGCCATCGACTTCAAGCGCGGCCGACACGTTGGTGCCGCCCGTCTGCGGGTCGAGGTCGATGAGTGAATTTATGGTGAAGTCGCCCACGCGCTTCTTTGCAAAATAAAAATCGTTGAAGTTCACCACGCCGTCGCCCCACAGGTTCTCGCCGTCGAATTTCACCTTCAGCGACACGCCAAGCTCGCCGCTCATGGGCGGCGCAAGCGGCGAAAATGTGAGCCAGTCGCTTATCTGCACCTTCGATATGTCAAGCAGAATGTCTTCCTGCGCCCCGTCGCTGCCGTCGGCGTGCTGCGTGGCGAGTGATACCACGCTCGAATCGCATTGCAGGCGCATATTGGCATCGAAGTGGCGGTCGCGGTAATTGAACGATATATGGTTGTCCTTGTTGATAAGCCACCGCTTGTAGCCTATTATCGGGTCTTCGGGAATGAGCTTGAGCAGCACGTTGGCGGTATCCATGGTGGCATCGATACCGAAACGTACCCCTATGCTGTCGTTGAAGTCATACTGCCGCAGCAGCACCGTGGCGCGGTTACCGGCAATTATTCCCAGCAGCCCTGCCGAGGCTATGCCGGTGCCGTTGCGGTCGTCGCGGTTTGCAGCGTGCAGCAGGTAGTTTATGCGGCGGTTGCGCTCGGTGGCATACATGCGCACCGTGTCGATGGTTAGCCCGCTTGCCGTAAGGCGGTCGATGTCGCCGGTCATGCGGAAAGTGCTGTCCTTAGTGACATCAAAGCGCATATCGTTAAATTCCACTCCGCTGCTTTCAAGGAACTGGCTTGCGAGGTTCTTCTTCCCCACCTTCACGCTTATGCCGAATTGCGGCAACGTGCGGCTAAGCGTGTCGGCATCTATCACAAGCCTCTCCACCTGCTCGGCGGCAAGGCTGCCTGCCATGGCAAAGCGCGAAAGCAACGTATCCACGCCGTATGGCGCATGCAGCGCAAGTGCAAGGTCTCCGTTGGTCACCGAGCCTCTGGTCATGGTCGAGTCGCTTGTGAAATCCATGTCGATGGCATCGGCATAATAGTATGCCTCGTCCATCGTCCACCCAAGGTCTTTTATGCCTACTTCCCCATCGTATGCACCGCTTGCAAGGTCGATTGAGCCACGGCAAGTTATGTCGGCGTGGCCATACATAGGCGTTTCCGACATTCCCATGCGTTGCAGGTCGATATTCCCGATGTTGGCTTTCAATTCACCCACTTCGTATGCATCGGCGGCAATCGAGCCACGGGCACCAAGCGTGAGGTCGAGCACTTCGTTCTGCGACAACAGGTTGGCAGCGAAATGCCCGCCACTGAGCCGCGCACCTATCCGCACGTCGTGGTAATCCTCGCCGCCCATCTCGAAGTTGTCGATACGTGCGTATGCCTCGACGGCGGTCGCAGGGTCGAACACGTCGAAACCGTGGCCGCTGGCCTTGACTCTGGCGACAAGCAATCCCAAGTCGCTAAGCGGCAACAATGCCCGCATCGGGAGCGAGTCGGCACGCAAGTCCACGTCATAATCGGTGGTGCTGCCTGCCCAGTCGGCATCGAGAGCCATTTGCCCCGATGGCAGCGCAAGCGTCAACGCCCCCGTTATATCCTCGTCACGCATCTTCACGCGGCCATCGAGCCTTAGCGGCGGGAAGTTCACCATCTCTTGCTGCTCGGCGGCAAGCATCGACGGCTTTATGAAATTGATATTCTCGAAATCTCCTGCCATGGCCAGGTCCAATGCCATCCCGTCGGCGGCCATCACATTCTCCACGCCGCCAGTCACCGACACCGACGCATAGCGCGGCAGCACTATCTCGCAGCCCTTCACGGCCAGGCGGCTTGCCGTGCCATTCACCTCCACTCGTGCCTCAAGAGGGCGGTACTGCGGTATCATCGACAGCACCGGGGCAAGCGACGGCATGGCACGTTGCACCTCGGCAAGCCCCACCGAGGCGTCAAGGCTGAGGGTTACCCGGCCCGACGGGTTGCCTGCAAGGAAATCATTGCTTACATACCCGTCGGCACTTAATTGCGATAGCAGTGAGGAGATGCGGAACCCGTCGATGGTCATGCCGCGGTTGTCCATGGCAAATGTGCCTCGTGCCTCAAGCACTCGCAGGCCGCTGCGCTCGTCAACCGTGAATTTCTTTATGGGAACACAAATTTCTGTACCGCAGTTATACAGGCTGTCAATCTCGATATTTACATTGCTCGCTTGCAGGCAGTTCATGTCAAGCCCCTCGGCAGGCACAGCCCCACGCACGGCATACGTTCCGCCCGACCGTGTGAGCCGCACAGCCGCACAGCGTATCTCCCACGGAGCCGCCGCACTGGCGGTATCGGCCACGACGGCTGTAGTGCTGTCGGCTGGGTGCGCCGCCAAGTATTCGGTCGAGGGGGTGAAATATGCACCTTGCAGGCTATCGACGGCAAGCAACTGCGCACGGATGCGCTGTGCGCCAAGGTCGATTGCCGCGCTGTCGAGCGAGGCTCGGCCTATCACCACGCCAAGGCTGTCGATGGTGGGCATCATGGCCATGGTGTAGCGTATCTGTTCAAGTGCCACGTTCCCCACACTTATCTTCAGTGGCGTGGCGGCAGCCGTGTCGGGCGGCGTGGGTTGAGCCCTGTCGTTGAATAGCCCCAGGTCGATGTCGCCGCCGCGCATCAATGCCTGCCCCACGTCGAGCCTACCCGCGGCAAGGTCATATTCCACCCTGCCGATGTCGATAAGCCCTACACGGGCAGTTAGCAGCATCGACGAGTCGGCACTCGCCATGACATACTTGGCATCTTCAAGCCGCACATCGGCCACCTTCACTATCCCATGCATCAATGGCTTTAGCTGCACCCCGGTTACAAGGCTGCCGGCAGCAATTATCGTGTCGCCGCGGTCGATTACATTCACGTCATCGACACGCAATTTCAACGGGAATTGCAGCCTTATTGCACCCACTTGCACCTGCCAGCCGGTAGCCTTTGACACTTGCGCCGATGCAATATCCTTTATCGCATCTTGGAAAAACGGCACATAAAGCAGGGCCGGCACCACAGCCAAAAGCCCCACTATTGCAACGACAATCCAAAGCAATATTTTCCCTATACGATTGATTTTCAATTTTTCAACACATTAAGCAATTTTCATTAAATCAAAAATACAGTTTTTCCACCACACGGCAAAATATATTCGCCAAAAAACTCCACGCCGCTCATATTCGCATACCCACAAAACCGCAACCATGCCCGGGCAGAGGCAGACCGCCGAATATCTGACATTTTAACCGAAAACCGGGCTACAAGAGGCTCGATTTTGTCATTTTATCGGACAAATTTACCATTCATGCCCGAATGCAAGCGTTGGCACTCGGTTTGCAATTTCTTATAACGGACGCGGTCGGGAAACCACCGCCACCCACAACGACAAAAGAATAAAAACAAAAAAATATAGGAGATTACAATTATGGCACTCATTAGAAGAAATCAGGATTGGTTACCAAGTGTATTCAACGACTTGTTTGACAACAACGATTGGATGGGGCGCACACACGCCATTACCTCACCGGCAGTCAACGTGATAGAGCGTGAAAACGAATACAGCGTGGAGATAGCCGCACCAGGCATGACTAAGGACGATTTCAACGTGCACCTCGACGAAGACGGCAACCTCGTCATCTCACTCGAAAAGAAAGTGAACAACGAGGAGAAAGAAAACGGGCACTACCTGCGCCGCGAGTTCTCTTACTCGCAGTTCCGCCAAGTGATGATACTGCCCGACGATGTTGACCGCGACAAGATTTCGGCACACGTCGAGAACGGTGTCCTCACAGTTGACCTGCTCAAGAAATCGCAGGAAGCCGCTCGCGAGTCCAAGAAAATTGAAATCAAATAACGCACAGTACCTTATTTGCTAACCACATAGCAAGCAATTTTGACAATCACGGCGATGCAGCGCGATGCTGCACCGCCGTTTTTTGTGTGCTTATGAATTATGATAACGTCATAAATCCTCGCCATTGGCTCGGTTGTATTCATTGTCATAATACATCAAAATCTTATACTCTCCATACGATTCGTCAATCATGAACCATACAGACTTTTTCGTCAAATTTTCTGACATCCACTTCAAAACATCTTCTTGCATCTTATTTTTTTGTTCATCGGTGAGCTGCAAAATCTGTTCATCTGTGTAATCTTTCATGACCGAAGTCCTGAAGTCATTGAACAACGCAACAGTATCAATTGGTACTTGATAATAAGCAGCCTCATATCTCTTATTATTAACAGTCATCTCGTAACTTATATCTTCTCCATCTGGTATTCTAAAATCATCGAAGTAAGCATATTTGCCATTGTTTTCAAACTGCTGGCATAGATTGTTAAACCTAATGATTATATCGCCTTCACTACTCGGCGTTGCATCGGCAACCATTATCCGATACACTTTGTTGTTATTGGTCCCAACATATACATTCACTGAGGTTCCGTTGAACTCCCCGGTAAGGACTTCTTTGTCGTATGGGTTGCTCTCGAAACCTTTAGCCTTCAACTTGCGTATCATCTCTGACTTGCTGCCATCGACTGGAATGCCAAGGAAACGGGTTACATCTTTCTGCTGCGCACACACCGAAATAGACAACATCAGCAGAAACAAGATTGATAATGTTTTTTTCATGATGATTTGTTATATGCCTGCACTCCAGTTTCAAAAGCGCACTTTTATACACCAAGAGCGTGAAACTGCTATGCTCCACATCCTAAAGTGCAGGCCCTGAGAAAACCCAAATCAACAGATATGGTGATAGCACTCCCACGCTATAGCGCGGAACTGCCATGTGCCAACTCTTGTTGATTTTTCTATGTGTGACGTAGTTTCTCAGGCTTCGCACTTACAAGAGAAAGGACATAACGCTCCTTAAATTATTCCACAATGTCGAACCATGCGGCCAAACGCTCTCCGTTCGACCGCACCACAAAGTTAACAAATATTGCAAACACTGCAACAACCCACAAAACAAAAATATCAATCAGCCCGCATCATTCTGCTTAAAATGCTTTATGGAATGCCGACAATTTCCCAAAACGTGCGTATTATATTTCCATGAACAGCGACACACAAATAACATGGGAGTTACCCGAAACGGCATAGTATGCGTCCCCCCTTGCTCCGTCATAAATAGATTGCACTAATGCTACTTCAGCCTGTCGGGATGGGCTGCTATGAATTCTTTCCACGAGCGGCAACCGCCTTGCGGCTGCGGACGCGACGATTCGTAGTAGTGGCACAACGCGGCTGCAAGCGCGTCGGTGGCATCGAGCAGGTCGGGCATCTGCTCCTGCGGGATGCCGAGTATGCGGCGCAGCATCTCGGCCACTTGCTCTTTCGATGCTCCGCCGTTGCCGGTAATCGCCATCTTAATCTTCAACGGGGCGTATTCGGCAATAGGCACGTCGCGGTGCAGGGCGGCGGCCATTGCCACTCCCTGGGCACGGCCAAGCTTGAGCATCGACTGCACGTTCTTGCCGTAAAACGGGGCCTCGATGGCCATCTCGTCGGGCAAATACTGCTCCACAAGCCCCAGCACACGCTCGAATATGCGGTGCAGGCGCATATAGTGGTCGTCGAACTTGCTCAATTTTATCACCCCCATGGCAATCATCGAGGGGCGTTTGCCACGCACACCGAGTATGCCATATCCCATCACGTTGGTACCCGGATCGATGCCTATTATTATGCGGTCATATTCGTCGCCGTGTTCTGTCATTCCGCGTCTATTTCCTCCATCCATGTCGAAAAGCCCACCACGTCGCGCCCGAAACGCTCCACCATTTCCTGATGCAAATTCATGCCCCCGTCGGCATACCAAGCCTTAAACGCATCGACCGACTCCACATGGAATTGCAATGCGTAGCTGTAACCGTCGGCACCCGTGCTGCCGTCGAGCACCCGCGTCAACTGCGGCCACAGCAGTACACCGCCAGCCTTGGCCCGAGGAATATACTCGCAGCAAAGCCATTCCACAAAATTATCATACACCGCCGCCGAAGCGTGGTAAGTAGTGTTTATTATAAGCATAAATATACTTTATAGGTATATCATCATATCTTTTTAATATACCATGATTATTATTTCATGTTGCACCAAACGGACACACAAAGATAAGCATAAATTTCAAAGAGCATTGCCTCCCTTAGTTTATTTCACGATTGACCAAGCACAACCATCTCAAAAAGATTGTAACAGTGAAAATTAAAATGTATATTTGCAATATGGAAGAAGGAAAAACGAACTTATACAAGGAATTTGGCTCGTACTTCCTTGATATATCAAAATTGGTATTCGCCGGTGTCATTATTGCAGGAATAATGGAGCTTGATATCAACAAGATTGCCTTGTTCATCTTCGGAGGGGCAATTGTTACAAGCACAACCATTGCTGGTGGTTTCATCTTCATAAAATTATCTAACACTCAAAAATAAGAGATATGGAATTCATGTATTTCCTTGGTTTCGTTGGTATTGTGTCTATCGTAGCGATTATTTGGGCATTAATACAGCTCCACAAGCAAAAACAACAAGCCGAAACAGACCACCACACGACATAATCATCACATACAAGGACAAACTTGTGTCATAATTGCCACAGCATACTTTACGACAAATAAAAGCGCCCCGTCGATTTCGAGGGGCGCTTTTATTTGTTCTTAGACGGGTTACGTCACAGATTACTCAGCTTTGCCTTCGCTGCCAAGCACGTTGATGATTTTGTGCTTGTAGAGCTTTTCCATCTCGTCGCGAGCCGGGCCCAGGTATTTGCGCGGGTCGAACTCTTGCGGCTTTTCGTTGAACACCTTGCGGATGGCAGCAGTCATTGCCAAGCGGCTGTCGCTGTCGATGTTGATTTTGCAAACGGCGCTCTTTGCAGCCTTGCGGAGTTCTTCCTCGGGGATACCGATTGCATCGGGCAACTTGCCGCCGTTGGCGTTGATGATGTCAACATACTCTTGCGGAACCGACGACGAGCCGTGGAGCACGATTGGGAAACCGGGGAGCTTTTCCATAACAGCATCGAGAACGTCGAATGCCAATGGGGGCGGAACCAAGCGGCCAGTCTTCGGGTCGCGTGTGCATTGCTCGGGCTTGAACTTGTAAGCACCGTGAGAAGTACCAATCGAGATGGCAAGGCTGTCGCAACCTGTGCGAGTAGCGAAGTCGATAACCTCCTCAGGGTTGGTGTAGGTGTGGTGCTCGGCTTGAACTTCGTCTTCAACGCCAGCAAGCACGCCAAGCTCACCTTCTACAGTAACGTCGAACTGGTGTGCATATTCCACAACTTTCTTGGTCAGAGCCACGTTCTCTTCGTAGGGAAGGTGCGAACCGTCAATCATCACCGACGAGAAACCGCTGTCAACGCACGACTTGCAAAGCTCGAAGCTGTCACCATGGTCGAGGTGAAGAACGATTTGCGGATGTTCCCAACCCAGTTCCTTTGCATATTCAACGGCACCTTCGGCCATGTAGCGCAGCAATGTAGCGTTGGCATAGTTGCGAGCGCCCTTCGACACTTGAAGTATCACCGGAGACTTGGTTTCGGCAGCTGCCTTGATGATGGCTTGCAATTGCTCCATGTTGTTGAAGTTGAAAGCCGGGATTGCATAACCGCCTTTGATAGCCTTGGCAAACATCTCACGGGTGTTAACCAGGCCGAGATCCTTGTAATTTACCATTTCAGTTAAGTTTATAAATGTGACTTAATATTTGTGTTCCTCAAAACTTGGCACGGCAGGCACGCCGAGCGCACCCCAGTGCTTATTTTGCCACAAAGATACTAAATTTATGTGGCTTATATAATAGCAAATAGATAAAATATCATTAATTTTGCTCGGCGATTTTGCTGCCGCCGCAGCATAAATGTATTTATTCACAATTAAAAGCACACGATTACGAGCATGAGAAAATGGCGCATTGAAGACAGCGCAGAGCTTTACAACATCAACGGATGGGGGCTGAAATACTTTTCAATCAACGACAAAGGCCACGTGGAGGTAACTCCCAAGGAGGATTGCGTGGCCGTTGACTTGAAGGAGATTATGGACGAATTGCAGGTGCGCGACATCACCGCGCCGGTGCTGCTGCGTTTCCCCGACATTCTCGACAACCGCATCGAAAAAATCTCGCGATGCTTCAAACAGGCCGCCGAAGAATACCACTACCAGGCCGAAAACTTCATCATCTACCCCATAAAGGTGAACCAGATGAAGCAGGTGGTGGAGGAAATCGTGAGCCACGGCACAAAGTTCAAGATTGGCCTTGAGGCCGGCTCAAAGCCCGAGCTGCACGCCGTGCTCGCCATCAGCGCAGCCGAAAACTCGCTAATCATATGCAACGGATACAAGGACGAGAACTACGTGGAGCTAGCCTTGCTGGCACAGAAAATGGGCCGCAAGATAATACTCGTGGTGGAAAAGCTGAACGAGCTACAGCTCATCGCCGAAATATCGAAACGGCTGAAGATGCGCCCCAACATAGGCGTGCGCATAAAACTTTCAAACTCGGGCAGCGGAAAATGGGAAGAATCGGGCGGAGACCAAAGCAAGTTCGGCCTCAACTCAAGCGAACTGCTTGCGTCCATCGACATTCTCGAAAAGAACAAAATGACCGACTGCCTGAAACTGATACACTTCCACATAGGCAGCCAAATCACCAAGATACGCCGCATAAAGAACGCCCTGCGCGAGGCCATGCAATTCTACGTGCAGCTGTCGAAGATGGGATTCAGCATCGACTTCGTTGACATAGGCGGCGGACTGGGCGTGGACTACGACGGCACTCGCAGCAGCGCAAGCGAAAGCAGCATGAACTACAGCATACAGGAATATGTGAACGACTCGGTGTCGGCTCTTGTGGATGCATGCGAGAAGAACGGGCTGAAGCAGCCTAACATTATCACCGAGTCGGGCCGTTCGCTCACCGCGCACCACTCGGTGCTGGTGTTCGAGGTGCTGCAAACCACCTGCCTGCCGCAATGGGACGAAAACACCGACAAGATAAGCGAAACCGACCACGAACTGGCTCGCGAGCTATACGACATCTGGGACCGCATCAACCAGCCGCGCCTGTTCGAGAGCTGGCACGATGCCCTGCAAATAAAGGAAGAGGCACTCGACCTGTTCAGCCTCGGGCTGCTTGACCTGCGCACACGGGCAATGATTGAAAAACTGTTCTGGTCGATTGCCCGCGACGTGAGCGAACTCGCCGCCGACATGAAGCACGCCCCCGAGGAGCTGCGGAAGGTGGCCCGCATGCTGCCCGAAAAATACTTCTGCAACTTCTCGCTGTTCCAGTCGCTGCCCGACTCCTGGGCCATCGACCAGGTATTCCCCATAATGCCCATAGCTCGGCTCGACGAACGCCCCACCAAGATGGCCTCAATCCAAGACATCACTTGCGACAGCGACGGCAAGATAGCCAATTTCATATCGATGCACGGCACCTCCACGTCGTTGCCTGTGCACACAGTAAAACCCGACGAGCCTTACTACTTCGGCGTGTTCCTCGTGGGGGCATATCAGGAGATACTTGGCGACATGCACAACCTCTTTGGCGACACCAACGCCGTGCACATAAGCGTATATAAGGACCACTACGACATCGACCAGGTAATCGACGGCGAGACCGTGGCCGAGGTGCTCGACTACGTGCAGTTCAACCCCAAGCGGCTTGTGCGCAACGTCGAGACGTGGGTCACTCGCTCCATGAAACAAGGGAAGATAACACCCGAGGAGGGGCGCGAGTTCCTGAGCAACTACCGCTCGGGGCTGTATGGCTACACTTACCTTGAAAAAGATTAACGCACCCTGAGCCGTGAGGTACTTCATTCGCTTGTCATACCGCGGCGCGGGATTTCACGGCTGGCAAACGCAGCCCAATGCCGAGACAGTGCAGGAAACCATAGAACGCGCAATGGCCACGGTACTGCGCACACCCATAGCCATAACCGGCGCGGGCCGCACCGACACCGGGGTGAACGCCGCCATGATGGTGGCGCACTTCGACTGCGACTCCGTGCTGCCCGACACCGGGCGGCTTGTGCGCAGCCTCAATAGCCTGCTGGGCCGCGACATAGCCATCCACACCATCTTCCCGGTGGCCGCCGATGCCCATGCGCGGTTCGATGCCACATCGCGCACCTACAAGTATTTCACGCACCGCGGCAAGTCGCCGTTCCTATATCCGCTTAGTTGGCAGCTGCCACCTAAAATCGACTTCGACCTGATGAACGAGGCCGCAGCACTGCTGCCACGCTACACCGACTTCACCAGTTTCAGCAAACTGCACACCGACGTGAAGACCAACAACTGCGCCGTCACGCACGCACGCTGGGAACCCGAGGGGGGGCAGATGGTGTTCACCATCACCGCCGACCGTTTCCTGCGCAACATGGTGCGAGCCATTGTCGGAACCCTTGTCGAGGTCGGCACAGGCCGCCTCACAGTTGACGGCTTCGCTCACGTAATCGAGCAACGCGACCGCTGCCGTGCAGGCACCTCCATGCCCGGACACCCACTTTTCTTGTGGAACATCACCTACCCCTACCCTATTTTCTGACTTTTTTGCTGCTGATAATTAAGAAAAACTCTGCCGCCATGCAACTTTCAGGCAATTGAACCACATCTAAGGCACAGAAATGATTAAACACGCACATTATGCTTGACATAAAACGATTTGCATCGACCGCAGCAGCAGCCATTGCCGGAACCATCATCGCCCTTGCCCAATACTCGGTGAGCGGCACGGTGGTCGATAGCACCGGCACAGGCGAGCCATACGCCACAATACGCATATACGCAGCCGCCGACACCACCCGTGCCGTGACTATGGGCGTGACCTCCATCGACGGCACATTCAGCCAAAGGCTGACCCGAGCCGGCAACTACCGACTGTCGGTGGCATCGGTGGGAAAGAAGGAGATACGCCGCGACTTTGAAGTGAGCAATGCCGCCCCACACGCCGAGATGGGGCGGATGGTGGCCATCGTGGCCGACAACGTGCTGGGCGAGGTGGAAGTGGTGGCGCAAAAACCGCTCGTGACAGCCGAAATCGACCGCCTTAGCTACGACGTGGCCTCCGACGAGGACGCAAAGGCCAATTCCATACTCGAAATGCTGAAAAAAGTACCAATGGTTACCGTTGACGGGCAAGACAACATAAAGGTGAACGGCAGCAGCGACTTCAAGATATATAAGAACGGGCGACCCGACAATACGCTATCGGGCAACCCGTCGCAGGTGCTCAAGTCAATCCCGGCCAACATGGTGGAAAAAATCGAAGTCATCACCGAGCCGGGTGTAAAATACGATGCCGAGGGGGTGAACGGCATTCTCAACATCGTGATGAAGTCCGACAGCCGCATCGACGGCATAATGGGCTCGCTTTACGCGCAATACAACACCCTGGGGCAACCGGGAAGCAACCTGTATCTCACCACAAGCCTCAACGACAAGCTGACGGCAAGCGTCAACTACTCGTATGTCAACATCGGCGGCGACATAAAGCAATACAACGACCGCTCGTTCACATACCGTGAAACTGGCAACCACGAAACCGGCAGCATCTGGATGAATAATCAAGGGAACTTGCACTTTGCCTCGCTCGACCTGAGCTACGAAATCGACACGCTTAACCTTGTCACAGCCTCGTTCAGCGGCTACGCGCTCGGCATCGACCAACATGGGGCCAACTCCACACAGATGTTCGACCAGGCCGGCAACTCGCTATATTCCTACGTGCAGCGGTTCGATGACGGGCAGCAATACAACTACTTCAACGTAAGCGGACGGCTCGACTACCAGCACCTCACACATCGCAAGGGCGAGGCACTGAACTTCTCCTACCTGCTATCGGCATCCGGCACGGGCTCTGTATATGACTCTCGTTACGAAGACCTCGTTAATCCACAATTCGACTACACACGCTACATCTACGACTCCGACCAAAAGATGTGGGAACACACCTTCCAGCTCGACTACACCCGCCCCTTCGGCGACAAGCACAAGCTCGACGTGGGCGCAAAATACATCTTCCGCCGCAACCACAGCGCAAGCAGCACCCGGCAAGACGAGCAGGCACCCGTGCCGCTCGACTTCATGCACCGCACCCACGTGGGCGCAGCCTATGGCGAATACTCGTTCTCGTCGGGGCCGTGGATGGCTCGTGCGGGTCTGCGCTACGAGTTTGCCCGCATGACGGCCGACTACCGCACCGGCAACTCGCCATTCATGGGCAAGAACCTCAACGACCTTGTGCCAACGCTTAGCGTAGGCTACCGGCTTGACGACAAAAATAACTTGCGGCTCAACTTCTCCACGCGCATCAACCGCCCCGGCATAAGCTACCTCGACCCCACCGTCAACGAGTCGCCCACCGAGGTGAAACAGGGCAACCCGTCACTCGTGAGCGCACGCAACCACTCGCTGCAAGCCACCTACACCTATATCCACCCCAAGCTTACGCTCAACGCCACATTAGGCGGCCTGCTCAGCAACGACCAAATCACCCAGCTCATATACACCGACGGCGACACTCGCCACGAGACCTACGGCAACATCGGCCGCCAGCGCAACGGTTGGCTCAACCTGTATGCCCAGTGGATGCCAACGACGAAGACAAACGTGTCGGTCAACGCATCAGTCACATACAACCGCTACCAAAACTACGACCTCGGCCTCGACAACAGCCGCTGGGGCGTGAGCTTCTTCGCCCGTGCCTCGCAGGAGCTGCCATGGAAACTGCGCCTGAGCCTGAGCGGTGGCCGCAACGGCGGCGGCACCTGGGACTTGTATAGCTACTCCCGCCCCAGTTACTTCTATATGCTGGGGCTACAACGCTCGTTCCTCAAGGACGACCGCCTCACCGTGCAGCTGTTCGCCATGAACCCGTTCTCGGGCAAATACCAAAAGTACGAGGCCGTGACGCGATACGGCGACTATACAGGACTGGAAATAAGCCGATACCCCCAGCGGATGTTTCAAGTAGCGGTATCCTTCACTTTTGGCTCGCTAAAGGCATCGGTGAAAAAGACCCGTACCACCATCACCAATGACGACGTGGTGGGCGGAGGCGGCAACAACGCACCCGCCACAGCCGCCCCCGGGAACTAACCGTCATGATGACATTGCGTGAAATAATCGGCGTGAAATAATCGGCCAAACACTTGCACAATACGCAAAAAGTGCTTACCTTTGCACCCGTCAATCGACATCAGCCGCACATAACCAAGCGGCACAAACTTTCGGAGAGATGGCAGAGTGGTCGATTGCGGCGGTCTTGAAAACCGTTGAGGGTAACACCTCCGGGGGTTCGAATCCCTCTCTCTCCGCAACAAACGCTGAAAATCAGCAGATTGCAAAACAAACACCCAGTTTTAC